>CAYTMM010000026.1:0-36488 GCA_964438875.1 uncultured Sphingosinicella sp. | reverse complement strand
GCGCAAGGGCGGGCGCGTCTATATCGACGTGCGGCCGAGCGGCGAGGTGACGTTCCACGAAGGCTATGTCACGTCCAGGGAGGCCCGCCGCTTGGAGCGGGGCGAGCCGATCGACACCGGCCCCAAGATCGCCCGGCCCGAGGTGACGAGCACGATGCAGACCTATATCGACCTGCACCGCCACGCCGCCGTGCGCGCGGCGCTGCTCCGCCATCCCAAGATCGCGCTGCGCTTGCTGGTCGCCCATGCGATTGTCGGCTCGCATCTGTGGAGCGTGAAGCCGGAGCCGCAGACCACGCGAAATGACGAGGTCCGCGAGAGCGTTGAGACGTGCCGGGGCGAGGCCGATTTCGACGAGAAGCGGCGCGCGGTGCTGGCAGTGCTGGACTTCTCGCCCGAGGAGCCGAATGTCACCGGTGGCAATGGCGACGAGTTCGGTCTTGTCGGTGTGTTCCCGCGGCTCTTGGAGCTGCCCGACCGCGCCGTCATGGACGTGATCGCCATCGTCATCGGCGAGACGCTCGCCGCCGGCAGCGCCGCCGTGGAGGCGGTGGGGCTGGAGATCGGTGTCGATATGACGCGCTACTGGAGCGCCGACGACGCCTTCTTCGAGCTGATCCGCGACAAGGAGGTGCTGACCCGGCTGGTCGCCGAGGTGGCGGGCGAGAGCATCGCCGCCGCCAACGCCAAGGAGAAGGGCAAGACCTTGAAGCGGATCGTGCGCGACCATCTCGACGGCGCGAACGGGCGCGAGAAGGTCGCCGGATGGGTGCCGCGCTGGATGGCCTTCCCGCCCTCCGCTTACACCGAGCGCGGCGGCGTCGGCACGGTCAAGGCCCACGCCAAGGTGACGGCGGCGCGCGCCGCTGGCGACGAGCCGGAGCCGACCGGCCCCGGCGCGGTGATCGCCTTGCCCGCCCCCGAGCCGGAAACCGAGTGCCAGAGCGAACCGCTGGCGGCGTGAGTCATAGCGCGGGCGGCGGCACGGCGCCGCCCGCGCCTCTTTCCGAAATTTTTGCCCGGCGCGGCCGTGCCGCGCCGGGATTTCTTGTCGATTCGCCGACGGAATGTGTCGCCTCGCGCATCTATAGGAGCAGGGGCAGCCACCCTCTCAGTCAACCCAAGCTGGCCGCCCTCAGAAGCCCCGATGCGGCGATAACGGCGCCGAGGTCGGTCCCCAAGCTTCCGCGCCGGTCCGGCCCCATCCGGACCGGCGCGCCTGGGTGGGACGGGAGGCGGGGGATGACGAAGGGGGAAATGCAGGACCGGCGCGGGCAGGCGCGCGACATGGCCCTGCTGCGTATCGGCAAATTGATCACCGATCGCGGCGAGCAGCTCTGCCGCATCCGCAACATCTCGCCCGACGGCGTGATGGTCGAGCTGCCCGGCACCTATTTCCCGGGCGAGAGCGCCGCCCTCGAGCTGAAATCCGGCGCCGGGGCTTCGGGCCGGATCGCCTGGGCCGAGGACGGCCGCATCGGCATCGCCTTCGAGGACCCGGTCGATCCGCAGGACATTCTCGCCATCGATCCCGACCAGCCACCCCGCGCGCTGCGCATCGCCGTCTCGCTCGAGGCGAGCTTATGCCTTGGCGGTGTTTTCCGCCGGGTCGAGGTCGTGGACATTTCGCTCGGCGGCGTCCGCATCCGGCTCGACGAACCGGTCGCTCCCGACAGCAAGGCGTTCGTCACGATCGACGGGCTTCCCAACCTGCCCGGCTTCATCCGGTGGCAGAGCGAAGGTCATGCCGGCATCGCCTTCGCCCAGCCGCTCGAACTCGACATGCTCGCTTTCTGGCTGGCGGAACGGCGATGAGGCCGGCCCCGCTTATCCCGCTTCCCGCGTCTGTCCCAGTGACGTGCGTAGCCCCTGCCCTCGCGGGAGCGGCATCCGACTCTGGCTGATGGTCTGAACCCTAGCAGACCAGGCTTCCAGAGCCCCCGCTCCTCCCAAGGAGCGGGGGTTTTTCCATTTCCGAGCCCATGGAGACCATAAGTGACCTATCCGCTGTGGATCGACTTCCACCCCAACGACACCCTCGTTCCGCGCGTCCTCGCTGCGATCGACGCGGCCGGTTTCGTGTCGCTCGACCTGCGGCTGATCCCCGGCGCGGACGGCCATTGCTCGACCCTGTTGCTCGGCCTGTGCGATGGTCCGGGCGATCTTGCCGGCCTCGTTGAACGGCTCCAGGCACTGGATGAAGCCATTGTCCTCGTCGACGCCGTGACGCTCGGTCGGACGGGCTAGGCGGTCCTGTGCCCGCCATGCTCCGGTCGCCCTGGCTGCGGAAACCGTGGTCAAGCCGGTCTCGCCTCCCTTGCCTGCACGAACCATCCGGCGCCTGATCGGCGGTGCTGGGCCGGCGCCGGCCGGCGCGAAACCGTCGCCCATCGGCCTTTTTCCCCGCCGGCTGACGCCGGCTCCTCGCGCCCGCTTCGCGTCCAAAAAGCCCTCGGGCTCGGGTCCTCCGCTGACGCTGCGGTCTGGTCAGGTTCGCGCCGCCCTCGCTGCGCCGTCTCTCATGTCCGCCTGTCGCCCGGAACTGGTTCGCGGGCGAAGCAACAAGGAGACGAGACATGTCCGCAATCGGTTACGTCACCCGCGACGGCGACGGCTTCAAGGGCCAGCTCAGGACCCTCACCATCCGCGCCCCGATCGAGATCGTGCCCAACGGGCGCAAGACGAGCGACAACCAGCCCGATTATCGCGTCCTGTCCGAAGGCGCCGAAGTCGGTGCCGGCTGGCTCCGTCGCAGCGAAACCTCCGGCAATGACTATGTGTCGCTGAGCCTCGCAGCGCCCGAGTTCGGGCCGCGTCGGCTCTACGCCAATCTCGGCCGCGCCGCCGGCCAGGACGATGACGACGCCTTCGCCATCATCTGGAACCCCGCCGACTGACGGCGATGCGCCTCCGCGCCTTCGGGCGCGGGGGCGCAATTGCCCCTTTTGGGGCAATGGCCGCCGCCCGGCGGCCATGCTTGTGTCGGCGCACCGGGCGGTGCCGGACGCCGCCCGCAAGCGGGAAGGCGCACCATGGACGATCAGGACGAGAATGAGCGCGCGGCTCGTGCCGCCAGAGGATCGCCTTTCCTGACCACGCAGCAGGCGGCTTTCTATCTCGGTCTCTCGCCGCGCACCCTGCAGGAATATCGCACCGCCGGCACCGGGCCGCGCTTCCGGCGTCATAGCCGGCGCATTCGCTACCATATCGACGATCTCGACGCCTGGTCGAAGGCGGTGGCGGAGGCCGGGGCGCATGACTGATCATCATGCGCCCCGGCACCGCCTGCGCTTCGCGCTCGGCGCCGCCGCGATCGCTGCGCTTGGCGCGACGGTCGCCTGTCCGCCACGGCCCCTGCTGGTCTGGAATGTCAGCGCCAGCGCGCCCACCGGCCTCTATTTCGTGTCCCCCGGCCGCGCGCCGCAGCGCGGCGACATGGTGGTCGCCTGGACGCCGCCGCCATGGCGCAAACTCGCCGCCGCCCGCCACTATCTCCCCAGCAACGTGCCGCTGGTGAAGCGTGTCGCCGCGGTCGCGGGCGATCGTGTCTGCGCGCGGCATGACCAGATCTACGTCAATGGCATTTGGGTGGCATGGCGCCGGCCCTATGACGGCGCAGGCCGTCAGATGCCCGCCTGGCATGGTTGCCGGACGCTCGGAGACGGCGCCCTCTTCTTGCTGATGGATGCGCGCGATTCCTTCGACGGCCGCTATTTCGGACCGACCGAGCGACAGGACATCATCGGGCGGGCCAGGCTGTTATGGGCGCGTTGAAGCGGATTGCCGGCGCGCTCGCATTGTGCCTGGCCACGCCGGCACAGGCCGACGAGGTCGCGCGCTGGCGTCCGCTGATCGCGGAAGCTTCCGCGCGTTTCGACATACCGGAAGCCTGGATCGCGCGCGTCATGCGCGCCGAAAGCGGCGGGCGCACGGCCTTGAACGGGCGGCCGATTCGCTCGCGGGCCGGCGCGATGGGGCTGATGCAATTGATGCCCGGCACCTGGGCTGAAATGCGGGCGCGCCTCGGCCTTGGCCATGACCCCGATCGTCCGCGCGATAATATCCTCGCCGGCACGGCCTATCTGCGGCTGATGTACGAGCGTTTCGGCTATCCCGGCCTGTTCAGCGCCTACAATGCCGGACCCGGCCGCTACGCGGAGCATCTGGCCACGGGCCGCCCCCTGCCCGGCGAGACGCGCGCCTATGTCGCGGCCATCGCCGGGACCGAAGCGGTGCGTCCGGTTGAGGCGGCGCGCCCCGCGCCGGGCCTGTTCTTCACAGGTCAGGAGAGGCCGAGAGCGCCGGCGGCGACCGGCGCCGAAGCGGCCGACCGGCTGTTTCTGATCCGCAGATAGAAGGCCGGCCGGCCGCCCCGGCAGCGGTCCGGAAAGACGATATGCGCTTACGCTACGTCTACGGCTTGGGCGCTTCGATGGTGAGCTCGTAGCGATCCATATATGTGACGCGCAGCACTTCGAGCAGATCGTCGCCCGGCGTCAGGCTCTCGCTCAGCTTGCGACCGAGCGATTGAGGGGTGTCGTCATCGGCCCGCACCAGCCAGGATGACGTCGCGATATGGGCGGCATCGTTGAAATGACCACGCCGCAGCACGGCCGGCATCTTCTCCAGCTTGGCGATAAGGGCATCATAGCGTTCCTGGTAAGTGCCATGCGGCGTTCGCTTGTCGGCAAGGCGGTACATCACATGGAAGGCCTTGCGCTGGACGTTCCTGGGCGTTGCCGCGTCGGCAGGGATCACATGCATTTTCTTCATTTTCGAACTCCTTCGTTCATGTCGCGCGCGGCTGACATGCGGCGCGCGCATTGAAATTGACTTCGCTTCCGGATCCTAACCTGGCACCGGTCCGCGACGCATTATTATTGTGTCGGCAGGCGGCGATTTGCCGCGCTCAGGCGAGCCGGTTGCGGCAGGAAGGGGCGATGCGCATCTTCGAATTTGACGAGGGCCGCGCGCTCAACGAGCGGCTGCGTATCGAGCGCCGGAATTTGCTGGCCGCCGCGCGCGGCGCCCTCGAATCCTGCCGGTTCGACGATGCCTTGGCGCATTGCGCCGAGCTCATTGCGCGGGACGGAATCGGACGGCTCGACCTCCTGCGGGAACATGGCCGGCTGGCGCGGGGACCGGACGGGCTGCGCTTCGTCTGGCACATTCCCGACCTGCCGTTCGCGACCGGCATTTTCACCTGGGTCGCGCGAACGTTGCGCTACGACAATCGCGCCGTGGCCGATTTCAGGCTGCTTTTTGATGGCGCAGCCGCGGCGCTCTTTACATCGCTGGCGGCGGTCGAGCCGGCCACCTCGCCAACCAGAATCTGGGACGCGGCGCATCCCTGGCTGGATGCCGCTTATGCGCGCGAAAAGGCCTGGCGGCCGATTGATGGGCGGATCGCACGCCTCTGAGCGGCGGCGCTTCTGCGCCCGATTTCGTCATGATAGGTCGAAGCAATGATCGACGCCGACCTGCAGCGCCGCGTGCGCCGTCTCTTGCAAGGCGGGCGGAGGATCGACGATCTCGACCGCCTGTTTCTCGCCTTGCGTGACAGATCCTACGGTCGTGCGAGCATCAGGGAAATCGGCGACTTCGTGGCCCATCGCGATCAGCGGGTGAAGGGACCCGTCACGCAGCAGGTGCGGGACGTCTTTACCAGCCTCGCCAGTTGGGTGCGCATCAGCGTCGACCGACGCGATTTCACGCTCGCGGATATCCGCACGGTGTCGGCCGCCAACCTCCGCATCGCGACGGACGAGCAGATCAAGGCGCGGCTGGGGCTCACCAGGAGCGTTGCCAAATCGGTCCTCGAACAGGCGCTGCGCAAGGCTGAGCGAAAGGAGGATGCGACCGATCGGGAAAAGCGAACGGTCGACTATTTCGGCAGCGCGTTCATCTGGAACCCGGCCTTCACCGACGAGCAGGTCCTTGAGGACCTGGCCTATGTTCTCGGCAAAACCGGCCTACAGGCGCCTGCTGACCAGGGGCAACTGGCCGCCATCGCTCCGTTGCTTGCCCTCTATGTCCTGACCCTGATGCACGGCTCGGCCGTGCGGATGGAAGACGGCGGCCGCGCCGAGCTGGTCGCCGGTTACAACAACAAGGAGGCCCGGCTGGAAGTGAAGACGAAGCTGGTCTTTGCGGAGCTGAACAAGCCGATCATCACGCCACTCTGCATCTTTTGGACCGCGCTTCATGCCCCCGATCATTGCACGCCAGCGCTGCTCGCCGACCCAGGCAGTTGGGAAGGTCCGCTCGAGATCGGCGAGGATGGACGCCTGACGCCGATCGCCTGACCGGGCGTACCACAAGCGGCGGATAGATCAGAGCAGGTCGGTATGTGGGAGGGGCTCGTCTCGGCAAGGCCCAGCATGACGGCCGCCGGACCGGCTGTGCAAGGCCGGCGGCCCCTCCAATTTGCTGCGCAAATCGGCTCCTCCCCCCGCCGCTTCGCGGCGCCTCCGCTGATGCTCCGGCGGCCCTGACAGCCGCTCCGCCGACCGTCGGCGAGGCTTCGTCCTCGATGGTGAGGACGCAAGCGAAGGAGGTTTCCATGACCACGATCACGATCGTCCAGGCGGCGTCGCGCGACGCCTATCCGGCGCTTCTCGCGGGCCTTGAAGCGCAGTTCGGACGCGACGGCAGCGTTGAAATCGCCGCGCATCATCTGGCGGCGGAGCTGGCCGAATTTCATTGGGACAGCCGCGTGGCGGAGCGCTGGCTCGGCGCTTATGAAAGCCTCGAGGACGAAGAATCCGAACTCGATCGGGTCGCGATCCTGGGCCGGTTGCAGGGCACCTGGTTCGTTGCGACCTGCCTGGTCGATGGCAACGGCGCCGCGCAGTCGATCGACAATCTGACGCTCACTGCGGGCGAGAAAGACGCCGAACTGGCGTTCGGCGCGATCCGCTGAGCATGGCGATATCGCACGCATCCGGAGCGGCGCCCCGCGTGGGCGTCGCTCCCTTCTTTTGCCTCGGCTCGGTCGAATGAAGCGACTGGCAGAGCGAGAGATGCAATCAGGGAGGGCAGAAGCGCGTAAGGCAAGATGAAGCAATGGTGCCGGGCCCCAGACCCGCCACCATAAGCGATTGTCTGCACATCGTTTTTTCAAGGATTCGCGGGACCGCTTGGCACCATGGGTTCGTCCATGGTGCCAGGTAGGCTGAAAACCGCGAAAGTCCCCGCTTTTCTTGGCACCGGTTTTCGTCGCCGTTCGATCAGGTCATGCTGCCTGATTTTCGAGCCGATCAGGCCATTCGGATGAACGACGACGACTTTGAACCGCATCTCGGTCTCCTGCGTGCACGCGGAAAACCGCGTGGCCGCAAGTTCCTGCATCGCGTCCTCGCCGCCGCCAATCTCGCGCGCGGCGGCACGGCGGTCCCCGGCCGGCCGCGCCGCTTCGACGGCAGCCGGATCGGCCGCGGCGCCGGCGTCGGCCGGGTGCTGGCGATGCGCGACCAGTTTGCCGCCTTCCGCAAGCGCCGCGTCATCGTCAAATCCCGGATCGTGAAGCTGGCCGGCAAGGGGCTGGCGGCGGCGCGCGCGCATCTGCGCTATATCGAGCGCGACGGCACGACGAGGGAAGGCGCGCGCGGCCAGCTCTACGGCGCCGACGCGGACAAGGTTGACGGCAAGGCGTTCCTCGAAAGGGCGGACGGCGACCGCCACCAGTTCCGCTTCATCGTGTCGGCCGAGGACGGCTGCGACTATGAGGATTTGAAGCCGCTGACCCGCCGCCTGATGGCGCGGATGGAAGAGGATCTGGGGACCAAGCTCGATTGGGTCGCGGTGGACCACTACAATACCGGCCACCCCCACACCCATATTGTCGTCCGCGGCAAGGACGACCGGGGCAAGGATCTGATCATCGCCCGCGAGTACATCACGCAGGGGATGCGCGAGCGCGCGGCCGAACTGGTCGACCTGGACCTTGGTCCGCGTTCGACCAGCGACATTCAGGCGAAGCTGCGCGGCGAGGTCGATCAGGAACGGCTGACCAGCATTGACCGGACTCTCATCCGCGAGGTCGAGGCGGACGTGCTGGTCAGTTCAGCCGCGCGCGGCGCGTTCGACCAGACCATCCGCATGGGGCGGCTCCGGAAGCTGGAGCGCATGGGCCTCGCCACCCGGCACGGCGCCTCGCACTGGAGCCTCGCGCCGGACCTGGCCGATACGCTCCGCCGTATGGGCGAGCGCGGCGACATCATCCGCACGATGCAGCGCGCTTATGCGGCGCGCGGGCAGGCGCCGGCGTCGGCCGACCAGATCATCTACGAGCCCCATGCGCCGGACGCGCGGCCTCTGATCGGGCGGCTGCTCGAGCGCGGCCTGTCGGACGAGCTCAATGACCGCCACTATCTGATCGTGGAGGCGACGGATGGGCGCAGCCACTATGTCGAGATCGGCAAGGGCGAGTATGTCGAGTCCCATCGGTCCGGCGCGATCGTCCGCGTCGCGCCGGTCGAAACCAGCGTGCGCAAGGCCGACCGGACCGTCACCGAGATCGCCGCCGCCAATGGCGGGCGCTACACGATCGACGCCCATCTTCGCCACGATCCGAGCGCGACCGAGGCGTTCGCCGAAACCCATGTGCGTAGGCTGGAGGCGATGCGCCGGCTGGCCGGCGGCGTGGAGCGCGAGCCGGACGGCACATGGGTGATCGCCGAAGATCATCTGGACCGTGCCGCCCGATATGAGGCGGCGCGGGCAAGGGAGCGGCCGGTGACGGTCGAGACGCTATCGCCACAACCGCTGGAGAAGCTGATCGAGGCCGAGGCCGCGACCTGGCTGGACCGCGAGCTGATCGATGCCGATCCCCAGCCGCTCCGCGATGCCGGGTTCGGGCACGAGGCGCGCGAGGCGCAGGCGCGGCGCCGGCAGTGGCTGATCGCCCAAGGGCTTGCCGCCGAGCAGGATGGCGCCACCGTCTATCGGCCGGGGATGATCGAGGCGCTGCGGCGACGCGAGTTGCTGCGTGTTGCGGGCCAGCTTTCCGATGAGCTGGGCCTATCGTTCGCGGAGGCGAAGGCGGGCAGCAGAATCGATGGCGTTGTACGGCGGCCGGTGGACATGGTGAGCGGCCGATATGCACTGGTCGAGAGATCGCGTGAGTTTACCCTTGTGCCGTGGCGGCCGGTGCTGGAGCGGCAGATCGGCAAGAACGTCTCCGGCATCATGCGCGGCGACGGAATCAACTGGACGATCGGGCGCGGGCGGGGCGGACCCGGCATTTCCTGACCCGCCCGCCACGCGGTGACAGAGCCGCCTGCACTGCTGACAGGGTCAAGGCCGGCCGCCGGCATCGGCGCCGCCGTGAATTGCGGGAAAGACAGCGGGCGTCAGGCCCGCGTGTCGCAAGCGGACGGACGTTCAACGCGCCACAAATTCATGCGAGTGTCGCGACATGCAGCGGACGATAGAGATCGCCGATTTCGAGCTGCCGCGAGGCCCGGTCACCATCGCCCAGTTGATGGCGATGCCGCGGGCGGCCTGGAGCCATTTGCGCGCCGAGATCAACCGCCGTCGGCAAGGTGATCCCGCGCGGCCGCTCGCCCGTTGCCGGCTGTGCGGCGGCCCCGTCTTCATCCGTGCGCATTTCGCGGCGGGCGACCATGCTCCGGTCTATGCGCACTATCCGGAGAGCCCGGCTGACTGTCCTTGGTATCAGGGGGTCAACCTTCGTCCGGACGATGCCCGCGCCGCGCAATATCAGGGGCACCAGGAATCGGCGCTGCACCGTTGGATGTGCGAGACCATTGCCGAGTTGCTCGCGCGGGATCCGCGCTGCATCCTGGTGACGCGCGGTACCTATCGCCGGCCGGCGATCGAGAAACGGGGCCGCTTCCCCGACATCTATGCCGAGTTTGAGGAGCTTGGGAAGGTCGCGATCGAGGTGCAGCTCTCCAAGCCTTTCGCGCCGGAGATCGCGGCCCGGCATCTCCATTATGAAGTGGAGGGCGTCTCGCTCATCTGGGTGTTCCGGGAGTTGGCGGACGAGCTGCCGCAGGGTTTCCATGATGTGATCACGCTGCAGCGCGGCAACGCCTTCCTGTTCGACGATGCGGCGCTGGCGGCCTCGGCTGAACAGGAGGCGCTGGTGCTGACCGCCCTGCTCGAGACGGAGCGCGGCGGCTTCCTCAAGCCGCGCCTAGCCACGCTCGACGATCTCGACCGTAGCTCGGGCCGCTCCGTGTTCGTCGAGGATCGCCGCTCGAAACGGCTGCACGATTATTGCCGCGCCGGGCGCGAGAAATGGTGGGCCGCCTTCCGTCAGGCACCGCCGTCGCGATCCCATGATCCTTATGGCGAGGACTGCTTTGGTCCGGCCTGGGATTCGATCAGGACATTCGTGCCGGCGCTCAGCGCCTGGAAGCGCCAATGTTGGGACGAGGGCCGCTTTCGCGGCGAGCGGCGGTTCTCCGAGCTCGCCGCGATCTTGTTCTCGATCGCGCACAGCGCAACGGACGGACAGGACCATCTTTATCTCACCCGCTATGCCGGGGATGGCGCGCTGGTGGCGATGCTGAACGCAAAGCTCTCGGGCCAGCGCATGATGCCCTATGCTATACTCGTCGAGGCCATGCTGCGCGCGACGCCGCTACGCATCTTGCTTGGCCGGGATTCACTGGATCGAACGCTCGAGCGGGCCAAACTCGAGGTTGAGCAGGTCAGGCCGGGCCATGCGGTGTGGGACGGGGCGACACGGCTGTTTCCGGAAGTCTTCGACGGGCTGCGCCGGGCAGAACTGCACGATCTCGGCCAGCTTCCGGCCTGGGCGGCCGGAGGCGAGGTGCCTTAGCGCCGCCGTCAGGACATCGCGACCTTGCGGTAGCGAAAGCCGTGCGTCGTCTTTTGCTCGAAGCGATAGCCGGCCCATTCGAGATCTTCGGCGAGATGGCTGTCGTCAGCGATGAGATAGCGCACTGACAGACTTTTGTCGTGTTGCACGAGATAGGTCCGGTTGATCATTCGGGCGGCGTCCTCAGGCATGACACCACTGGTGAAGCCGGGAGGGCCGCCGGCGATGATGAAGACGCCCCAATACGGATCGAGCGTGAGCCACCAGGTTCGAAGCGAATTGAAGAAGGGGCCAAAGACCGAATTCCGGCCCGGCATCGAAATGAGCAGGGTCGGATTGGTCGACGTGCGCAGCGCGATCGGGGACCGGCAGACCATCATGTTGATGTGAGGCGCGTCGGCGGTTGGCAACATGTCGAGCGCGCCTTCATGAAACAAGGTTCGCGCCCCCTCGGCCGAGGCGGCGATCCATAAGTGCATGGCACGCTCTTCGTTGCTGAGATCGGCCGGGAACCCTTCCGACAAGACGCGCGCGTGCTCGGTCTCGATGAAGCGCAGCGTTTCGAGATTGCGACGCTGGAGGTGTCGCGCGAACATATAGAGAGGGAGCATGTCCTGCGCGTCGAGGGTATCGCAGCGCCCATCGGCGATTTTGCGCCACGTCGCGCTGCCGGCGAACGGGGTTTCGATCAGCCGGTTGATGTCGCCCTCGATCGAGGCGGGCGCGCCATTGTCGACATAGTCGTGCAACGAGTCCTCATAGCCGATGCGGTCGATGGACTTGCGGTCGGCGACGAGCATGTCACGATGCCGTTCCAGCACCATGGCCTTGTTCTCATCGTCTGCGCAGGCGAACCGCCTGAGATAGAATTGCGGCACATAATGGTGCCGCCATGAATCATTGCCGCCCATGCCCGGCCCCGATCCCGCGTGGCACCGCGCCGATCATTGGCCGGCTTCGGACAGGAGCGGCCCCACCAGGGCTTCAACGATGGTGGCCGCACGCCGTTGATTCAGGGCCCGGCGCTCGCGTGCAGCGTCGTCCTCGCCATTGTCCTCGAACAAGGCGAACTTGACCGGGCCGTCTTTCTCGAACCCTTCGATCTTGTCGCCCGTGCAGAACCGGCCTTTCAGTAGGTTCAAAGCGAGCAGGATGGCTTCACGGTGCGGTCCCGCCAGCGCCTCGCGAAACGCGGCCACAGCAACGTCCACGCCGCCCTCGCCATGTTCGAGGCAATAGACGAGATCATGGGCGTCCTTGCTCTCGCCCCGATCCTCGAAAGCGAAGGCCTTGAGACAGGTAAAGGCGACGATGTCCGCGTAGCGTACAATCTCGACCACCTTACCCTTGCCGTCCAGAAGCTCGGCTGCGACCTCGATGGTCCGGTGGTGGTCGAACACCATCGAGGAGTGGGGGATGTTGAGCGCCGAGACTTGGCCCTTCGTGGGCAGCACCTTGACCTCCCCGCCGCCCAGCTTCGGATGCTCGGTCAGGAATTCGAGGATCATGGTCGGACCATCGGCGACCTGCGCCACCCACCGCCAGCTCTGCGGATTGCCATTTTGGTTGAGGGCGCGGTGAAAGCCCATGGACTTAAGATTGTCCTCAAGCGTCTTGTAGGCCTCGACGTCGGCGAGAACTTCGAGTGCGACGACGATATCCACGTCGCCCGTGCCGGCGTGGCGCGGTACCGCTGGCGGCCGGCCCGGTACGAGGTAGCGCGGCGTTAGCCCACCCACCAGGAAAACGGACTTACGCCATGGCCCCAGACTGCGGAGCAATGTGACCAGGACCCGCTCGGCCGCTTCGGTGACGGCTGGGTCATAGCCGTCGATATGGTCTGGCTTGGCCATCACGCATCAAGCCTTTCCGCGCGCAGATGCGTGGCTAGGTCCTTGGCGCGCCCAGGGAGTTGCAGCAAGTCGAGATAGACGCGGAGCGGACTCGCATAGCTGATGCCGTTGATCCGCAGGCCGGCGCGCGCTTCGGCCTCCGTCCGGACTGGCATGACGGCGAGATTCCAACCCTCGTCGACCGGCTTCGCGTCGATCTGGTCGAGGGCGGCCCTTTGCGCCACGCCCTCGACCATCCGGCAGCGCACCTTCGAGATCGAGGTCATATGGGGCGTATAGGCCTGCGCGGCGGCTTCACCGGTGATCGCGTAGGGAATGCCATGATCGTGACAGGCGCGGTCGAGGCCTTCCATGAGCCGCTGCGTGTCGAAAAGGGAGGAGTAGAACAGCAGTGGCGCGCTTGGCTTGAAGCGCTGGACATAGTCGGCCCAGGCATCGATCATGCGCGTCGCGTCGGACAGGCGCCGAACCTTTGCTGGCCCGCTTCCGCTCACCTCGACCCACTCGCGGCGCTCCATTTCGGAAAGCGTCCCGGAGGCCGTGGCCGGCGAGACTTCGGCCTTGTCGGCCACATCGCCGACCGACAGCCAGTCGTCGCGCTGCGCAAAGACCGCTTCCAGCACGCGCGCCCGGCTGCCCTGGAAGATGCTGTCGAAGACCTTGCGGGCCTTGGAGGGCGGCGGCCGGTCGATCAGCACGAAGGCGCCCTGCGCGGGGATGAAGAGGCTTCCGCCCCGATCGGCATAGCCGACGCCTTCTGACTGGAGAAGTTCGCGGGCGCCGACCGAAACGGCATTCGACACGAGGAACGGCAAGACTTCGCGGGCGTGCGGCCTGAAATGCACCTGATGGTTGCGAAGCTGCCAGATGGCGTGCCGCACGTCGCGCGGGAACGTGTGCTGCTTGGCTTCCACGAGAAGAACGAGCTTCTGCCCGGCGACTTCCACATCGATGATCGCGTCGAGCCGATGGCGTTCGACAGATTGGCTTTCGACCTCGTTCAGCTCGGCAGATGCGTCGGGAAGCGCGTTGATTGCGCCGACGACATAGTCGATCAGCTCGCGTTCAGATTGGTGATAGGCCATATTCAATGTCCAGCAAATATGGGCCACATAGTGAATATTTGCTAAAATGTCCATATTTGCTGTGCAGGAAATTTCTGAATGCCGACTCGGCATTCGGTCGGCTCAGAGAATCGATTTCACTGATTCTCCGAGTTTCAACATGACGCTGAAATAGGCCAAAGCAGTGAAAATCTCAGATGTTCACTCCAGATTTGCAAGGAAGGCCGATGTCGGTAGCTTGGAGCTGACATCCATTCCTAGCCCGCGCTGAGCCATGATTCCTCCGAGCAGCACCGACCCGCAGGCACTGGCGGACAGCTGGCATTTTCGACGTCCGGCGGCAGGCACGATCATACCGCAAGTCGAGACGCTGACCCTGAGCGACAAGCGCACTTATCCGAGCCGGGAACCGATCCCCTATTATCGGCCCAAACAGAAAATCGTTCGCTTTGCCGGGCGAGAGGGACGGATCGAAGAATTCCACTACGCTTTCGTGTTTCCCGATTCGGGCGATGCTTCTCCGCGGCCTGCTACGCCTCTCCAAATTGCCGCATTCATGCGGCGGATCGGCTTTCGTCTTCCCGAAGAGGCCGCGATGGACCAGGTCAGCCAAATTCTCAGCGCGCAGGACTTCGCAACCAAGGTGCTTCATTCGAGGAATGCCCCGTCCGCCGCTGCCCGAGACGCCCTGATTCGTCATGCCGTGGGCTATATTTCGAGCCAACCCAAGATGCGCGCCGATATCCGGCAACGGATGCGGATGCATCATGAAGGCAAATTCGACCCGTTCGAACCGGTCGCACCATATTACCGGCCTCCCAAGCATATCACTGCCATCCTTCGATTTGCCGATGCCGTGGTGGCGGACATGCGGGCAGCGGGCGCGCGGAGTTTCGGCTAATCCCAGCGGGCGGGTCGACTCGGTATTTTTGGCAATGACGATGTGACCTGCGCCATAACGCGCCTCGGCGCGTCATAACCGTCATATGAGATCGGCGGCCTTAGCCTGATCCTAAAGCCCTGACCCGGACGCCCCTGTCCGGTGCGAGGGCTTCAATGACACCGACCAAGCTGCTCATCGGCCAGATTCTCGTCGTGTTCGCGATCGTCGTCGCGGGCGTATGGGCGGCAACGCAATGGTGCGCGGCACAGCTCGGCTACCAGCCGCAGCTCGGAGAAGCCTGGTTCACGCTCGCCGGCATCCCTTTCTACCGGCCCTGGTCGATCTTCGGATGGTGGTTTTCGTTCGAGGCTTACGCGCCGGAGGTCTTCGACAAGGCGGGAATGATCGCCGGCGCGAGCGGCTTCCTGGGTTGTGGAGCCGCAGTCGCCGGATCGCTCTGGCGCTCCCGGCAGGCGAAGTTCGTCACCACCTACGGCTCCGCGCGATGGGCACGCCAACGCGAGATCGAGCGCGCTGGTCTCCATGAAGACGCCGGCGTTTTCCTCGGCCGGTTGCGCGGCCGCTATCTGCGTCACGCCGGCCCCGAGCATGTCATGGCCTTCGCGCCGACCCGTTCGGGCAAGGGCGTCGGCCTGGTCGTCCCGACCCTGCTGAGCTGGACCGGCTCGGCCGTCATCCACGACATCAAGGGGGAGAATTGGCAGCTCACGGCCGGCTGGCGCTCGCGGTTCAGCCATGTGCTGCTGTTCAATCCGACCGATCCGGCCTCCGCCCGTTACAATCCGCTGCTCGAGGTGCGTCGCGGCGAGCATGAGGTCCGCGACGTTCAGAACATCGCCGATATCTTGGTTGACCCCGAAGGGGCGCTGGAGCGTCGGTCGCACTGGGAGAAGACCAGCCACTCCCTCCTAGTCGGCGCGATCCTTCACGTCCTCTACGCCGAGGAGGAGAAGACCCTCGCGCGGGTCGCGACCTTTCTCTCCGATCCCCAGCGCCCGTTCGTCGCGACCCTGCGCCGGATGATGACCACCAATCATCTCGGCACGAAGGACGCGCCGATCGTGCATCCCGTCGTCGCGTCGGCCGCGCGCGAGGTGCTGAACAAGTCGGAGAATGAGCGCAGCGGCGTCCTGTCCACCGCCATGTCGTTCCTGGGCCTATATCGCGATCCCACCGTCGCGGAGGTCACGTCGCGCTGCGACTGGCGGATTGCCGATCTGGTCGAGGCCGAACATCCCGTCTCGCTCTATCTGGTTATCCCGCCGTCGGATATTTCGCGGACCAAGCCGCTGGTCCGCCTGGTCCTCAACCAGATCGGCCGCCGACTGACCGAGCGGCTCGACGCCGACCGCACCCTTGGGCGCAAGCATCAGCTCCTGCTGATGCTGGACGAGTTTCCGGCATTGGGCCGGCTCGACTTCTTCGAGACGAGCCTCGCCTTCATGGCCGGCTACGGGGTGCGCGCCTTCCTGATCGCGCAGTCCTTGAACCAGATCGAGAAGGCTTATGGCGAACACAACTCCATTCTCGACAACTGCCATGTCCGGGTCGCGTTCGCGACCAATGACGAGCGCACGGCCCGGCGTATATCGGATGCGCTCGGCATCGCCACTGAGCAGCGCGCCATGCGCAATTACGCCGGCCATCGGCTCGCGCCGTGGCTCGCGCACGTCATGGTCAGCCGTCAGGAGACCGCCCGGCCGCTGCTGACCCAGGGCGAGGTGATGCAACTCCCGCCGGCCGACGAACTCGTCCTCGTCTCCGGCATGGCGCCGATCCGCGCGAAGAAGCTGCGCTATTATCAGGATACCAACTTCACTGGCCGCGTGCTGCCACCGCCGACGCCAGGTGCCGATGGCTGCCCCGACCGCCCTGGAATACGTGGTGATGACTGGAGCGGCATCCTCCGCAAACAGGATCTCCGTCTTCAGAAGCCGGAAAACGACGCCGAGGCCGACGAGGATGGCGGTCTGCAACAACAGCGCCATCCCGGTTTGGCTGAAGAGCCGATTGTAAAGCCCGAGCCGGCAAAGCAGCTCGATTTCCTCGGACTCGATCAGGACGACGCCGATCCCGCCGCGGACAAGCGCGCGATGGACCGCGCGCGCTCTCTCGTCGTCGTCGTGCGCGGCCACGCCATGAACCAGAGCCAGGACCATGACGTCCTGCCGGGAATGTGACGCCATGCCGGTGAAGCTGCGCCAGAACCTCTATCTCGACCTCGAACTCAGCAAAGCGCTGGACGTGCTTGCGAACAAGCCGGGCGCGACCAAGAGCGGCATCGTCAACGATGCGCTGGCTGCCTGGATCACGCGCCGGGGCGCTGGGCAGATCGACGATCTCTTGAAGCCCCGACTCGACCGTATGTCGCGTGACATCGACCGGATCGCGCGCGACGTCGAAGTGCTGCTCGAAAGCCTGTTGCTCTTCGTGCGCTATCAGCTCATGGTGACGGCGCCGCTCCCGGAAGGTGACAGCGCCGCGCGCGCGATCGGGCGGGAACGGTTCGAGGCTTTCATCGCACAGGTCGGCCGTCAGATCGGCTCCGGCAAAAGGTCCATCGGCAATCAGGTCGAGGAGACCAGGCGATGAGCGAGACGCTTTCCGCCGAACGCCGTCGCGCCATGCTGCGCACCGCGATGGGGCCGACCATCGCGGCGGCATTGGCCGATCCCGAAGTCATCGAGATCATGGTCAATCCGGACGGCGTGCTTCGGTTGGACCGGCTGGGCGAGGGCCGGATCGACACCGGCACCAGATACGATCCCGCGCAGGTTGAACGGATCGTTCGCCTGGTCGCCAGCCATGCGCGGACCGAGGTCCATGCGGCCTCTCCGATCGTGTCGGCGGAACTGCCGCCGCATGGCGAAGGCGCGGGCGAACGGTTCGAGGGCGTGCTGCCGCCCGTCAGCCTCGCGCCCTGCTTCTCGATCCGCAAGCCCGCCGCGAAGATCTATACATTGCTCGACTATGTGAGCGACGGGATCATGTCGGCCGAGGTCGCACGGTCGCTCAGCCTCGCGGTTGTCCATCGCAAGAACATCCTGGTCGCCGGCGGCACGAGCTCGGGCAAGACCACGCTCGCCAATGCGCTGCTCGCCGAAATGGCGGGGCTGGATGAGCGGGTCATCATCATCGAGGACACCCGCGAGCTGCAATGCGCAGCGCCCGACGTCGTGGCGCTCCGAACCCGCTCGGGGGCAGCGAATATGACCGGCGGCGTCAGCATGGCCGACCTGGTCCGCTCGACACTTCGCCTGCGGCCCGACCGAATCATCGTCGGCGAGGTTCGCGGCCGCGAGGCGCTGGACATGCTGAAGGCGTGGAACACCGGGCATCCGGGCGGCATCGCGACCGTCCATGCGAACAGCGCGGTCGCGGCGCTCTACCGCCTCGAACAGCTCGTGCAGGAATCGGTTGTGACCGTCCCGCGCCGGCTGATCGCCGAGGCGATCGACATAATCGTGTTCATCGCCGGGCGCGGCCTCGCCCGGCGCGTCGAGACGATCGCCCGCGTCGCCGGCCTCGATCCGGACGGCAACTACGCCGTCCTCGACCTCACCACCGATCCCACCCGCCATCCAGCAGGAGAATAGCCCCATGCACGCCTATCGTTTCCCCGACCGCCAGACCACATTCCGCATCGGTGTCGCGATCGGCCTTGCCCTCGCGATTGCGGTGAGCGCGCAGGCCGCCGGCTCCGGAATGCCGTGGGAAGAACCGCTCCAGAAGGTTCTGGAGTCGGTGCAAGGCCCGGTCGCCAAGATCATCGCGGTCATCATCATCATCGTCACCGGCCTGACCCTGGCATTCGGTGAGACCGCCGGAGGATTCCGGCGTCTCATCCAGATCATCTTCGGGCTGAGCATCGCGTTCGCGGCATCCAGCTTCTTCCTGAGCTTCTTCAGCTTCGGCGGCGGAGCGCTCATCTCGTGATCGGCGCCGGCACCCATATCGAAGGCTTCGAGGCGCCGATGCACCGGTCGCTTGCCGAGCCGATCCTGTTGGGCGGCGCGCCCCGCGCCATCGCGATCGTCAACGGCACGATCGCCGCCGCGCTCGGCCTGGGCTTGCAGCAGTGGATCGCCGGGCTGGTGATGTGGGCGCTCGGCCACACGCTCGCGGTGTTCGCGGCCAAGCGCGATCAGGACTTCGCGCCGGTCCTGGCCCGCCACCTCCGCCAGAAAGGGCATCTCTCATGCTGAGCCTGCGCGAGTATCGCAGCCGCGCCGACCGGCTCGCCGACCATCTGCCCTGGGCGGCGTTGGTGGCACCGGGCGTCGTTCTCAACAAGGACGGCAGTTTTCAGCGCACGGTCCGATTCCGCGGGCCGGACCTCGAATCCGCCACCGAGGCCGAGCTGATCGGCGCGTGCGCCCGCGCGAACAATGTGCTGAAGCGTTTCGGCTCCGGTTGGGCGCTCCATTTCGAGGCCGAGCGGCGCGAGGCGATGGCCTATCCGGACAGCATATTCCCGGAATCGGCGTCGTGGCTTGTGGAACGCGAACGTCGCGCCGGCTTCGAGGCGGCGGGTCAGCATCATGAGAGTCGCTACTATCTGACCCTGACCTTCCTGCCACCGCCCGATCAGGCGGACACGGCCGGGCGCGCTTTGGTCGAACGCAGCGACGATGTGCGGGGCCGGGACTGGCGGCAGGCATTGGCGGCGTTCGTCGCCGAGACCGACCGCGCATTGGACCTGTTCTCCGGCTTCATGCCGGAGGTGCGGGCGCTCGACGATGAAGAGACGCTGACCTTCCTCCACGGCACGATCTCCGACCGGCGGCATCCTGTTGCCGTCCCAGAGACGCCCATTTATCTGGATGCGTTGCTCGCCGACGCCTCGCTGACAGGGGGCCTGGAGCCGAGACTCGGCGAGCAGCACCTTCGGACATTGACGATCCTGGGATTCCCGAACCTCAGCCGGCCGGGGATCCTCGACGCGCTCAACCATCAGGATTTCGGCTACCGCTGGGTCACGCGCTTCATCGCGCTCGACAAGACGGACGCCACCAAAGCGCTCACCCGGCTGCGCCGGCAATGGTTCAACAAGAGAAAGTCGATCACCGCGCTGCTGCGCGAGGTCATCTATAGTCAGCCGGTTCAGCTTCTCGATTCCGATGCTGACAACAAGGTGGTCGATGCCGATCTCGCGCTTCAGGCGCTCGGCGGCGATCATGTCGCCTTCGGCCACCTGACCACGACCATCACGGTGGCGGACACCGATCGCGCGAAGGTCGAGGAGAAGGTCCGCAGCGTCGAGCGGATCGTCAACGGCCTCGGCTTCACCTGCATCCGCGAGAGCATCAATGCGGTCGAAGCCTGGCTCGGCTCCTTGCCGGGTCACGTCTATGCCAACGTCCGCCAGCCGCTCGTTCACACGCTGAACCTCGCCCATTTGATGCCGCTGTCGTCGGTCTGGGCGGGGCCGGCGCGCAACGCCCATCTGGACGGCCCGCCGCTTCTTTACGCCGAGACCAGCGGCTCGACCCCGTTCCGGCTTTCGACCCATGTTGGCGATGTCGGCCATATGCTGATCGTCGGCCCGACCGGCGCCGGCAAATCGGTCCTGCTTGCGCTGCTGGCGTTGCAGTTCCGGCGCTATCCGGACTCGCAGGTTTACATCTTCGACAAGGGTTTCTCCGCGCGCGCCGCAGTCCTCGCGATGGGCGGCGCCCATCATGCGCTCGGGCTGGGTGGTGAAGGTGAGGATGAAACCGGCGCGATCGCGTTCCAGCCGCTCCGCCATATCGACAACGCCAGTGAACGCGCCTGGGCGGCCGAATGGATCGCCGCGCTGCTCGCCCATGAGAAAGTGCTGATCACGCCGGAGGTCAAGGAGGCGGTCTGGTCCGCGCTGACCAATCTCGCCACCGCGCCGGTCGCCGAACGATCCCTGACCGGCTTGTCGCTCCTGCTCCAGTCGATCGCGCTCAGGTCCGCGCTGGCGCCCTACACGCTGGAGGGGCCGTTCGGCCGGCTGCTCGACGCGGCCGAGGACGATCTCGCCATCGCCGACGTGCAGTGCTTCGAGACTGAGGCATTGATGGGGCAGGCCGGCGTGGTCGCGCCCGTGCTGACCTACCTGTTCCATCGGCTGGAGGAGCGATTCACCGGCCGGCCGACCCTGCTCATTCTCGACGAAGCGTGGGTGTTCCTCGATCACCCCCTGTTCGCCGCCCGCATCCGCGAATGGTTGAAGGTGCTGCGCAAGCGGAACGTCGCCGTGGTGTTCGCCACGCAGAGCCTAGCGGACATCGCAGACAGCACGATCGCGCCGGCGATCATCGAGTCTTGCCCGCAGCGCATCCTGCTCCCCAATGACCGCGCGATCGAGCCGCAGTCCCGTGCCGCTTATGTGCGATTCGGCCTCAACGATCGGCAACTGGAGCTGGTCAGCCGGGCGACGCCCAAGCGGCATTATTATCTGCAATCCGCCCGCGGCAACCGGCTGTTCGAGCTGGGCCTTGGTCCGGTCGCGCTCGCTTTGTGCGGCGCCTCCGATCCCGACACGCAAAAGCGCATCGACGCGATCCTCGCCGAGCATGGCGCCAGGGACTTCGCCCGCAATTTCCTGACCGACGCCGGCCTCACCTGGGCTGCCGCGCTCGTCGGCCGCTTTCCAGTTCAACCCCCAGAAGGAGAATGAAGATGCGTAAATTTGTGATTGCGGGACTGATCGGTGTCGCCGCCATCGGCTCGATTTGCGCGGGCATGGTCGTCACCAGCACGCCGGCTCAGGCGATCCCGGTGTTCGACAGCGCCAATTACGCCCAGAATCTGCTCACCGCGGCGCGCACGCTCCAGCAGATCAACCAGCAGATTCAGTCCCTCCAGAACGAGGCGACCATGATCCAGAACATGGCGCGCAACCTGACACGCATCGACTTCCCGCAGCTCCAGCAGCTTCAGCAGCGATTGGGCCAGATCGACCGGCTGATGGGCCAGGCGCAGGGCATCGACTTCCGGATCGACCAGCTCGACGACCAGTTCCGCCAGCTTTTCCCCGGCAACCTCGATCAGCTCCTCCGCCGCGATCAGCGTGTCGCGCAGGCGCGGGCGCGGCTGGACGCGGCGATGTCGGCGTTCCGCCAGACGATGGGCGTCCAGAGCCAGATCGTCGACAATGTCCGCACCGACGCGCAGGCTCTCGCCGAGATCGTGGGGCGGAGCCAGGGCGCGGAAGGCTCGCTGCAGGCGCAGCAGGCAACGAACCAGCTTCTGGCGCTCACCGCGAAGCAGCAGCTTCAGATCCAGAACCTGATGGCCTCGCAGTTCCGCGCGCAGGCGATCGAGCAGGCCGAGCGAACGCAGATCGAGCGGGAGGCACGGGAGCGCTCGCGCCGCTATCTCGGCGACGGCCGCGCCTACACGCCGCGCCCCCGCCAATGAGCTGAGGAGAAAGGCGGGCCGCGCCCCCGGCTCGCCTCATCCTCGTCGCGGGGCCTGATGGGCCTGTCCCCCCACGGCCGCCGGGCCCCGCGACACCCCCCTCGAAAAGGTCAGGAAACCGTCGTGCAGGACTTGAACGTAATTGATCAGTTCATGGAGACCTTCACCCGCTACATCGACAGCGGCTTCGGGCTGCTGGGCGGCGATGTCGGTTTCCTGACCACCATCCTGATCGGGATCGACATTACCTTGGCCGGCCTGTTCTGGGCCTTGGGCGGCGAGGACGACGTCATCGGGAGGTTCCTGAAGAAGATCCTCTATGTCGGCGTGTTCGCGCTGATCCTGAACAGCTTCTCGACGCTGACCGACATTGTCTTCCGCTCGTTCGCGGGGCTTGGCCTTACCGCCGGCGGCAGCACGATTACCGCGGACGATCTGTTGCGGCCCGGACGCCTCGCGGGAACCGGGTTCGAGGCCGCGCAGCCCTTGGTCGATCGGGCCAGCGAGCTGGTCGGGCCGATCGGCTTCTTCACCGACTTCGTCGAGATCATGACCCTGATGGTGGCCTGGGTGATCGTCGTCATCGCCTTCTTCATCCTCGCCGTGCAGATGTTCGTGACAATCCTCGAATTTAAGCTCACCTCGCTCGCCGGGTTCGTCCTCGTGCCGTTCGCGCTCTGGAACCGCACCTCCTTCCTCGCCGAGCGTGTGCTGGGCAACGTGGTGAGCTCCGGCATCAAGGTGATGGTGCTCGCCGTCATCGTCGGCATCGGCTCCAACTACTTCTCCGAGTTCACGCAATCGCTGCAGGGGCAGGATCCCAGCCTCGAGCAGGCCGTGTCGCTCATGCTGGCGAGCCTGGCCCTGTTCGGGCTCGGCATCTTCGGTCCCTCGATCGCCTCGGGCCTGGTCGCCGGCGCGCCGCAGCTCGGCGCTGGCGCCGCAGTGGGCACGACCGTTGGTGCCGGTGCGACGCTGGCGGTCGGCGGCGCAGCGGCGGTGGGCGGAGCCCGCGCGATCGGCGGCGCCGGGCTCGGCGCGATCCGCGCCGGCACGTCGATGGGCGCCGCGGCTTCGACCTCCTACAAGCTCGGCCAGGAGACCTCCGGCTCAAATACGGTCGGCGCCGGTCTTCGCGGCATGGCGAGCGCCGCAAAGGGCGCGGCCTCGGATCGAGTGAGCAGCGGCCTCGGCCTCGGCGCTGCCGCCGAACGCGGGCAGCAGGCGGCCTGGCGGGCCGGCAGCGGTGCGCCGCAAACCCCCGCTCATGCTCCCGCCGACGCGGCTCCGGCCTGGGCGCAGAAGCTCAGCAGCCAGCAAACCTCCCGTCACCGCCGGCAGCTCGCCGTCCACGCTTTGCGCGATGGCGACAAGGGCGGCGCCGGCATCACTCCAGACATTCGCGAAAGGGACTGACGAATGCGATTCAAGCGCGCGCTGCAACGCTATGGGCAAACGCCCGAGCCCGAGACCCCTTACCAGCGGGCCGGGCAGCTCTGGGACGAGCGGATCGGCTCGGCCCGGGCGCAGGCCAGGAACTGGCGTCTGATGGCCTTCGGTGGTCTGTTCCTCACCACGGGCCTCTCCGGCGCCTTGGTGTGGCAGTCCATGCAGAGCCGTGTCGTCCCCTATGTCGTGGAGGTCGATCAGCTCGGCGAGGCGCGCGCGGTCACGCCCGCCAATGCCGAGTTCCAGCCGACCGATCCGCAAATCGCCTGGCACCTTGGCCGGTTCATCTCGAACATCCGGTCGAAGTCGCTGGACGCCGTGTTGATGCGCGAGAACTGGCTGTCGGCCTATGACTTCGTGACCGACCGCGGCGCCCTGTTTCTCGGCGAATATGCCAGGGCGGCCAATCCTTTCGCGGATGTCGGCACGCGCACGGTGTCGGTGCAGGTGACCAGCATCGTGAGGGCGTCCGATACCAGCTTTCAGGTCAAGTGGATCGAAAGCCACTATGAGCGAGGCAGCCTCGCCAGCACCTCGCGCTGGACCGCCATCCTGACCATCGTCACCCGTCCGCCGCGCAATGCCGAGACGCTGAGGAAGAACCCGCTCGGCCTCTATGTCGAAGCGGTCGACTGGAGCCGCGAACTGGAGATGCCTGCTCCGGCCGCGCCAGTGACGCCGGATTCGCCGAGGGAGGCACCGGCCTTCGCGCCCGCGCCCGCGACCGTGCCGCAGGGCTCGCCACTCGATCCCAACCTCGCCGCCGAGCCCGCCAACCAACTCACCCCTTTCGAAAGGAATGTCCAATGACCCGTTTCGCTCTCGCCGTCTCCTGGTTCGCGCTCGCCGCATCAAGCACCTCCGCTGTGGCCTCATCCCCACCACCGCCGCGCCATTCCGGGCCGCCGGATGCGGCGACCGCCCATGCCAATCGGGCGCCGCGGGCGCGCGAGCAGGCGAGCCCGACCGGGCGGGTCGCGGCCGCCAATCGGGCGGCGCTCCGCGAGCCGTCGCGCGCCGGCTATATCAATGCGGTTCAGGTCTATCCTTACACGGAAGGGACGCTCTACCGGCTCTATGCGGCGCCGGAGCGGGTGACCGACATTACCTTGCAACCTGGTGAGAGCGTCACCTCGGTCGCCGCCGGCGATACGGTGCGCTGGACCGTGGGCGACACCACCAGTGGCAGCGGTGCGACCCGGCGCACGCATATCCTGGTGAAGCCATTCTCCTCAGGGCTGCGCACGAATCTCGTGATCACGACCGACCGGCGCGCCTACCACATCGAGCTGGAGAGCACCGGCGCGACCGCGATGGCGGCTCTGTCATGGACCTATCCGCATGACGAGCTGATCGCCCTGCGCCGGTCGGAGGCGGCGGACGAAGCGGCGATGCCGGTCGCGTCCGGCCTCGCGATCGAGCGCCTCAACTTCAACTATCGGATCTCCGGCGACGATCCGACCTGGCGGCCCATCCGCGCGTTCGACGATGGTCGCCAGACCTTCGTCGAGTTCCCCGCCAGCATCGCGGTCGGCGAAGCGCCACCCTTGTTCGTGGTGGGCGACAATGGCGAGGCCCAGCTCGTCAATTACCGCATCGCCGGGCGCTATTATGTCGTCGACCGGCTGTTCGGCGTCGCGGAATTGAGATTGGGCGAGCGCCGGCAGCAGATCGTGCGTATCGCGCGAACCGGCGAGTCGAGGTCCGAGCGGCGGGCGCGGCGCCGGCAGGGAGGAGCGTCATGACCGATGTTCCATTCTCCGCCGGCGCCGCAACGCCGCAGAAGGCCGACCCCGAAACGCTGGTGCTGCGTGGCAGCCCTGGCCGGGTCACCCGGTTCCGGCGCGGCGCGATCATCGCGTTGTTCGCGCTCAGCTCCACAGCAATCGTTGGCATCGCCTGGTTGGCGTTGAAGCCTGCTTCATTGAGCCTGGTCGCCTCCGGCGAAGATCGCCCCGAAATCGCTGCCAAGGCTTCGCCCGAGGCGCTCGCTGGCGCGCCGCGCAGCTATGGTGACGTGCCGCAGCTCGGTGCCCCGCTACCCGGTGACCTGGGGCGCCCAATCCTCGAGTATCAGCGCGAAACCAGCGCCGCCCCGGTTTCAGATCCCGCCGCCGATGCCGCACAGCGTGCCGCGCAGGAGGCCGAGACCGAACGACAGCGCATCGCGGCCGAGCAGCGCTCAGCTCGCGAATCCAGCGTGATGATACAGCTTGGCGGAGCAGTGCGCGGAGCGGGCAGCACCCTTTCGACCAGTGAGCAGATTCCCGAGCCGGCGGCGTCTTCGGCCGCAGACACAGGCGCGGGGCGCCTCGCCCTCGATCCTGAGCGCGACCCGAACAGTCAGCAGCGCAAGCTGGACTTCACCAACCAGCGCGACGCCCGCGGAGACATCAATCCGCACGCGCTAACGGCCGCGCCGTCGCCTTATACATTGAGCGCCGGGAGCATCATCGCAGCCAGTCTCATCACCGGGCTAAACTCCGACCTGCCGGGTCTGGTGACGGCGCAGGTGACGGAAAATGCCTACGACACAGTCACCGGCCGGACGCTGCTCATTCCGCAGGGGTCGAGGTTGATCGGCAGCTATGATAGCGTGGTCGCGTTCGGGCAGAGCCGCGCGCTCGTCGTGTGGCAGCGGATCATCCTGCCCGATGGGTCATCCATTCGCATCGACAACGTGCCGGCGACCGATATGTCCGGCTATGCCGGCCTCTCGGACCGGATCGACCGGCACGCCTGGCAGGTTCTGAAGGGGGTAGCGCCCTCGACTTTGCTGGGGGTCGGCACGGAATTGTCGCTTGGCAACAACGAAAGCGACCTTGTCCGCGCCATTCGTGAATCCGCCCAGCAGAGCGGGGCGCGGGCCGGCGATCAACTCGTAAGGCGCAACCTCGATATCCAGCCGACGCTGCGCGTGCGGCCGGGCTGGCCGCTTCGTGTGGTCATCCACAAGGATCTGGTTCTCGCACCCTGGCGAGGGTCTCGCTGACATGGCCGACCTCAAGCTCGCCAGGCTTCCCGACCGGACGCCGGTCAAGCTCACCATCAACCTGCCGCCCAATCTCCACGCGGCGCTGACCACCTATGCCAGCCTTTACGCGGAAACCTATGGCCGCGACGAGCCGATCGCGGAGTTGGTTCCGGCGATGCTCACCGCATTTCTGGAGAGCGACCGCGCCTTCCTTCGCGCCCGCGCCAAGCCATGACGAAGCAGAGGCTGGATCAAGACGATGAAGCGGCCGCTGCCGAATCCGCGGCGCCGAGTGAACTGCCAGCGGACCCGATTTGCGTGCGGATCGCGACGGCCGTTAAGCTGACCGGAATTGGTCGGTCGACGCTTTACGAGCTGATCGGAGCCGGCGAGCTTGAGACGGTCAAGGTGGGCCGGTCCACATTCATCCTATATCGCAGCCTCCGGCGTCTCTTCGAGAAACACTGACGGGCTGCTAGTCCAGCTCAGCATTTCGTGGAGCGATGACATTGGCCGAATTCCTGCCTGGCATCGACGTGGCTGTTGCGGTGGAGCCCAAGGCGTTTCTTGAGCGCATGGCGGTGATCGCCGAACAGTCCGGCCGATTCACCGTCGAGCGCCGTTACGATGCGCTTGGAAACGGCAAGCTTCATGTCGTGAATTTGCGATACCGACGGGGTAGCCCGCATAGGAATGTCGGCGGCCAACTGATCGCGCGCGATGATCTCCCAGGTCGCGTCGCGATCGAGATGCGGGCCGAGCTGTGGAATCCGGACCCACCCACGCGAGCGGTATATCGGATGACGGCGGCTGAGCTGATGCTGCCACTGCTCAAGATCTATAATCGCAATTATCGAACCCGGCATCGCTTCCGGGTTCGCGAGATGAGTTCGCGCGGGCCCAAGCCCTCATCCCGGACGAAGGTTCTGTTCGAGCGCTTTGCCGTTGCGGCGAATATAGCGTCGCTTCATCAATTGGATTGGGAGCGCTTCTATGCCTTCGTGCGCGAAAGCCGTCAGGAGCTCCCGGAACCTGAAATCCGGGGCATGTTGGTGGGGTACGGCTTCCCGGCCGACAAGGCTGAGCGGCTCGTGGACATCTACGTTCATCTCTGGAATTTCAAACGCCGGAAGTGGTGACGAATCGAGGTCGATCGGACGTGTCGGTGGGCAAAAGGGACTCGAACCGCCTCTGGAAAAAGGATGGAGGGTATCGAGCAAGGTATCGGGAAAAGACGGCCAAAAAATAATAAGCAATTACAAGGCACTAATGGGATCATTCGAGTCCTCTTCTGGCACCATTTACCCGTTTGCCGGCATTCCGGCGGGGTCACCAACCCACTGGTAAATAATATAATATCGGATGGTTGTGGCCGGGGTGGTTCGGAGCCGTTCATGGCAAACTGGGGCCTGATAGGGGCCGATTTGGGGGCTTCGCGGGGGCTTGTTTCAAGCCGCCGATAGCATGTCGTCCCGATGGCTTGCAGCAACCCGGAGCGCATCAAGCTTATCCGACCACCACTGCATCATCTGCACGCGCTCATTCCAGTATGTCGTGCGATTGTAGATCGCCCGGACGGCATTGCCGTCCTTGTGAGCCAGGGCCTGCTCGATGATGTCGGGCGACCACTTGCCCCTCTCATTGAGCAGCGAGCTTGCGGTCGACCGGAAGCCGTGAGCCGTCATGATGCCATGATAACCCATTCGCCTCAGCGCCTGGTTCACGGCGTTTTCGGAGATCGGCTGCGTCCAGCGATGGTAAGCCGGAAATACGAACTCTCTCGGAGAAGCGCCGGCCAACGGCTCGATGATCTCCAACACCTTGAGCGATAGTGGCACTTGATGCGCCCGCCACATTTTTGTCGAGCCCGCTGGAATGCTCCCGCGAGTCGCTTTAAAATCTACCTCGGCCCAGCGCATGGTTCGCATCTCGCCAGGGCGCTGGAAAAGATGTGCCGATACATTCAACGCGGTAAATGTCCTGCCCCTTACAGCGCTTCACCAACGGTTCGGCCTCGGTATCGCCCAAAGAATCCGTCGGGAACATCCGCAAAGTCCGTATTGACGACGCGCGGGTGGTCATGGCAAGCGCGGAGCATATTGCGGCAAAACAAGCCGCACAATGACCTTTAAGTCGTTGATGTTGCGGGTATAGCTCAATGGTAGAGCACTAGCCTTCCAAGCTTGTGATACGGGTTCGATCCCCGTTACCCGCTCCACTTTCCTCTTCCTCCCCGCAATTTCCGCAAGATTCCATCGACGCGGTCGCAGCGGGCGCGCGGCCAGCGCGCAGGGCGATGATCAGGCCGGCGATGGCGAGCAGACCGCCCGTCGCCGCCAGCACCGACCAGCGATAACCCTCCGCCGCCGTCGAAATCGCCATGGCGAGAATGGGGATGAGTACACTCGAATAAGCAGCCTTGCCCGGCCCAATCTGCCGGATGGTGTTGAAATAGAGCGGAAAGGTGAGTGCCGAAGCGATCAAGCCGAGATAGATGACGCCGAGCCAATAGCCGATCCGCGCCTCGGCCGTCGGCGGGCCGTGAAAGGCAAGCGCGAACAGGGCGTCGCACAGCGCGCCGTAAAGCATCGCCCAGGCCAGCATCGCGACGATCGGCCGGCTCTTCACCCCCGGTGAAAGCTGCATGACATTCGCAACCGAGGCGGCGAGTACAGCGATCAGAGTGAAGCCGATCCCGGCCAGTACCGCCGATGTAGGGGCGGCGGCGATCCGCGCCTCCTGCACGAAGAGCAGGGCGATGCCGCCCAGCGCGACAGTCGATCCGATTATGAACCGCGTCGTCGGGCGCTGGCCGAAAAAGACCCAGGCGAACAACGTATTGGGCACCATCAGCAGCGCGAACAGGACAGCGACCAGGCCGGAGGTGATATAGTGTTCAGCGGTATAGACGAGATTGAAGTTGATCGCGAACTGGGGAATACCGAATGCCAGCGCCAGGCCATGACCACGCGCGCCGATGCGCAGCGAAGCGCCGCTGGCCCAAGCGATCACGAACATCGCCGCCCCGGCGATCAGGAATCGATAGGTCACCGACCAGGGCGCCGGCACCGTGCCGATCTGGTCCTTGATGACGATCCAGGTCGAGCTCCAGATCAGAGTGACGAGAAGAAAAGGAAGAAGAACCTTCGGATCGCGTAATCCCGCCGCTGCGCTCACAGCGCGGCGATCGCGGCGGCCAGCGCCGCGACATGGACGGGATCGCTGTCCCAGCTTGTCACCAGCCGCGCCTCGCCCGGCCCCCAGTCGTAGAAATCAAAGCCTTGCGCACGCAGAACCGCGGCCTCGTCAAGCGTGACCCGGATGAACACTTCATTGGCTTCCACAGGCAGGACCAACCGGTCTGCACCCGCTGCTTGGGCAAGCCGCGCGGCCGCCTCGTTGGCGGCATGCGCGTTGCGCAGCCACAGATCGTGCTCCAGCATCGCCAGGATCTGCGCGGCCATGTAGCGGCCCTTGGAGAGCAGATGGCCGGCGCGCTTGCGGCGATAGCGAGTGGCACCCGCCAGACCTTCGCGAAAGAAGATCAGGCATTCGGCGGACAGCCCGCCATTCTTGACGAAGCCGAAGGAGAGTGCATCGACGCCCGCCTTCCAAGTGAGGTCCGCTGGCGTGCAGCCGAGCCGCGCCACCGCATTGGCGAAGCGCGCGCCGTCGACATGGAAGCCGAGGCCGCGCGACCGGCACAATTCGCCGAGCGCGGCGGTTTCGTCCGGCGTGTAGACCAGGCCATATTCCGTCGCATTGGTGATCGACAGCGCAACAGGCTGAACCTGATGGACATCATTGCGGATGGCGGCGAGCAGGGAGGCGACGGCCTCTGGCGTCAGCTTCGCACCCGGGCCGTCGCCCAGCAGAAGTTTCGCGCCATGCGTGTAGAATTCCGGTGCGCCGCATTCGTCGTTCTGGATATGGGCGTCGCGATGGCAGATGATGGCGCCATGCGGGGGGCACAAGGCGGCGAGCGCCAGGCTGTTCGCCGCTGTCCCGGTCGCCACCCACAAGGCCTCGACATCGGTTCCGAAGAGATCGGAAAAGACCGCATCGAGCCGCCTGCTCAGCCCATCGCTATCATAGGCGGTGTCCATCCGGTTGGCGACCGCGACCGCCGCCAGAACTTCCGGACACGCCGCCGCCGCATTGTCGGAAAAAAAGCGCATGGCGAGCCCATAGAACCAATTCACCGTGCTTGAAAATGGGGATGCCGGGCACGCTAATTTTATATGAATATTTAAGAAAAATTTTGCATCGTTTCCTGTGCCATCGATCAAGGCAAGGAGGTTTACGGGCCATGGGGAACGCATCGATTCTGCCGCCCCAACAGGCGGAAATCGCACCGCGAAGCGCGCTCGTATTGCTTTCAGCCAAGCTCAAGACTGCCGAAGGAATGATCGATGCGCGCTTGCGCGATCTCTCCTGTAAAGGCGCTTTGATCGAGTGCCGGACCACGCCACCGCCCGGAGCCGAAGTGACGTTCGAGCGCGGAGTCACCTCGGTGGCCGCGCATGTCGCCTGGTCCACGCAAGGGCGCGCCGGGCTGGAGTTTCACTCTATGATCGACGAAAGCGAACTGCTGGTCCATATAGGGCGACGTGCGGAACCGTCCGCCCCGGTTTATCGTTTCAAACGCTCCGCATTGACGCTGGGCATGAACGCGATGGAGCGGAAAGCTGTCCAGGCTTGGAGTGTCGCCGTCGGCCTGACCCTGCCCGAGCGGGGGGACTGAAAGAAGGATTGAATGAGCTCGCGGGACAAGAATGGCCCTGCCCCTCATCAGGACGGCGCTTCCCAGCTCACAGGCGAACTCTCGATCCAGATGGCCGTTCCCGGCCCGGAGAAGAAGGCGCGCAATTCTCCTCGCGTGCCGGTCAATCTAGATGCAGGCCTACGACCGCGGGGCGGTTATTCCGTCGTTTCCGTGCAGATCCTCGATCTCTCGACCCACGGATTCCGCATCGAAAGCTCACTTGACCTTTCCATTGGCATGGACGTCTGGCTGCGATTGCCGAGCCTGGAGCCGTGTCACGCGAAGGTCGCCTGGGTGGAAAGCTATACCGCCGGTTGCGCCTTCGAACGACCGCTGCACCCGGCCGTTCTGGAAATGATCCTCAAACGGGCCGGAACCTGAAGGCGACCGAGCGGATTCGAAGAATCCCCATACCTATGTTAAGCATGCTGAGTCGTTTGGGAGGCACGGCATGGAATCTGACCATCGTTACTATCATCGACGCGCGGCCGAAGAGCGCCGCCGGGCGGCACGGGCGGTGACCGAAGCCGCAAGGGATCGCCATAACGAACTGGCCAGCCTCTTTGCGCGGAAGGCCGCGCTGCGGGACCAGCACCTGAAAGGTTTGCTGGCCGGCTGATCCACAAGCAATAACCATCACAATTGCCGCGGCACTTCCTTCAGAGTCGTTCTCAGCCTCGCTGAATAGGTCTCGGCGGGTAGCCCCAGAGGGGCGACAAACCCGCGCGCGTGCCGACAAACGTCCGTCAATATGGGGCGATGGTGCTGCCGGTGAGGATTGAACTCACGACCTCAGCCTTACCAAGGATGCGCTCTACCACTGAGCTACGGCAGCTTATCGCCTGCAACGGGCAAGCCCGGCGGGACGCGGCGCTATGGCCGCTGGCCGCCATATATGTCAAGGCGGTCCCATGACCAAGGCCAATGAAGAGCAGGCGAAGCGTCTCGCTGCCGCGCTGCGTGAGAATCTAAAGCGCCGCAAGATGCGCACGAGAGAGACCGCAGCGCAAGAAGAAGAACGCTAGGCAGCCTGTCCCTGTGCGGGCGGCATGGTTTCAAACGCTTCGATCCGTGCGACGAAATCCTCGGGCAGCGGCCGGGCGCCGCCGCCGTTCGCAGCGGCATTGACATAGGTGGTGCGAATGGCGGTGAGTCGGGCGCCGTCGCGACATATCTCGAACGCCACGGTGAAACTCGACCGTCCGATCCGCGCCGTCCTGACCGCGATCGAGAGTATATCGTCGAATCGGGCCGAGCCGGCAAAATCGACCTCCGAGCGCACCGCGAAAATATCGGTGCCAGCATCCTTCATCGGCATCGGCAATGCATAGCCCGCCGCGCGCAGATACTCGGTGAAGGCGACATCCGCATACAGCAGATAATTGGCGTTGAAGACGATACCCTGGGGATCGGTTTCAGCCCACCGCACGCGCAGTTCGTGCGCGAAGGCGAATCCGTCGGGCAGGCTCACGCCTCTAGAGGCGCACACTGGTCCTGAAGCCAGGCCAGCACCTCCCCCTCCAGGCGCGGGCCGACGATCTCCAGCACTTTCGCGTGATAGGCGTCTACCCAGGCCCGCTCCCCGTCGCCGAGCATGTTGACATTGATGAGGCGTCGCTCGATCGGCGCGAAGGTCAGCGTTTCGAAGCCGAGCACCTGCTTCTCGGCGCCTTCGACCGTAATTGGGACGACCAGCACGAGATTCTCGATCCGGATGCCATATTCCTCGGCCTTATAGTAGCCGGGCTCGTTGGATAGGATCATGCCGACAAGCAACGGTTCGTCGCCCCCGGGCTGGCTGGAGCCGACCGGCGAGATGCGCTGCGGGCCTTCATGAACCGACAGGAAGCTGCCGACGCCGTGGCCGGTGCCATGGGCGTAATCGAGCCCGACCTCCCACAGATATTGCCGTGCGAAGCTGTCGAGCTGCGATCCGCGCGTGCCGGCGGGAAAGCGGGCGCGGTCGATCGCGATATGGCCCTTGAGCACCCGGGTGAAACGATCGCGCATCTCCGGGGTTGGCGTTCCGATGATGACGGTGCGGGTAACATCGGTCGTACCGTCCGCATACTGACCGCCCGAATCGACCAGATAGATCGAATCCATCTCCAGCCGCCGGTTCGTTTCCTCGTCCACCCGATAGTGGCAGAGCGCGCCATTGGGACCGGCGCCGGAAATGGTATCGAAGCTGAGGTCGCGCAGACCGCCGCCCTGCTGGCGGAACGCCTGCAACTTCGCCGCAGCGGAAAGCTCGTCCACACCGCCCTTCGGCGCTTCGACCGACAGCCAGTGCAGGAAGCGAACCAGGGCCGCGCCGTCGCGCGCCTGGGCGGCACGGTGGCCGGCAATCTCGACCTCGTTCTTGATCGCCTTTGGCAGGATCGAAGGATCGCGCTTCGCGATCACTCGCGCGCCGGCCGTCTCCAGCGCCTCAAAAATCGCCGCGACGGAGCGCTCCGGATCTACAACCAGCGTCTTGCCCGCGAACCCGCCGAGCACGGCCTCGAATGCAGTGCGCTCGTGCAGCCTGACGCCATTGCCCAGATGAGCGCGCACGTCATCGCCGATCTTCTCCGGATCGACGAACAGGTCGGCGGTGCCATCGTCATGGACAAGCGCGAAGGAGAGAGCGACCGGCGTACGCGACACGTCCTGGCCGCGCACGTTAAAGGTCCAGGCGATCGAATCGAGCGCGGCGAGCACGGCCGCATCGGCATTCTGGGCCTTCAGCCAATCCGCCATATCCTGCCGCTTGGCGGCAGAAGACTTACCGGCATGGTCGTCCGAATGGACGATCAGGCGCGCCCGCGACGGTTCGGGCTGGTCCACCCAGACCGCATCGATCGGATTGCGCCCGACGGCAACCAGTTCCGCGCCCTTGTCGGCCAGCGCGGCGCGCGCCTTCGTCACCCATTCCTTGGTATGCAGCCAGGGATCGTAACCGATCCGTCCGCCATCCGGCGCATGATCCTTCAGCCAGTCGGCGATGCTGGTTTCAGGTACCGACTCGTAGCTCCAGTGCGCGCCATCCACCTGCGCGCGCACCTGCAGCGTGTAGCGCCCGTCGGTGAAGATCGCCGCTTCTTCCGGCAGCACAGCCGCCGATCCCGCCGATCCCTGAAAACCGGTGAGCCACGCAAGCCGCTGCGCATAACTGCCGACATATTCGCTCATATGTTCATCGGTCAGCGGCACGACGAAACCGTCGAGTCGATCCTCTTTCAACTGCGCGCGCAGCGCTTCGAGACGGTCTGCATAGCTGGACATTGGGGTCTTTCCCGATTGAGGTAACCCCCGCTAGATAAGCCCATTCCAAGGCCCGCGCCAGTGCGGCGCCTCCGACCCGAGGACAACCGACGATGCGCCGCCTGTTCGCCGCCTTTCTGCTTGTTTCCGCACCCGCCACGGCCCAGCACCAGAGTGAGACGATGACCGCCCAGCCCAGCCTTCCCGCCCAGCCCGTCGCCGAACAGCGTCCCTACAGCTACGAGCGCCACGGCGTGACCGTCCAGGATCCTTGGCACTGGCTGCGCGACCAGTCCTACCCGACCGTCGACGACGAGGACGTGCTGGATTATCTGCGCGCCGAGAACGCCTATTTCGAGGCCGCGATGGCGCCGCATCGGCCGTTGATCGACACCCTGTTCCAGGAAATGCGCGGCCGCATTCAGGAGGATGACAGCTCCGTCCCGCATCGCGACGGCGAGTACACCTATTGGTGGGCTTTCCAGCCGGGCGCGCAATATCGCACCTGGTATCGCCGCCCGATTGCCGGCGGCGAACCGCAGGTCGTCCTCGACGAAGCCGCCGAGGCGGCCGGAAAGGAATATTACCGGCTCGGCACGATACAGGTCAGCCCGGACGGGCGCCGCGCCGCCATCCTGGTCGACGACAATGGGTCCGAGCGTTTCCAGCTGCGCATCCGCGATCTCGCCACCGGGCAGGATATCGAGACGGTGACTGAGGTCGGCATCGGCCGACCGGTCTGGACCGCCGACAGCCGCGGTGTGGTTTTCACCGAAGTGAACGACAACTGGCGCAGCTATCGCGCCAGGCTGCACTGGCTCGGCCAGTCCCCGGCCGAGGCGCGGACGCTCTATGAAGAGACCGAAAATATCGCCTTCACCGTCGGCGTGGAGCTTACCCAGGACCGGCGCTTCATCCTCATCGGCACCGGCGAGAATTCGTCGAATGAAATCCGCTTCGTGCCCGCCGACAATCCCGAGGCGCCGCTGACCCTGATCGCCGCGCGCCGGCCCGATATTCAGTATTCGGTGGATTCCGCCCACGACAAGTTCTGGATCCTCACCAACGACGACCACGTCAATTTCCGCGTCGTCGAGGCAAACCCGGAGCAACCGGGCGACTGGCGCACCGTGATCGCCGGATCGGACGAGGTCTATCTGCGCGGCGTCACCTCCTTTCGCGATCATCTGGTGATCACGGAGCGGGTGAACGGCCTCGATCAGATCCGGCTACGTACCTATGACGGCGCGGAACGGCGCATTCCCTTCACCGAGGCGGCCTATACGGTCGGGTTGGGCAGCAATCCGGAATACGCCCCCGCCACCTACCGGCTCGGCTACAGTTCGATGGTCACGCCGCCGACGGTCTACGACTATCATCCGGGCGACGACTGGCTGGAGGTGCTGAAGGTCCAGCAAATCCCGTCCGGCTACGACGCCAGCCAATATGCGACCGAGCGGCTGATGGTCCCCTCACGCGACGGGCGGGAGATTCCGGTGTCGATCGTCTATCGCCGCGATTTCCAGCGCAACGGCGCGGGCCGGCTCTTCCTCTACGCCTATGGCGCCTATGGCTATGCGACGCCTCCGGGCTTCAACACCAACCGGATCAGCCTGCTCGACCGCGGCTATGCCTTCGCCATCGCCCATATCCGGGGCGGCGACGATCTCGGCTTCCAATGGTATCTGGACGGCAAGCTCGATCGGCGCACCAACACGTTCAACGATTTCGTCGACGCAGCGCAGGGCTTGATCTCCGAAGGCTATACCCGCGCCGGCCGGATCGCGATCCAGGGGGGGTCGGCCGGCGGCGAGCTGATGGGCGCGGTGGTGAACAGCAATCCCGATCTGTGGGGCGCGGTTGTCGCTGACGTGCCGTTTGTCGACGTGGTCAACACGATGCTGGACGAAACGCTGCCGCTCACACCCGGCGAGTGGAACGAATGGGGAAATCCGATCACGGACGCCACCGCCTTCCGCTACATGCTGAGCTACTCCCCCTACGACAATGTCACGGCGCAGGCCTATC
>CAYTMM010000025.1:0-37575 GCA_964438875.1 uncultured Sphingosinicella sp. | reverse complement strand
CACGGACGCCACCGCCTTCCGCTACATGCTGAGCTACTCCCCCTACGACAATGTGCGGGCGCAGGCCTATCCGCCGCTGCTGATCACCGGCGGGCTCAACGACCCGCGCGTCACCTATTGGGAACCGGCCAAATGGGCTGCGCGCCTGCGCGCCACGCGGACCGACGGCAATCTCCAGCTCATGAAGATGAACATGGGCGCCGGCCATGGCGGCCAGTCCGGCCGCTGGTCGCGGCTGACCGAGATCGCCGAGGCCTATGCCTTCATCCTGACCCAGAATGGCGGAGCCGAGTGACCCCATACGAGAAACGGATCACGGCCGGGCCGGAGGACATTGACGAGCTCGGCCACGTCAACAACGCCGCCTGGGTGCGCTGGATTCAGGATATGGCGACCTCGCACTGGCGCGCGGTCGCCGATCCGGCGCATGTCGATGCCTATGTCTGGGTCGTGACCCGGCACGAGATCGACTATCTGCGTGCGCTTGGCCCAGGCGAAAGCGTCACGGGGCGGACCTGGGTCGCGGACGCCCCGAAGGGCGCGCGCTTCGACCGGCACGTCGAATTCACCGACGACGATGGCAAGACACGAGTCCGCGCCCGGACGACCTGGGCGATTCTCGAGAAGGCGACGGGCAGGCCGCTACGCGTGCCGCCCGAGGTGGCTGCGCCCTTTCTCAGCTGAATTCGCGGATCGCGCGGATAATGTCCGGATAAGCACGGCCGCTCACACCAAATCCCATATGACTACAAAATAATTCTACTTGGCGATCGCTTTCGCCAGGCAGACCACGCGCACAGGCGACTGATACAACGCCATCGCGACGCGACCACAAAGCCAGAGTGGGCACCGGCGGCTTCTCGTGCAGCACGGAGTCGATCGGCGGCGCATCGACCGAATGTCCAGCGACACGTTCATATATCCGCCAGGCATGATTGCCGCGCGGATCGCCGGAGAAGGGCGATCCCAAGGTCACGACCTTGCTGACCAGATCGGGACGCTGCTTTGCAAGCTCACGCGCGAAAACACCTCCCAAGCTCCATCCCACGAGCATGACTGGCGAACCCTCGCCGAACTGAATGACGCGATCGGCAAGTTGATCGAGAATATCCACCCGCGCGCCGCGGTTGAGGCCCATGCCCCAGCCCGTCACACGATAGCCCGCCGCCCCAAGTGCGCGCTGCAGGCCGAGTGTGGTCCGATCGGTGGCGAGAAAGCCCGGCACGACCATAAGCTTCGGTCCGTCCGCCGGACCATGCGGGCCTAGGCTACCGAAAGAGCGGTAGAAGCGCGCCAGCAGCGCCGGTCCCTCCATTGCCAGCCGCCGGAGCGGCGGCAGTGCGGTGTCCGGTCGTTGGCGAGGATCAGAGATACTCATCACCCATCAGTTCGCGCAGCGGCGCGGGCAGCCGCACCCGTCCGTCCGCAATCTGGTGGTTCTCGAGCAGCGGCACGAGAATGCGGGGACTGGCGAGTGCGGTGTTGTTCAGCGTGTGGACGCTGCGGACCTTGCGGTCCTCATCGCGCCATCTGAGGTTCGCGCGCCGCGCCTGCCAGTCGTGCAGGGTCGAACAGCTGTGCGTCTCACGATACTTGCCCAGGCTCGGCACCCAGGACTCGATATCGTTCATCCGGAACTTGCCATTGCCCATATCGCCGGTCGAAGCCTCGATCACCTGATACGGGATCTCCAGCGCCTGGAGCATCCCTTCCGCATTGGCGAGCAGACGCTGATGCCAGGCGGCGCTTTCCTCCTCGTCGTCGCGGCAGATGACATATTGTTCGAGCTTGTAGAATTGGTGGACGCGCAGCAGCCCGCGCACGTCCCGCCCGGCGCTGCCCGCCTCGCGCCGGAAGCAGGGCGAATAACCAGCATAGAGAATGGGAAGCTTGTCCGCCTCGATGATCTCGCCGCTGTGCAAGCTGGTCAGCGCGATCTCGCCCGTGCCCGCCAGATAGAGATCGTCGGCCGGCATGTGATAGGCCTCCTCCTCATGCCCCGGAAAATGTCCGGTGGCGACGAAGGCTTGGGGTCGGGCGAGCGCCGGCACCGTCATCAGCGTGAAATCGTCGGCGGCGAGCCGCTGCTGCGCCCACAGCATCAGCGCCTGCTCCAGCATCGCCAGCCGGCCTTTCAGGCAATAGGTGCGCGATCCGGCGACCTGCGTGATCCGCGCGAGATCGGCCCAGTCATTCTTCTCGATCAGCGCGACATGGTCGAGCGGCTCGAAATCGAACGTGGGGATCGTCCCTTCCTGGCGGACGACGGTGTTGAAGCTCTCGTCCGGACCGACCGGCGCGCCGGACCACGGAATGTTGGGTACGCGCAGCAGCAGCGCGTCGAGTTCAGTCTGCCTGCCGCCCAGATCGCTTTCGACCGCGCCGATCTCAGCGCCGATCGCCTTGGCCTTGGCGCCCAATGCCGGCCGGTCTTCCGGCGCGGCGCTCTTGAAGCCGTCGCTGATCGCGTTGCGTTCCTGCCGGAGCGTATCGACCCGAGTCTTGAGTCCACGCACTTCGCCGTCGAGGGCGAGCAGCGCCTCGAGATCGAGCACGACATTCTTTTGCGCGATCGCGGTGCGGACCGTGTCCGGATTCTCGCGAATGAACTGGAGGCTGAGCATGTCACGCGGGTACCAGCGCGCTCCGAAAACTCAAGCGCGGAGAGAGATTGCCGAGAAAGGAACAACGGGAGATGCGCATGGCGCGCACCTCCCGTCCTGTTCCTTCGGCAGCGCCGGTCAGTAGGTGACGCGGACCCCGAAATAGAATTGCCGGCCGGTATGGTGATAGGTGCTGAGCCGATTGTCGGCGCTGTCGATATACTGATCGACATATTCGTCGGTCAGATTCACGCCTTCCAGCGTCAGGGAGATGTTGGGCGTGATCGCATATGATGCCGACATGTCGAAGTTCAGGCTCGAATTGACGCCTTCCACATCGTTGAAGCTGGGCTGAGCGGCATTGGGATTGGTCGCCGCCAGGCCGTTCCTCCCCGGCACATTCTGCAGATAGCCGCTGCGATAGGCGACCGAGCCGCGGATACGGAACCGGGTGTCCTCGTAATAGAGGGTGAGATTGGCCATGTTGCGCGACAGATTGACCAGCGGCTGGGTCACGACCGGGGCGTTCGGCGCCGTCGAGAGCGGATAGTCGATCTCGGAGTCGACATAGGTGTAATTCGCCTGGATGCCGAAGTTGCGCCAGATGCCGGGCAGGAAGCGGAACGGTAGTTGCAAGCCGACCTCGAGGCCCTTGAGCGTGCCGCCTTCCGAATTGACCGGCTGGTTCACGGTGAACAAGTCGGTCGGCGTCGCGCCGGTGCCGACGAGCAGCGAATCCGGCAAGCCGAGCTGGTTGAACGGAATCTGCTGCGTCGTATTGGCGACGAACGTGCCGATGTCCTTGTAGAACAAACCGACGATCAGCGCCGATTCCGGCGCGAAATACCATTCGGCGGACAGATCGAGCGTCGTCGCCTGGGTCGGATCGATCAGGGGGTTGCCGCGGTTGAACGTGCGGTTGCCACCCGACACGCTGAAGGCGCCGCCAGGATTGACCGTACCGATGTCCGGTCGCGCCAGCACCCGCGCCGCGGCGCCGCGCAAGATGAAGCCGCCGCCAAGTTCGGCCGCGATGTTGAAGGACGGCAGGAAATCGTCATAGCTGCGGCGCGCTTCGACAAGCTCCAAAGTCGCGCCCTGGCCGGTATAGCCCGTCGAAACCTGCCGGGTGCGAACATAACGGCCACCGATATTGCCGCGCAGTTCGATACCGCCGACCGGGATATTATAGTCAATCTGGCCATAGAAGCCGAGCGCCCGCTCGTTGACGGTACGGAAATTGGATCGCGCGGTCGCATTTTCGATGCCGAAAAGCTGATAGATACCGGTGTTGGAATAGATACCGAGTGCATCGGCGAAGGCATCGAGATTCGGCACCACGAACGCGCGCGGTGTGCCGTCCGGCAGCGGTGTGCGGGAATTGATCAGCCAGATCGTCGAAAGGCTGGCGAGCTGACCGGGCGCGAGCGTGGGCACGACCGTTTCGCTGGCACGGCGCAGCTCGCGCGATTCGAAGCCGTAGCGCTTGTAATCGACGCCCCCGCGCAGGGTGAACTGGCGCGAGAAATCGTAGGAGAATTCCGCGCGCCCGACCCGGAAATCATTGTCGACGAACTGCGGCCGCAGGCGAATCTCGCCGAGTGTATAGGCATTGGGATCCGCCACGTTGAGATCACCATAGCTGAAGAACGGCAGACGGCCGCCGCGGAAGTCATAGACATAATTCTGCACATTCGTGACATCGAGCGCGATCGTGGTCTGGATCGGGTTGCGGAACTGCGATTGTGAATAGCCGCCGAGCAGCGACACGCTGAGCCGGTCGCTGAAATCGTGAGTCAGGGCGGCGGTATATTGCTGGAACGTGGTGGTCAGCTCGTCAAAGCGGGATTCGACGCGCACATCGACATTGTCGAACACGCCATAGACCAGGCTGTTGCCCTCCACGACGCCGCCGGGGCGCAGGATGGTCTGCGGCTTGCCGGCGCCAGAACGACTGAAGGAGATCGCCTCAAGATATTGCTCGGCGCGTTCGGACCGGAACCGCGCATAGAGCGCATCCAGGGTGATCAGGGTCGCATCGGTCGGCTGGAACTGGACCGAGCCAGTCAGGCCGAGCCGCTGGGTGTTGTAAAGATAGGAATCATAACGCGGGATACGCGGATGGAAGAAACCGAAATTGCTCGCTCCGCTCGGCAAGGTGGACGCACCATTGAACCCTCCATTGGCCGTACCCTGTTCCCAGCGAACTGTGCTCGGCCCCTCCTCCACGATTTCGCGTTCGCTATAGGAGGCGGAGACGAGAATACCGATCCGACTGTCGGCGCTGCGCCAGGATAGAAGACCCGCGATGCGGGGGTCCACCGCGCCCGAAAGGTCGTTGACGCCAAGCTGGGCGGTGCCGACCAGGACGAAATTGTCGCGATAGTCGAACGGCCGCGCGGTCTGCAGATCGACCGTGGCGCCGAGCGAGCCTTCCTCGACATCGGCGGTCGCGGTCTTGCGCACCGTGATCGAATTGAACAGTTCGGACGCGAAGATGTTGAAATCGAACTGGCGGCCGCGATTGGCACCACCGCTGGCATCGGAACCGCCCGTGGTCGAGAGGCCTTCCATGCCGTTAATGCGGACGCGGGTGAAGATCGGACCCAGGCCTCGCACCGTGATCTGACGGCCTTCGCCCTGATCGCGTGTGATCGCGACACCGGGAATGCGCTGGATCGATTCGGCAAGATTGTTGTCCGGAAAATCGGCGATATCCTCTGCGCGGATCACATCGACGATGGCATTGGCCTCGCGCTTGTCGGCAAGCGCGGCGTTGAGCGCCGCGCGAAAGCCGGTAATCGTAATTGCCTCTTCGTCATTCCCCACTGCGGCCACGTCATCCTGCGCGTGTGCCGGCGTGACGAATCCGCCGACAGCGAGCGCGAGCGCCGACGCGGCGCCAAACAGATAGCGAGCCTGACGCCCGCCTAGCGCGATCTTCTGGTTCGAAACCATCATCCCCTCCCGGTTGGCCGCGCCGTTGCGCGTTTGTGCGTCGCTCGGTGCTTCCGCGCCAAGCCCGTCATCGCAAAATTGCGTATGACACCGGTGTCTAAAAGACACGAAAAAAGGCCACGCATCTGCGTTCGACGAGAAAATCCTGCGCGGCTTGCTGCCCATCGGCTCCATCCTCCCTCGTCATACGTCGCGTTTGCCACGATCGCCTTTTTCCGGTTGTCGATGTGAAGTAACCGGTGTCATAAGACTTCTGAGCCGATGATAAGGCCATGTCAAGACATGTCTCGGGAGGGATGATCCGATGCTGCTGCGCCACCTGCTTGTCCTGCTAATCGCCTTTTCCACCGCCGCGCCGGCGCTGGCCCAGGCCTTCCCGGGCGCAGTTGGGTGGGCGGCACAGACGTCGGGCGGACGCGGCGGCGCCATATTGCGGGTCACAAATCTCGATGCTTCGGGACCCGGCTCCTTTCGCGCGGCAGTCGAAGCGCGCGGTCCGAGGATCGTGGTATTCGAAGTGGGCGGCGTGATCGATCTCGGCCTCACTACGCTCGACATCACCGAGCCCTTCCTGACGATCGCGGGGCAGACCGCGCCTTCGCCGGGGATCACAATCATTCGCGGCGGCATCGACATCCGCACCCATGACGTGATCGTGCGCCACATCCGTATCCGGCCAGGTGCAGACGGCCAGGCGCGGCGCAGCGGGTGGGAGCCCGACGCGCTCTCCACCGTGGGCGCGCGCAATGTGATCATCGATCATTGCACGATGACCTGGGCGCCGGACGAGAATCTGTCCGCCTCCGGCCCGCGTTTCACCGGCGAGACGGTGGAGGAGTGGCGGCGCGGCACAAGCCACAACATCACCTTCTCCTACAATCTGCTGGCCGAAGGGCTCGCCGATTCGACCCATCCCAAGGGCGAGCATTCCAAAGGCTCGCTGCTCCACGACAATGCCACCGGCATTCTCATCTACCGCAACGTCTATGCCCACAATTACGAGCGTTCACCGCTGCTCAAGGGTGGCGTTCACGCGGCAGTGGTCAACAACCTCATCTTCAATCCTGGTGCGCAGGCAATCCATTACAATTTGATGGATCTGGAATGGGGCAACCACCCCCACCAGCTTGGCGAACTCTCGGCCGTCGGCAACGTGCTGCGCGCCGGCTTCTCGACCCGCGACGATATCGCATTCCTCACCATCGGCGGGGTCGGCGATCTTCGCTATCACGGCCGCGACAATCTCGCCGTCGACCGTCAGGGCCGGCCGCTGCCGATGTTCGGCCGTTACACGACCAGTCCGGCACGAATCATCGAATCGGACCGTCCGCACATCTGGCCGGAAGGGCTGGACGTGCTGCCGGCAAACGAAGTCGAAACCCATGTTCTGCGCTTCGCAGGCGCGCGCCCCTGGGACCGCGACGCGCACGACATCCGCGTGATCTTCGATGTCGTGGAAGGACGCGGCCATATCATCGACGACGAGAGCGAGGTCGGCGGGTATCCGGTCGTCGAGCCGACCCGCGCGCCGTTCGTAGAAGCGGAGTGGGATCTCGACACGATGGAGCCGCGCTCCGGCCGCTATCCCGGCCAGCGCGACGATTTCATCCAGCAGCCGGCCAGCGCGCGCGACACGGCAATGCAGGAATCGCGGTGATGGGCCTCGCCATATTCTTCGCATTGCAGGCGGCGGTGATCGTCAACGAGGCCGATATGGTCCGCGACGAGCCGCCGCCGCACGGCGCGATCGGGATGAGCACAGCCTACCGGATCAGCGACGCCGTGCCGAACCGCGCGATGGAATTTCGCCGCCGCGCCCTGCATGTCGGCGCAGCGATTGGGCCGCATCCGATCGACCATGACGAGGTCTATTATGTCCTGTCCGGTGAGGGCGAGGTTGTCTCCGACGGCCGGACTTATCGGCTCACTGCCGGAATGGCCGCTTATCTGTATGACGGCGCTGTGGTCGGCATACGCCAGCTTGGGCCCGAACCGCTGTCGCTGATCATCTCCTATCCGCTCGCGCACCGCATCGGCGGAGAATGATCCCGGCTAGCGCCTGACGTCAAAGCCGCCGGCAAGGAAGCCATCGATATCGTTCTGGCCGAACAGGCTGGCATCACCCGGCAAAGAATGTTTGAGGGCGGTGAGCGCGAGGCCGGTCCGGGCCATCGCCTCGGCATCGCCACCGCCGCGCCAGGCGTGGAGCACACCGACGGCGAAAGCGTCGCCCGCGCCAATACGATCTACGATACCGGCGATCCGCACCTCTTCGGTTTGACAGGACGCGTCCTGCATATCGACGCGCGCGGAAATGCGGTGCCGGTCGGCATCGTCGACATGCCGGGCGGTGGAGGCGATCAAGTTAAGGTTCGGGAATGCGGCGAACGCGGCCTCGGCCGCCTCACGCCGCCTGTCCTCACCATCGCCGCCGAACACACGGCCGAGCAGCAGCGAGATGTCGCGATGATTGCCGAACAGGATATCGGCCTGGCCTACAAGCCGGGCCAGGATCGCTTCGGGGTCGCTGTCCCATCGGCTCCAGAGCTGGGCACGGTAATTGCCGTCAAAGGAGACTGGGACGCCCTTCCTCCGCGCCGTTTCGGCGGCGGCGAGGACCATGTCCGCCGACCGCGGCCCAAGCGCCGGCGTGATGCCCGAAAGGTGCAGGAGGCCAGCACCGGCGAGCAACGCGTCCCAGTCGAAATCCTCCGGCCCGGCCAACGCGAAGGCACTGGCCTCGCGGTCATAGATGATGTCGGACGCGCGCAGACCGGCGCCGGGTGACAGGAAATAGAGACCCATCCGCCCCGAACCGACGCAAACCGCCGCATCATTGACGCCGTAACGGCGCAAATGGCCGCGCGCCGCTTCCCCCAGCGCATTGTCCGGCACCCGGCTGATCATCGCCGTGTCGTGACCAAGCCGGGCGAGGCCGACCGCGACATTGGCTTCGGCCCCACCGACATGAACGTCGAGTCCACCTGTCTGCAGCAGCAATTCGCGTCCAGGCGCCGTCAGGCGCAACAGCAGCTCGCCGAGGCAGATGACACGACCACTCACCGTGCCAGCCAGCCTCCGTCCACAGCCAGAATGTGCCCCTGCACATAATCGGAAGCGGAGGAAGCGAGGAACACCGCCGCGCCGCCCAGGTCGGACGGATCGCCCCAGCGAGCAGCGGGAATGCGCTCCAATATCTGGCGGTTGCGCGTCTCGTCCGCCTGCAAGGCCGCAGTATTGTTGGTCGCGATGTAGCCCGGCGCGATCGCGTTCACGTTGATGCCCTTCCCTGCCCATTCGTTGGCGAGCAGCTTCGTGAGGCCGCCCACGCCCGATTTCGACGCGGTGTAGCTCGGCACGCGGATGCCGCCCTGGAAGGTCAGCATCGAGGCGATATTGATGATCTTGCCACCGCCATTGGGAATCATGTGGCGCGCAGCTGCCTGGCAGAGGAAGAAAACCGATTTGAGATTGGTATCGACCACCGCATCCCAGTCCTCCTCCGAGAAATCGACCGCGTCCGCGCGGCGGATGATGCCCGCATTATTCACCAGAATGTCGAGCCCGCCAAACTTGCTTATGGTGTCATCGATCACGGCCTGTACCGGAGCAATGGTGGAAAGGTCGGCGGCGACGAGCGCTGCCTTGCGCCCCAGTGCCTCCACCTTGGCCGCCGTCTCTTCCGCCGGCGTGCGGCCAACAAGTGCGATATCCGCGCCGGCTGCTGCCAGTGCAACGGCGATGCCCTGGCCGATGCCGGTATTGGCACCCGTCACCAGAGCAACCTTGCCGGAAAGATCGAAGGGGCTGGTCATGTCCTCCCTCCACAGGGTCATGCGAGCTGGCAGATGTCCAGCACGTTCATATCGGTATAATCCTGATTCTCACCGGCCATTGCCCAGATGAAAGCATAAGCCTTGGTGCCCGATCCCATATGGATCGACCAGGGTGGCGAGATCACCGCTTCCTCGTTCTGGACGACGATGTGGCGGGTCGCCTCCCCCTCTCCCATGAAATGGAAGACGCGATCCGTCTCGACATTGTCCAGCTCGAAGTAGAAATAGATTTCGCTGCGCCGCTCGTGGATATGCGGTGGCATTGTGTTCCACACGCTGCCCGGTTTCAGGACGGTGAGACCCATGACGAGCTGCGCCGAATCGCACACGCCCGGGATGACCAGCTGATAGATGGTCCGCTCGTTCGATTCCTCCAGGCTGCCCCGGTCCAGTGCATTGGCATCCGCGATACCGAGCTTGCGGGTCTGGAAGGCTTTGTGCGCCGGACATGAGGCCAGATAGAAGCGCGCGCCCTGGCCGGAGAACACCACGTCCTTCGCGCCCATCGTGACGTAGAGGCAATCCCTGCTGCCCAGCGCGAATGCCTCGCCATCTACGATCACCGAACCTTCGACGGCACCGACATTGACGATGGCCAGTTCGCGCCGTTCCAGAAAGGGATGGCCGGCGGCTGACGGTGGCTCTGTCTGATCCGGCAGCTTTACCGGCGCGTCTGCCACCGCGACGCCGACGATCACGAAGCGATCGGCATGGGTGTAGTTGAGCACGCATTCGCCCGCCCGGAACAAGCCGTCGATGAGATAACGGTCGCGCAATGCCTCGTTGGACACGCACTCCATCATGTCCGGATGGGTGGCGTAATAGGTTCTCTCGAACATGATCCTCTCCGCTGGATTTCTTCTATGGTAACCGGTGTCAAAGATTGCCGCAAGCCATCAGAATGGCGGGGGCGCGACCGAGGCCCGCTTGACCAGCGTCGAGTGCAGTTCCGCAGGCTGAGGCAAAGCGGCTTCGCCGCCAACGACGTCTCCCACCAGCTTGCGCGCCGCAGCACGCGCCATCGACACGATCGGCCAGCGCACGGTGGTCAACGGCGGCCAGATATGGGCGGCGATCGGTGTGTCGTCGAACCCGATGACCGAAAGTTCTTCCGGAACGGCGATGCCGCGCTCGCGCGCCGCAAAGACGATGCCGGCGGCCATCTCGTCATTGCTGGCGAAGATCGCCGTGGGGCGCGGCGACAGATCGAGCAGGCGGTTGGCGGCGGTGACGCCGGTCTCGAACGTGTAATTCCCGCGCGCGATCAGGCTGCGCGGCAAATCGATGCCGGCCGCCGCCAGCGCATCCTCGAAACCGCGCCGTCGTTCCTGCGCGGAACGGAAGCCGTCCGGTCCTTCGATCAGTCCGATCAGCCGATGACCCTGGGCGATCAGATGCTCGGTCGCCTCGCGCACAGCCTCGCGATCATTGGAAGCGACCATATGCTCCGCTTCATCGAGTTTGGCCGATCCCATTCGCACATAGCGGCAACCCACCTCGTCGCACAGTTGGGCGAACGCGTCATTCTCGCTGATCGGTGGGAGAATGACGACGCCGAACAGACGCTGCCGCTCCAGAAATGCTCGAACATCCTCCAGCATCATTGATGACGTGCGATCGACGGGCCGCACGACCATTTCGAAATCAGTCCCCTGCAGGGCTTCCAATATGCCCTGCTGCATGTTGAGCACCATCTGGGCGTTGGGATTGTCGTGGATGAGGCCGATCAGGAAGTTGCGCCGAAGTGCCAGCGCGCGGGCCTGCGGATTGGGCACATAGCCGAGCTCGCGGATCACTTTCGCGACCCGCTCGCGCGTCTCCTCGTTGAGCAGGGGCGAGCGGTTGATCACCCGACTCACCGTCTTTTTGGACACTCCGGCCAGGCGCGCGACATCGTTGATCGTCGGCTTGCCCCCCCGCTCCTTGCCCTGCGTGTCGTCTCTCTTGCCCAAAGTGGCCCCTCTCTCCCGGTCCGACTAGCGGCCTCGGCCACGCCCGCACAAGGCCGGCTTGCCCGCATCTTCTGTCCCGCCTACTTTGACACCGGTTTCTATTTGTCTCAAGCGGAGCCTCCCCCGATGACCGATATCGACACCATTCTCGACCTCGCGCCTGTCATCCCAGTATTGGTGATCGACCGCGTGGAAGACGCCCGGCCGATCGCCGAGGCGCTGGTCGCGGGGGGGCTGCCGTTGCTCGAAGTTACGCTCCGCACCCCGGCAGCGCTCGAGGTGATCCGGGAGATACGCAAGGTGTCGGGCGCAATCGTCGGCGCGGGGACTGTTTTGGACGAAGAACAGTTCCGCGTGGCGGTAGGTGCCGGCGCGGAGTTCATCGTGAGCCCGGGCCTGACCAACGGACTGGGTATGGCGGCCAGCGAGTCGAGCGTGCCCTTCCTACCCGGCATCGCCAATGCAGGCGACATCATGCGCGCACGCGACCTCGGCTTTTCGCGCCTCAAATTCTTTCCTGCCGTTCCTTCCGGCGGCCTGCCGGTCCTGCGCGCGCTGGCCGCCGTGTTCAAAGAGGTCCGCTTCTGTGCCACCGGCGGAATCACCGAGGAGAGCGCGGCGGAGTGGCTTGCCGAGCCGGCCGTCGCCAGCGTCGGCGGGTCGTGGCTCGTCTCGCGCGGCGATGCGCCGGATCGGCAAGCCATTGAAGCACGCGCGCGACGCGCCGCCATACTCGTCGAACGCTGAATATTCTCACCCGATTCATCGATCCAGTTGCTTATGACACCGGTTTCCTATAGCAGTCCCGGAAAATATGTTCAGGAGTAGGAATTGGCCTTGGTGAACGATGCAGACGGCATTGCCCGCCGATTTCTCGCCGCCCGCCGCGATGCTGCGAGGTTGGACGCCTATCCCGGTGAATTGCCGGACAATTTGAACGACGCCTATGAAATCCAGGACGCGGCGATCCGCGGCAGGAACCGGCCGGTCATAGGCTGGAAGGTAGGCCGCGTGGCCGCGCCGCTGGTCGAACGTTTCGGTACCGATCGGCTGACCGGACCAATCTTCGACGCGGCGCCGGCAGCGCGGGAGCCAATTACCATGCCAGTCTTCGCCCGCGGCTTTGCCGCTGGTGAGGCGGAATTCCTGCTGCGCATCGGCGCCAGACCCGAAGCCGGCAAGACCCGATACACACTGGACGAAGCGGCGGACCTGATCGATGCCGTCCATGTCGGCATCGAAATCGCGAGCTCGCCTCTGGGTGCGATCAATGCGCTCGGCCCGACCGCCGTCATCTCCGATTTCGGCAACAATAACGGGCTGGTGATCGGCCCCGAAATCGCCGACTGGCGCGGCAGCGGCTTCGAGCAGTGGGAGGTCACGACCTTCATCGACAGCGCCGAAGTCGGCACCGGCCGGGCGGAAGCATTTCCGGACGGCGCGATCGGTGCGGCACGCTTCCTGTTCGAGTTGATGGCCGCCCGCGGCATCGCGCTCACGCCAGGCCAGTGGATTTCGAGCGGTGCCGTGACCGGCGTGCATGATGCTCGAACCGGCCAGTTGGTGGAATGCCGCTTCGGCAGCGAACTGGATGTCGCCTGCCGTCTCGTCGAAGCGCAGCCGGAATAGTTCAGGCGAACCAGCGCGGCAGCGCCAGCGACAGCTCCGGAATGTAGCTGATCAGCATCAGCGAAACGATCATGGCGAGATAGAAGGGCCAGATCGTCCGCACCGATTGCTCCATCGGGATCTTGCCGATCGCGGAGCCCACGAACAGCACCGAGCCGACCGGCGGCGTCACCAGTCCGATGCCGAGATTGAGCATCATGATGATGCCGAAATGCACCGGATCAATTCCGAGCGGCATCAGGATCGGCAGGAAGATCGGCGTGGTGATGACGATCAATGGCGCCATATCCATGAAGGTGCCGAGCAGTAACAGGATCACATTGACGATAAGCAGGATAAAGATCGGATTGTCGGTGAGAAAGCCGATCATCGAGGCCATCGCCGCGGGCACTTCAAGCACAGCCAGAGCAAAGCCGAAGCCGGTCGCGGCGGCTATGATGAGCAGTACCATCGCAGCCGTTTTGACCGATTGCAGAGCCGCGCCCTTGAACTCCGTCCAGCCGAGCGAGCGATAAACGAGCGTGCCGACGAGGATGGTGTAGATCACCGCGATCGCCGAGCTTTCGGTGGGCGTGAAGATGCCCGACAGGATGCCGCCCATAATGATGATCGCGGTCATCAGACCCGGAATCGCCGCGACGAAGGCGAGCGCGAAGGGACGCCAGCCGGCGAAAACGCCTTTGGGATAGCCGCGCCGGATCGCCACCAGCCAGGCGGTGACGGACAGCAGGAAGCCGGTGAGAATGCCGGGGATGATCCCAGCCAGGAACAGATCGCCGATCGACACGCCCATGCCCGTCGCGGCCGAATAGATGATCATGTTGTGCGAGGGAGGGATAAGCAGCCCGGCGATCGCGGCGGTGACGGTGACGTTCACCGCATAATCGGCACCGTAGCCTTTCTCCTTCATCAACGGGATCATCGTCGAGCCGATCGCCGAGGCGCTGGCGATCGGCGAGCCGGAGACCGCCCCGAACATCATCGACGCACCGATATTGACCTGGCCAAGTCCGCCGCGCGTCCGCCCGAACACCGCCTCCGCCACCTGCACCAGCCGAGCGGCGATACCGGCGCGATACATGAGATCGCCGGCGAAGATGAAGAAGGGGATCGCCATCAGCGTGAAGACGCTGATCCCGGCAGCCATGCGCTGGAACATCACGACCAGCGGAATGTCCATCACCAGGAAAGCCGCCAGTGTCGCCCCGATCAGCGCAAAGGCGACGGGCACGCCGATGGCGAGCAGGACGACGAGCGTGACGAGGAGGACCGCGAGTTCCATCAGGCGGCCTCCTCCTGCGCCGCGTCCGCACTCTCATCGCCGGCCGCGTCCTCGGCGATCAACTCGATCGTGAAGAAGGCGATCAGCACACCCGATACAGGCAGCGCCAGATAGGCGACACCGCGCGGCAGACCGAGGGTCGGAATGACATGACTCCAGGTGCGCGCCACGAGCTCGCCGCCCCAGATCGCCATGGCGAGTCCGGAGGCTCCGACAACGACATGGGCGACAAGCCGCATCAGCCGGCGCGGGCGCGGAGCGAGCATGGATTCGATGAGGAGAATACGAATATGAAAACCCTCGCGCACCCCGGCGGCGGCGGCGAAGAAAACGTACCAGATCATCAAGGTAAGCGCTGCCTGCTCCGCCCAGGACGGGCTGGAGCCCATCACGTATCGGCCGAATACCTGCCAGCCGATGATCGCGGTCATCGCGACCAGCCCGGCCGCGCCGGCATCGAGCAGCGCCTTGCTCGCCATCACGTTGATCCGCTTCAGGCTCTCAAGCATTACTGCCTCCCACGGCCAGGATCATGTCCACCAGTTCGCGCTGATCATCCCTTGTGACGAAGGCGTCCCAGACAGGGCGCATCCGTTCGCGAAATGCGGCCATGTCCACATCGTTCTCGCGTACCCCGTCGGCCAGCAGGGCGGTACGCGCCTGTGCCACCCGCGCGTCCCACAAGCCGCGCATATAGGGTACGGACTCTCGCGCGCTCTCCATCACGATCTCGCGGTCTGAGGGCGTCAGATCGTCCCAGCTCGCCTTGGACATCAGCAGCACTTCGGGTGCGATCACATGATCGGTCAGACTGTAATAGGGCGCGACCTCGTAATGGCGGCCCGTCTGATAGGATGGCCAGTTATTCTCCGCGCCGTCGACCACGCCCTGGGCGAGCCCCTGATAGACCTCGCCGATATCCATCGGCGTCGCGTCCGCGCCCAGCGCGCGGATCATCGCCACATAGAGATCCGAATTGGGCACCCGGATCTTGAGGCCGCGCATGTCTTCGGGCCGGACGATCGGTCCCCGCCGGTTGTAGAAGGAACGTGCGCCTGAATCGTAGAAAGCCAGGCCGATCAGCCCGTGCGGCGCCAGCGATGCCAGCACGCGACGGCCCGGCGCGCCGTCCAGCGCGCGGCGCATATGCGCTTCATTGTCGAACAGAAAAGGCAAGGACGGAACGATGGTGAGCGGTTCGATCGAATTGAGCGGGCTCATGTTGATCCGGTTGAAATCAAGCCCGCCGAAAACGGTGATCTCCAGCGTATCGCGCTCCGCACCAAGCTGTCCGCCCGGAAACAGCTTCAGCGCCAGCCGCCCGCCGCTGCGCTCCTCGATCAAGTCGCCGAAACGACGGAAAGCCTGAACGGTGGGATAATCGGCCGGGTGGGTGTCGGTGCCGAACAACGTCGCGCGATGGCGCCGCGCGCAGCCGGACAGCAACAAGGACGCGCCCGCGCCCACGATCAGCTCGCGCCGGTGCAGCATCACCATGACCGACCTTTTACGCGCCATCTACACAACGGCATAAGACGCTTTCCGCTCCCCTTTCGACACGCCGCTCTTCCAGCGGTTCGTTCGATCATGTTACACAGAATGACACCGGTTACCAGAGCCTATGCGAGTATGAATGCCATAGCGTTGGAAGAGGGAGCGGGGCGCGTAAGGCGAGTGATGCGTTGCCGATCTAGGGGCGGATCGCCTCCCGCATCACATCGATCAGGAAGTCGGGGTGTTCATAGACGAACTGATGCGTCGCACCCGGCGGGGCCTGGATGCGCCGCGCCCGGGTCGAGGTCGCCATATAGCGCTGGCGCGAACGGGCGAAGAAATTGAGCATCCGGCCCGTCTCACTGTCCGGCGCGGCGCCGATCTGGGGGTCGGCGGCCACCTCCTCGGCCGAGCCAGGCGCCACCAGCCAGACCGACAGATCGCCCAGATCGCCGTCATAGACGACTGTCTCCCAGCCGCAGGCGGCAATATGCGGCCCGAGCAGCTCGCGATAGATCGACCATTCGGCCAGACGCCCGCCCGCGCTTACCTCGACGCCCTTTAGCACCGCCAACGCATCGCCCAGTTGCGCTTCGCACGTCGCGATCGCGGCGCGCCCGGCCGGGCTGGCGCGCAGCCGGCGCTGCTGCAGGTCCGCATTGACGCCGGCGAGACGGAGCAGCGCGGTTCTGAAAGCATCGCGTCGCATGTCGCGGATCGCGCCGAGGCGTGGACCGAAAACCAGCGTTTCAAGCGGGGTGGCGTCAAGCAGGATCAGGCGGGCGATGCGCTCAGGATAGCGGCGCGCGATGTTCGCGGCGAGCAGCCCTCCGAACGAATAGCCGGCCAGGACGAACGGCCCGCGTTCGCCAGCGCCGTCCAGTGCGGCGATCATCTCCTCGGCCTCGCGCGCCGTGGTTCGGGGAAAAACGCCGGTACCGCTCCAGCCCGTGCCGGGGCGGTCGATCAAAATGGACCGGGTCTCGTCCCGGAAGAGGCGATGCATATGGTCCATCGTCGCGCCGGCAGAATGACCACCACCGAACCAGACGACCGGCAGGCTCCGGTCCGCCTGGCCCTCGGCCAGAACATGGATTCGAGTTCCACAGACGTCGATCAGCCGCCCCGGCGGATGAAAGCGGCGCCTGGCCCGGGCGAGGCCGACGAGATGCCTCAGCCCGCCCAACATTAGCGCGGCCGCGAGCGTCAGTATCGGAATGGCGAGCGCCCACGTAACACCCGCCTCGATCAACCCAACACCAGCCAGGGCAAGGGCGGCGCCGATCGCGATACCGATCCATTCGCGGCTCAGGACGCGCGCAATCCAGTCTTGCAGCCCCCTCAATGCACGTCTCCCCCAAGCCAGCCCTACGTAAGGAAGCGTTCGGCCAGCGCCACGTGCAGCGCGACACCATGCGCCATCGCCGATTCGTCCAGGACCATCCGGTTGGAATGCAGGCCGCAGCAAGCGGCCGTGTCCTCGGCCGGCCCCGCTCCGAGGAAGAACATGGCGCCTGGAACGCGTTCCAGGACGTAGGAGAAGTCTTCCGCCCCCATGATCGGGTGGTCGAGCGTCCGCCAGCCTTCCGCGCCGAACAGGTCCGCCACGACCCCGCGGCCGAAATCGACCGCGGCGTAATCGCAGACGGTGACGGGAAAACCGCTCGTGAAAGTGACATCGGCTTCGGCGCCGTGCGCGGCGGCGATGCCGGTCGCGAGCAGGCGCAATCCCTCCTGCACCGCCCGTCGCCGTTCGGACGAGAGCGTGCGGATCGTGCCCAGCAGCGCAGCGCTTTCCGGGATGACATTGTTCGTGGTGCCGGCGTGGATCGAGGCGATCGTAACCACGGCTGGATCACTCACCGGAATCCGCCGCGTGACCCAAGCCTGAATCGCCGAGACGATCTCGCAGGCGATCGGTACCGGATCGAGCGCATCTTGAGGCATCGAGGCGTGACCGCCGCGGCCGCGCACGACCACTTCGATCGTGTCGGCCGAAGCGAGCAGCGGTCCGGCCCGGCCAAGCACAAGGCCGGACGTCATGGTCGGCATCATATGCAGCGCAAAAGCGATGTCGGGCAGAGGATCGAGCAGGCCGTCGTCGAGCATGAACCGAGCGCCGTGATGCCCCTCCTCGCCCGGCTGGAACATGAAGACGACTTCGCCGCGCAGGCGGTTGCGCCGCGCGCACAGTAACCGCGCCGCCCCCACCAGCATCGCGGTGTGACTGTCATGCCCACAGGCGTGCATCGCCCCGTCAATGGTCGAGGCGAAGTCCAGGCCCGTATCCTCGTGCATTGGCAGCGCGTCAGTGTCACCGCGCAGCAGCACCCGACGACCCGGCTCGGCCCCGCGCAAGGTGGCGACGATGCCAGTGGTCGAAGGCCCCTCGCGCAGCTCCAGCGGCAGACCGGCCAGCGCCGCCCTGACCTTCGCGGCGGTCAGCGGGTTGCATAGGCCGAGCTCCGGTTCGGCATGGATCGCGCGGCGCAGCGCCGTCACATCGGGCAGCAGCGCGTCCGCCAGGTCCCGGATCGAAGAATCGCCGTCGCGCATCAGTGCCAGACCTCCCTTGCCACGCGCAGCCAGTTGCCGCCGAGGATCATCGCCAGATCCTCGGCGGAATATCCCCGCTCGATCAGACATGCGGCAACCTCGACGATCCGTTCGGGGTGGAGCATCTTGATCGGCTGCCGAAACGACTCATCATCCGGGAAGGTGTCGCGCATCTGGGCGAGAAAGGCGGCGAGCTCCGCCCGGTCGAACACATAATCGAGGCCCAGCGCGACATGCCGTGAGCCGACCAACTGGGCGACATGATCGACATGCTCGGCGACGCGCGCGGGAGACGCGTCATTATTGCCAAGGAAGGCGCCAAGGCCGTTGATGCCGACCACCCCACCCGTCTCGGCACAGGCCAGGATCAGGCTGTCGGGAATGTTGCGATAATGGTCGAACAGCGCGCTCGGATTGGAATGCGAGAAGATCACCGGACGCCCCGCATATTCGAGTACCTCCAACGCGGTGCGGTGCCCGGTGTGCGAGCAGCAGGCGATCATGCCGACGCGGCCCATTTCGGCCAGCACCTCGCGACCATAGCCGCTCAGCCCCGTATCCTCGTCCTCGACGCAGCCGCCGCCCGCATCGTTGCGGCGGTTGTAGGCGACCAGCATCCACCCGACGCCCTTGTCGCGGAACGTTTCGACCAGATCTATCCGGCCGTGATCGAGCGGCGTCATGCCCTCGACATCGAACAGCACGCCAAGCCGGCCCGACCGACGCGCAGTCTCGGCATCGTCCGCAGACCGGACGATCAGATAATCATCCGGGCGCGCCGCCAGCCAGTCCGTGAAACTGTCCAGCATTGCCAGATGCGCGTCCGGCCCCTGCGGCCCGAAGCCTGCATTGAGGCTGATCACATCCACCCCACCGGCGCGGACCCTGGCAAGATCGGGTAGAAAGCCGTGATCGTCGGGACGCAACGGCATGCAGGCGTGATTGTCCCAGACGAGGGTGTCGGCGACCAGAAGGGCCGCGGCGGCAAGACTGTCCTCGTTCGGCATGTCGATTCTCTCCCGGCCCGGCCCCTGTCCTTCATTCAAGCCGTTGTTTAAGACGTCGGTTGGCGGCGAGGAATGCCCTGGCCATGCTTTCGTCATGCAACCCGTGCGCCCCATCCGCGATAATGGCGAGCTCCGAGCCGGGCCAGGCCTTGTGCAAAGTCCAGGCGGACTCGACCGGCGTCGTTACATCATAGCGGCCAGACACGAGAAAGGCCGGCAGGTGCGCGATCCGGTGTACCTGCTCCAACAGCTGGTCCGGCGCGAGGAAGAAGCGGTTGACGCTGTAGTGGACGAACAATCGCGCGAGCGGCAGCGTGACGTCCGGATCTTCATAGGCCGCGATCGTCTCGGCGCTGGGCACCCGGCTTACCGTCGCGGCGGAGAATAGGCAGAGTGTCTTTGCGGCCGGAATATGGATTGCCGGATCGGCGTCCATGAGCCGGCGGTGATAAGCCACGCGCACGTCCGCCCGCTCCTTCTTTGACAATGGCGCCAGCAGATCTTCATAGGCATCAGGAAACAGAATCCGGGTCCCGTTCCACCACCAGTCATTCTCAAGCTGCCGGTTGAGCACGATGCCGGTCAGACTGAAGCCGAGGCAGCGGTCGGGATGCGCCTCGCCATAAGCCAGCGCGAGGCAACTGCCCCAGCTCCCGCCCGTCACCGCCCAACGGTCCACGCCGAGATGACGACGCAGCGCCTCGATATCGCCGATCAGCGCGCCGATGTCGTTGCCGGCGACTTCGGCCAGCGGCGTGGATCGGCCGCAGCCCCGCTGATGCAGTGCGACTAGCCGAAAGGCGTCAGGGTCATAGAAGCGTCGATGGAAGGGGCGCGGCGGTGATCCGGGCCCCCCGTGCAGAAAGACGATCGGCAGGCCATCCGCCGCGCCGCTCGCCTCCCACCACATTGAATGTCCGCCGCCGACATCGAGCAGCCCCTGCGCATCGGGCTCGATCGGCGGATAGAGAAAATGGAATCCGGCGATCGGGGACGATTCAGCCTCCTCTTTCTGCGCCATCCCTGCCCCCATGAACATACATATCTGTATGTTATTAGCATGAGAGATACCAGCGCTTTATTTCAACAGCACGGTCACTTGATCCACACCCGCTTGGCAAATGGCGGCGTGCGACTAAGATGAGGACGAAGGCACGGGAGGGATCGGTTCTTGGCGAAACAGCTGAAGGTGCCCGCGGAGCGCTGGGTGGCGGAAGCGCGCGGCGCACTGGTCTCCAGCGGTATCGCCGGAGTGAAGGTCGATCGCCTGGCTCAGTCGCTCGGGGTCACCCGGGGGGGGTTCTACCACCATTTTTCCAGTCATCAGGAACTGCTTGATCGCCTGCTCGACAGCTGGGAGGCGGAAAATCAGTTCATCCTCGACCCCGAGGAAGCGACCGATCCGGCCTCGGCCGTCGCGCTGCTCGAGCGAATGGTCAACGTGCAGATCCTGGAGGAGGATTTCTCGCCCTCATTCGATCTGGCGATCCGGGAATGGTCGCGGATCGATGACAAGGTACGGGCCAAGGTGGATGCGGTCGACGAGGAGCGGATCGACCGGCTGACTCGGATTTTTTTGGCGCTCGGCTGCGACGAGGAGGAGGCGGAAACCCGCGCCCGCGTCCTTTATTTCCACCAGATTGGCTTTTACGCCCTCGGCTATCACAAACGCCTGAGCCGCGAGGAACGCCTGCGCAGTGCACCCACTTATATGCGTATCCTGTGCGGCCGACGCTATCTCGAAGCGGCGGGCGAGCAAGCCCGAAAGTGGCTATAGCTTTCTGTCCCCGTCAGGCGGGCTGCTTTTCGGCATCGAAGGCTGCGGACGCGGCGATCGTCCCGGGCAGGCTCGCGGCGCCGTAACGCAGCAGCAGCAGACCTATCACGAAGCAGGGCAGCGTGACCGACACGATCGCCCACATCAGCCATTCTGGACCAGGGAACAGATTGTCGGAAACAAGGCCGATCGTCAGTGGTCCGACCGAAGCGAAGACGAGCGAAATGAGCCCGCCCAGCGCAATGACGCGGCCGCGCATATGCGCCGGCGCCAGCATCTGCAGGATCGCCGGAGAAACCGAGAAGCAACCTGTGGTGAAGGCCGTCTTGAGTCCTGCGAGGATGTAAGCCGAGGTCGCGTCGGAAGCGATCAGCAGCGGCGGGGTCACGATGATGGCTGCAAGGACGAAGATCTGCGCCACCTTCATTGGAACCAGATCGCCGAACCTGGGCCGCAAAAGCCTGACGAGGAGGAAGGACAAGCCGACGCCGGACACTGCTCCCACGCCATAGACGACGCCAAGCGTCATACCGACATCGCTGGGGGGAATATTGTAGACACGGGTCATCGCCGGCAGGAACCAGCTCGCCATCGTCAGATTGGCCGCATAGGTCACGCCGAAGCCGAGAAACACGCCGGTGCAGGTCCGCGCATGCGCTCCGAAAAAGGCAAGCACGCCCGACATCGCAGGATCCTCGGTCGCGGCCCCGCCAGGCTTGCGTTTCAATCGTACCATCAGGACAAGCAGGATGAGTATGGGCGCGGTAATGGCGCACAATATCACGGCCATGCGCCATGGATCGTCCGTATGCAGGAGTGCCCCGAGCGATGCCCGGTGGATTTCCGCTGTGCCCAGAAGAGCGCCGCCGATAGACAGCCCCGCGGAAGCGCCAAGCAGATTCACAACATAAAAGACATAATTGGCCGCGATCCAGCGTTCGCGTGGGAAGAGATCGGGGATCATTGAATAGACGAGCGGCCCCAGGACCGCTTCGCCGACCGCTGCCGCGATCGCAAAGAACATCAGCATTTTGAAGCTGGCCGAATAACCGAACCCCACTGTCGCCGCGGACCAGATCACGATGCAGATCGCGAGCAGCCGGCGGCGATCGACCCGATCGGCAAGCCAGCCCATCGGAAAGGTCGCGAGCGCGGTCGCCAGCAGCAGTGCAAAGCCGTTCAGCACGCCGATCTGTGCGTCGGACAACGACAGACTTTGTTTCATTGGCTCGGTCACGAGCGGTATGAGCTGGCGGTTGACGCTGACGCTGATGCTGACAATCGCCAGAACGATCAGACCATACCAGGCTGCGATCAGCAGAGGCTTGTTCCGGGTCTGCGTGGCTATGGCGTCCATCACCTCAGGCCTTCCATATACATACCGGTGCAGTCTATCCCCGGCGGACACTACTGCCCGCCAGGGATGAACCGTCCCCCACCCGGGTTAGAAGCGCACCGCGCCGCCAATGCCGATCACGCGCGGCTCCGGCCGGATCGGACGCTCGTTGAGGATCGTCGCACCCGCGAAAATGCCGTTGAAGTCGTTGAACAGATTGTCGGCATAGGCATAGATCGTGAACCGATCGATCTCAGCCCCCAGTCGCAGGTTCAGCAGCGTGCGCGAAGGCATGACGCCGACAGCGGGATCGGCGGTGAGTGTCGTCTGGATGGGGAAGTTGCGCGTCGTGATCTGCGAGCCGGAGCTGAAGCCGAGATCGGCGCGGGCGAAGACGATCGTCCGATCCGACACGGGCTGGCGATAGTCGGCCGACAACGACCCGGTGAATTCCGGCACGCCGTCCAGCGGATCGCCCGGCGCATGGGTGGCGATGCCTTCCGTATAGCGCAGCCCCTGATAGCCGAGCGTACCGGTGATGGTGAGTTCGCGGCTGGGGCGCGCGCGGAACGACAGCTCTGCGCCCCAGCCGGAAGCCCGGCCGCTATTGGTGATGCCGAGCACGATGGGCGCCAAGCCGATCGGGGTGACCGCCTGAATGTTGGACCATGTGCTGTAGTAGATCGACGCATCGACAACGAGGGTCCGTCCGAGCAGCTCCTGTCGCGTGCCCAGCTCATAGCTCCAGAAATCCTCCGGGCCGAACGAGGCCGGCGCCGGTGGAACGATCGAAGGATCGTTGAACCCACCGCTGCGGAAGCCTTTCGCGGCATTGGCATAAACCTGTCCATTGCCCGTATCGAAAGAGATGTTGAAGCGTGGGTTGAACGTGTCGAACGTCGCGCGCCCGACGGTCGCTCCTGTTGCGAATGTCTCGCGACGGTCGCGAAAATAGCGGCCGCCCGCGGTGAAAGTAAGCAGCCCGATTTCATAGCCCAGCTCGCCGTAGACGGCGAGGGCGCGCGAGGTAACGCGGCTGGCGGGAATGGCCGGGCGGGTCGGGGTCGTCGTCAGATCATAACTGGTCGGCGACAGGCGGTTGTCGTCATCGGTATAGACCGCGCCGATCAGATAGTTGAACGGCCCATCGCCGTTGGACGCGAGCCGGACCTCCTGCGACAGCCGCTCGAACGCGCTGAACGAGCGCGTGCCCGCAACAAAGGGAAAGCCGAGAAACTGGGTGTAGAAGTAGGTGAGATCGGTGTCGCCGCGCCCCCGCGCGCCAATATAGCCCGAAGAGCTGCTGAGCGTGACCGGCCCCAAATCGAAATTCGCCACCAGATTGAGGATGTTGACCCTGCTTCGGGTCGCATCGGGCAGGGGCGAGCTGTCGGTATAATCGTCGAAGCCGAAGCCGCGATCGTCCTGCTCGTCGCGCTGATGGACACCCAACAGCGAAATCTCCGCAATGTCGGACGGCCGGAACAGCAGCTTTGCCCGAACGCTGTAGACTTGGCTGTCATTCTGGTTCTCGCCCAAAGGCGTGTCGATATAGCCGCCGCGGCGGTCATAGACGCCCGATACGCGCAGGCCGAGCCGGTCATTGACGAGCGGTACGCTGAGTGCACCTTCGCCACGATAATTGATGCCGCCACGGCTGACGAAGCCCAATTGCCCTTCGGCCCGCGCGACGACGCGATTGAGATCCGGATTCGCAGTGATGTAACGGATCGTCCCACCGATCGAACCCTCGCCGTAGAGGGTCGGCTGCGGCCCGCGCAAAATCTCGATCCGCTCGAGATCATAGAGCCGGATATTGAAGCCGCCGCCCGAGCTTTGCGGGTTGACCGAAAGCTCGTCGAGATAGGTGCCGACAGTCGGCGCGCCCGCGAACTGGGAAACGCCGCGCAGCTGGGTGCGCTCTGTGCCGGGACCGGCGCTGACAAAGGACAGGCCCGGTATGCTGTACTGCATCTCGGCCAGGGTCTGGACATTGCGCGCCGCGAGTTCGTCGACGGTGACGACCGTAATCGCGATCGGCACATCGAGCAGCCGTTCGGTGCGCCGCTGCGCGGTGACGACGATCTCGTCATCGGCGACGGCCGCGTTCGCGGTGCCGCCCTGCGCCAAAGCCGGCTGCGACAAAGCCGTCACACAGGCCAGGCCCACCAGACCGAGTTCTACCCTCGCTCCACCGCTCATCGTTCGCATCTCCCAGGTTAAAGTTTCAACATACATATATGAATGAATAATATTTAGTCTTCAATAGCCAAATGAATGTGTTGAAACATTCATTATTGTATCATAGTGTTTGATTGTGCAGCGCTACTCATTCCTCTCGCTCGCCCGTCAAGCGGCCAACGGCCATGCGGGGTGGTCCCCCGCCTGGCGTTCACCGCCACCAAAGGCGCGCTACGAGGTGGTGATCGTCGGCGGCGGAGGTCACGGCCTTGCCACGGCTTATTATCTCGCCCGCAATCACGGCATCCGCGATATCGCCGTGCTGGAAAGAGCGTGGATCGGCGGAGGAAATACCGGGCGCAACACGACGGTGGTCCGGTCCAACTATCTCTATCCCGAAAGCGCGGCCTTCTACGATCATTCTCTGACGCTATACGAAGCGCTGTCGCGGGAACTGAACTTCAACGTGATGTTCAGTCCGCGCGGCAATCTCAGCCTCGCCCACAGTCGCCATGATCTCGACGCCCAGCGGCGCTGGGCGAACGCGATGCGCCTCAACGGGGTCGACAGCGAACTGCTCGATCGCGACCAGGTACGCGCCTTGGTGCCGGGGCTCGATTACGAGCCCGCCGCGCGCCTTCCGATCATGGGCGGCTTCATGCAGCGCCGTGCAGGGACGGCGCGCCATGACGCGGTCGCCTGGGGTTATGCGCGCGCGGCCGACGCGGCGGGCGTCGACATCATTCAGAATTGCGAGGTGCGGGGTTTCGAGACCGGCGTCGACGGTATCGGCGCGGTGATGACGAACCGGGGGCGAATCCAGGCAGGACGCGTCGTCCTCGCGGTTGCCGGCGCTTCGACTGCCCTTGCCGCCCAGCTGGGCATTCGCCTGCCCATCATCTCCCATGCGCTCCAGGCGCTGGTCTCGGAACCGGTGAAGCCCGTACTCGATACAGTCGTCCTGTCGCCGGCTGCAGGCGTCTATGTCAGCCAGTCCGACAAAGGAGAACTGATCGTCGGCGGCGGGCTCGATCTCTATCCGTCCTTCGCACAGCGCGGGAACCTGCCGACCGTTGCGCGCAGTCTGGCGGGACTCGTAACTCTCTTCCCGTCTTTCTCCCGATTGCGGATGCTACGGCAATGGGCCGGAACAGTCGATGTCACGCCCGATTCGACGCCCATTATCGGGCGTTCGTCAGTCCCCAATCTGTACCTGAGCTGCGGCTGGGGCACCGGCGGGTTCAAGGCGATTCCGGCCGGAGGCTGGTGCCTGGCCCATCATGTCGCGACGGGAACGCCGCATCCGCTGACCGCCGCCTTCGGCCTCGATCGCTTCGCCAGGGGCGCGCTGATCGACGAAGCCGCAGCGTCGGGCATCGCGCACTAAGGGGAAGCCGAGCAATGTTGCAAATCGCCTGTCCCCATTGCGGCCCTCGCGATGAGACCGAGTTTGAATGCGGCGGGGAGAATCAGCTCCACCGGCCGGGTCTCGACGTCTCCGACGAAGGCTGGGCGGACTACCTTTTCTTCCGTCGTAATCCGCGCGGGGCGAGCAAGGAGCGCTGGCGGCATGCCTTCGGCTGCGGCAGCTGGTTCAGCGTGACCCGTGATACTTTGACCCACGAGATCTCCTGCGTCCGCGCGATCGCCGACATGCCGCAGGAGGCCCGCTGATGCGCCTGCCGAGCGGAGGCCTGATCGACCGATCGCGTCGTTTGCGCTTCCAATTCGACGGCCGCGAGTTCGAAGGGCATCCAGGCGATACTCTCGCCTCCGCCCTGCTGGCCAATGGCGTGATGCTCGTCGGACGCAGCTTCAAATATCACCGGCCGCGCGGCATCATGGCGGCCGGCATCGAGGAACCGAACGCCATCGTCCGACTTGGCGAGGGCAGCGCCGCTGAGCCGAACCTCAAGGCCACGGAAGTACCGCTGGCCGACGGCCTCGTCGCTACAAGCGTCAATTGCTGGCCCAGCCCGCGCTTCGACCTGCGAAGTGTCAACCAATTGGCCGCCCCGTTGCTGACGGCGGGTTTCTACTACAAGACTTTCATATGGCCGGCTTGGCGGCTATTCGAAGGTCCGATCCGGCGCGCTGCGGGACTGGCGACCGCCCCGGCAGGGCGGGATCCGGACCACTACATCCATGCCCACGCACGCTGCGGCGTGCTCGTCGTCGGCGGCGGGCCAGCGGGCTTGCGGGCCGCGCTGGATGCGGCGCGCGCAGGCCGCACGGTGACTCTGGTGGAAGCCGATGTCCAACTCGGCGGATCGGCGCTCTGGCGCGAAGACGGCAGCGAGACCGCCCAGCTCGCCGCGCTGCTCTATGCGCATCCAGACACCACCATCCTCACCCGGACCAGCCTGTTCGGCTATTATGATCACAACATGTTGGCCGCCGTCGAAACCCTCGACGGAAACGGGGCCCGACAACGCATCTGGCACATCCGCGCGGACGAAGTGATCCTCGCCACCGGCGCGATCGAGCGCCCGCTTGTCTTCGAGGGCAATGATCGGCCCGGCGTGATGCTTGCTTCTGCCGCGCATGCCTATGTCAGGCGCTTTGCTGTCCTGCCTGGACGGCGCATCGTTCTCTTCACCAACAATGACGGCGCCTATGAGGCCGGCACAGTGCTGGCCGCCGCTGGCGCCGAAGTGACCGTGATCGATGCGCGGGAAGGCAGCGAGACGGGCGGCGAGAGCCTGACCGTCCTCACGGGAACCCGGATCCGTCGGACGCGGGGTTCGCGCCGGGTGTGCGGCGTAGACCTGTGTGATCGCGATGGCCGGCCGGCCGGCAAACTGGCCTGCGATCTGCTGCTCATGTCGGGCGGCTGGTCGCCTGCTGTCCACCTGTTCTCCCAAGCCGGCGGCCGACTATGCTTTGACGACGAACGCCAATGCTTCGTGCCGGACACGGCCGATCAGAAAGTGCGCTGCATAGGCGGAGCGGCTGGCGATCTCGGCGCTCTCGGTGTCGGCAGGCTGTCGGAGCCACCTGAAAGCGCGGGCAAGGCCTTCGTCGATTTCGCCAATGACGTGACGGCGCGCGACGTCGCTACTGCCGCGCACGAAAACTACGTCTCCGTCGAGCATCTCAAGCGCTACACCACGCTCGGCATGGGCATCGACCAGGGCAAGACATCCAACATCAATGGCCTGGCGCTGATGGGCAGTCTGACCGGCCGAACGCCGAAAGAAGTGGGCACAACGAAATTCCGCCCACCTTACACGCCGGTGCGCTTCGGCGCGCTCGCCGGCCCGGAGGTCGGACCTCTCTACAAACCATTGCGCCGTCTCCCGGCGTACGATTGGCACACCGCGCAGGGCGCGCTGATGGAGGAATATGGCGACTGGGTCCGGCCTACCGCTTATCCCGCATCGGGCGAAACCTGGGAGGCCGCGGCCCAGCGCGAGGCGCGCGCGGCGCGCGAGACGGCCGCCCTGTTCGACGGCTCGCCGCTCGGCAAGATCGAGATCGCCGGGCCGGACGCCGGCGCCTTTCTCGACCGGGTCTATGTCGGCACGGCGAGCACGCTCCGGCCCGGCCGTGCCCGCTACGGCATCATGTTGAACGAGAATGGCATCGTCATCGACGACGGCGTCTTCGTGCGATTCGCCGAGGATCGCTTCCTGCTTCACGCGACGAGCGGCGGCGCGGCGCGGGTCGCAGCGATGCTCGACGAATGGCTGCAATGCGAATGGCCTGACCTCGATGTCGTGATGCTCGATGTTTCGGCGCAATGGGCGACACTGACGCTGAGCGGTCCCCGGTCCAGAGCGATCCTGGCCGATGCCGGGACCGACATGGACCTCGACACCTTTCCCCATATGACCTGGCGCCAGGGACAGGTGGCCGAACTTCCCGCCCGCATCCTTCGCGCGAGCTTCACCGGAGAGGCCAGCTACGAAATCAGCGTGCCCGCACGGCGGGCGCGCCAACTCGCAGATGCGCTGGCCAGCGCCGGCGCCGAGCATGGACTTGTGCCAATCGGGATCGAGGCGTTGATGATTCTGCGGATCGAGAAGGGCTATCTGCATGTCGGGGTCGATACCGACGGGACAACCCTCCCCGACGATATCGGCATGGCAGGCGGTATCGCGAAGAAGACATCGGATTTCATCGGCCGACGGTCGCTCCTGCAACCCGACGCGCAGCGTCCCGATCGCCCGCAACTCGTGGGCCTGTTGAGCGAGGGCGCGAAACTGCCGGTGGGTGCACATATCCTGCGCGCCGGCCGCGTGCCGGGGCCGATCGACGGGCATGTGACGTCGTCCGTACACAGCCCGGCCCTTGATCGTCCTATCGCCCTCGGCCTGGTTCATGGCGGCCGTGCGCGGATCGGCGAAACCGTCGATCTCTATGACCTCGGTGCACGCTATCGAGCAGCGATCGTAGATCCGGTCTTCTTCGACAAAACGGGGGAGCGGCTTCGTGGCTGACTCCGGCCTTCACCCGGGAAGCCCTTCGCCGGAGATCGGAGGGGCGCCAGCAAGCCTTTCGGCCCGTCCAATCGACTCTCTCCGGCTGATCCACCTGAAAGCCGGCCGCGGCGCGGCAGCAATCGCGGACCGACTCGACCTGCCGGCCGCGACCGCTGCCACGGACAAGGCAGCGTGGCTCGGCCCGGGCGAATGGCTCTTGTTCGACTATGGCGGAGACTGGAGCGCGGCGCTGATAGCGGCAAGAGGTATCGGTACTCTTGCCTGGTCCGATGCGAGCGATATGTTTTGCGCGCTGGACCTGGGCGATACCCGTCCGCTACTGGGGCGCCTGACCGGTCTCGTGCCCACAAGCTTCGAGGCGGGCCGCACCGTCCGGACATGCCTCGCCGGCATCCGCGTCACCCTGCTCGGGAGGCCGGATGGCGTATGGCTGCTCTTCGAACGGAGTTACGCCGTTCACCTGCGGTGCTGGCTCGACACCGCCCTCTGACGATGGAAGCGATCCCCATGTTCATCCTGGTTTCCTCGTGCCGCGACGTACCTGGGATCAGCGCCGCGATCACTGGTGCGCTCTATGAAGCGGGCGGTTTCATCCTCGACAGTCGGCAATATGGCGATCCCGAAACCGGCCTGTTCTTCACCCGGGTCGCCTTTACCGCGGCGGCAGGCGGGACGCTCGCTCTCGACACCGTGCGCGCACGCTTCGCACCGGTCGGCGAGCGTTTCGAGATGCGCTGGTCGATCCTGGACGCGGCCGAACGCCCACGCACGATTATCGCCGTGTCGCGCTTCGGCCATTGCCTAAACGATCTCCTCCATCGCTGGCGAACCGGCTGGCTCTCAATCGACGTGGTGGGCGTGGTGTCGAATCACCTCGACATGCGCGCCCTCGTCGAATGGCATGGCCTGCCTTTCCATCATCTCCCGGTCACCGCCGCCAGCAAGGTCGAGCAGGAAACGGCGTTCCTGCGTGTCGTGGAGGACAGCGCCGCCGACCTCGTAGTGCTCGCGCGCTACATGCAGATTCTGTCGGACTCGCTGGCCGGGCAGCTGGCCGGACGGTGCATCAACATCCACCACAGCTTCCTGCCGAGCTTCAAGGGCGCCAAGCCATATCACCAAGCGCATGCTCGGGGGGTGAAGATCATCGGTGCCACCGCTCATTATGTGACCGCCGATCTCGACGAGGGTCCGATCATCGAACAGGATGTTGAGCGAGTCGATCATGACCCGACTGCGGCGGAACTGGTCGAAATCGGGCAGGATATCGAAGCGCGTGTGCTGGCGCGCGCGGTGCGCTGGCATGCCGAGCGGCGTGTCTTTCTTAACGGCGCGAAGACGATCGTCTTCCGCTGAGTCCTAACCTTGTCCTTCGGCCACTTCACGCAGGCGAGCAAAATCGGACGAGATTTTCGCCTGGGTCGCAGCCCGCATCACGTCCGTCTCGGTAACGCCCGGCAGTGTAGTGTGGATCGAGACGGTCAGACGGCAACCGGACGGCACTGCGTCGAACCGGAAGTCCGCATGGGCGAAGGCCGCCGTTCCGGCCGTTGTAATCCGTACCACCTGACGTTGCTTTGTTTCGACATGGAGCAGTTCCTCGCGGCGTAGCGGCGTGCCGGCGATATTCATACGCACTTCGGCGATTGCGCCGCTTTCCGCATCCACGCCGTCCAGCAGCGTGCGGGAGATAAAGCTGTCCATCCATAGTGAGCGGTCGTTGAAGATCGCCCAGACCCGCTCGACGGTCGCAGCGATGGTCTCGACATGGGTGTTGAAGATGGAAGCGGGCGCGTCGCTCATACATCCCCTCGCAGATGCCGTTCGAAGAAGGCGATGGCCTTGTCGATGAAATAGCGCTCCGTCGTGCCGCTATAAGCGTGGAACTCGCCCGGCAGCACGACGAACTCATGGTCGATGCCCGCATCGATCAGCGCCCGCGTCATCTTCATCGCATCGCTGATCGGACCGGATTCGGACGTGCCGGCCGCCAGCAGCAGCGCGCCCTTCATCCACGCCGCATGGCGGGTGAGGTCGGCCCGCGCATAAGCCTCGGGATTGTTTGCGGGGAGCCCCAGATAGGGCTCGTAGAGGATCGACTCCCAGGGGATGAAGCCGGGCGAGGAGGCGACGGCAGCGCGATAGAGATCGGGCGCCTGAATCAGTGCGGCGGTGGCAAAATAGGCGCCCCAGGAATGGCCCATGATTCCGACCCGTTCGCCGTCCATCCACGGATTTCGATCCAGCAACTGCCGGATCGCGGCGGCATGGTCGGGAATCTCGTTCACGCCCCAGGCCCCGTGCACCACATCCTGAAAGGCCTTGCCGCGCCCAGGCGTACCCCGCGCGTCGACACAGACCACGACATAGCCGAGCTGGGCCAAAGCCCAGGGAAGGTTGCGCGCCCGCCGGTCGTAGACCGCGAACTGGCGCGCGGCAGCGATGACCTGCGGACCGCCATAGATATGCTCGACCACCGGATAGCGCGCGGCGGGATCGAAATCGGCGGGCAAATAGATGAGTCCCCACAGATCAGTCTCGCCGTCCGCCGCCTTGACGGTGAACTCGACCGGGGCGCGATAGCCAGCCGCCTCCAGCGCACCGATGCCGGTGGCCGCGATGGTCGCGACCAACGCGCCGTCTGTCCGGCGTAGTTCCGTCGCCGACGGACGATCGAACGCACTGTGACGATCGACGAAATTACGGCCGTCGGGCGCGAAATCCGGCTGGTGGATGCCGGATGCCTCGGTCAACCGCTCCACAGGGCCGCCCGCAAGCGGCACCCGGCAGACATGGACGTCATAAGGCCGTGCGAGATCGACCGCGCCGGTCAGATAGACATGGCCGTCGCGACCGACATGCGCGATGTCCTGCACCGGCCAAGCGCCACTGGTCAGCTGGCCGATCAGGACGCCGTCACGGTCATAATGATAGATATGATCCCAGCCGTCGCGCGCACTGCGCCACAGGAACCCACTGCTGTCGGGCAGGAAGGCGAAGCCGTGGGCGCCCGACATCAATGTGTCGTGCTGAAGGCGCAAGAAGGTGTCACTCGTCTCGCTGAGCACCTGCCGCGCCGCGCCGGTCCTCCCGTCCGCGGCCCAGATCTCCGCGCGGGACATGTCGCGATCATAAGCGACGACGAGCACTTCGCGCCCGTCCGGCCGCCAGCCGAGCAGCTGGACATAGCGGTCCTCGACCTGTCCGATATCGATCGGGGTCGACACGCCGCTGCGAATGTCGACGATATGCGGCCAGTAGCGATCGATGCGCGCGCCGGCCTTTTCGAAGGGAGTGAACTCGACCTCCTCGAAATCGTTCAGCCAGTAGATCGTGGGAATGCGGAACACGCCGGAAATGTCGCGCCGGCAGGCGAACAGCGCACCGCCATCGGGTCGCCACGGCGAAATTCGCACCGCCCCCGTCATCAGCCCCGGCAGCACGCGCCAGCGATCGGATTCGATGTCCCAGGCGAAATCGGCGGCGCCATCCCGTGTCACCCGACGGCGGCGGCCGTCGCGAACCGCACACAGTTCAATATCATGGTCGCGGATCGCGGCCAGCCAGCGCCCGTCAGGCGAAGGCACTTCCGGCACAGGGAACTCGCCGATATAGCCGCGTCGCGTCCAGTGTTCTTGCGGCGGCGCGGGATCGGCGGCCGGCCAAAGCTCGCTCTCCCCCGATGCGACGTCGATACGGCGGCAGTCGGCCCCCGTCCCGACGAGAAGATATTTGCCCTCCGCCTCCCATCGCGTCGCGGGCGCGGCGCCCACCAGCTCGTGCCGGCGTAGATAGGCCTCGAAGCGTTCGCGGCGGACGGCGGGGCTGTCGTGGATCATGCCGCGCTCAGGCCGCCATGCCGAAGCGCCGCAGCAGCGCGCCCGGATCGGGATCGGCGCCCCTGAACCGCCGATAGGCGACATCGACCGGCTCGCGCGCGCCGATCGTCAGCAGCGTGTCACGCCAGCGCGCCGCGACTTGCGCGTCGTAGAGCCGCCCCGGCGCCTCGAGAAACGCCTCCGCCACCTCCGCCGCCATCACGTCGCCCAGCAGATAAGCATAGACGCCCGCCGCATACTCATCGGAGGACAGATGGAAGAAGTGCGGAGGGCGCATGATCTGGTCGATCGCGCCCGGCATGCGCAGCTCGTCGAGGGTCCGGCGCTCGATTTCGGTCATGTCCGGAACCTCCCCGCCGCCGGTCGTGTGGAGCCGGAGGTCGATGATCGCCCCGACCAGATAGTCCAGCGACACGCTGAACACCCGGTCGTGCTGCGCCGCCGCCAGCGCGCCCTCCACCAGCGCGGACGGGATTGGCGCGCCCGTCTCCCAATGGCGCAGATGGCGGCCGAGCAGCGCGACATCCTCGATCCAGCGTTCGTTGAGCAAGGCGGGCAGTTCGATCGCGTCCCACGCCACCGCCATCGATCCAATCGAGGGATAGGCGGTGCGGGCGAGCAGCGCGTGCAAGGCATGGCCCAGTTCATGGAAGAGCACGGTGACGTGCGACCAGGTCGTCCGCGGCGGCTCGCCGGTGGCATTGGCGGCGATGCTGGTGACGACCACGCAGACCGGAAGGCTTCCCGATCCGAGCGAGGAAGCGGCCTGCAGCGGCTGCATCCAGGAGCCGCCCCTTTTGTCGGGGCGCGCCATGACGTCGAAATGCAGCATGCCGATCAGGATGCCGTCCCGCTCGACGGCATAGGCCTTCACATCCGGATGGTGGGTCGCCGCCTCCGGCCGGGACACGAAACGAACACCATGCAAGCGGGCAGCAGCTTCCAGGCCAGCCGCGATCACACCCTCGGCCGCCAGATAAGGGCGCAATGCCTCTGTGCCGGCGCCGAAGCGGGTCCGGCGCAGCCTGTCCGCATAGAAATAGCGATCCCACTTCTCGATCGGGCCGCCGATCCCATCCGCATCGGCGAGCGCCTGTAGCTCGGCGATCTGCGCCCGGGTCAGCGGGTAGACATGATCCCAGACGGTGCGGAGCAGGCGCGCGGCCTCATCCGGATCGGCTAGCATGCGGTCGGCGAACGCGAAATGAGCGAAATCCGGATGGCCGAGCAGCCGGGCCTTCTCGTCACGCAGCTTCAGGATCTCCGCCATGACCGGCCGGTTGTCCTGCGGGCCGGGCGTGTCGCAGCGGGACGACCAGCAGCGCCAGACCCGTTCCCGCAACGCCCGGTCGGTCGCGGTGGTGAGTACGGCCATAACGATCGGCCGCTGCATGGCGATCGCCCAGCGCCCCGCCGCGCCGCGCTCGACAGCCAGCCCGGCCGCCGCCTCGCGAATGGCGGGGTCGACGCCGTCGAGTGCCTCAGCGCTGTCGGCGAAGACGATGAGGCCCTGCTCCGCGTCGGCGACATTGCGCTGGAAACGTGCGGTCGCGACGGCAAGCGCCGCGTCGATCTCGCCGAGCCGCGCATGCTGCGCCGCGCCGAGCGTCGCGCCGCGCCTGACGAAACGGCGGTAGGTGATCTCGGTCAGGCGCCGGTCGTCGTCATCGCCATTTGCCGCCTCATGCATCCGGGCGACCCGCTCGAACAGGGCCGGGCCGCAGGCCTCGCCCTCCAGCCGGCTGATCTCGGCGGCCCAGCGGGCCTGAAGATCGACGATCTCAGGGGTCGATCGGGTCGTGACCTGCAGTTGCAGGAGCTCGCGTACGCGGTCGAAATGACGCCGGGCGGCCTCCAGCGCAAGAATGGTGTTGGCAAAGCCGGGCTGTTCCGGGTCGGCCGATATACGCGCCATGGCATCGCGCCATTCTCCGGCGGCAGCGGCAAGGTCGCGCTCGAGCGTAGCGGGGGTCATATGCGCCAAGGGCGGATAGACGCCGCCAGGGCCGGCCCAGTCCCACAAAGCGTCACGCTTCGTCACGTGTGCGCCTTCCTGGCGTCGAGATCGTCCGTCGAATGATAGAATGCGATGCGCCAGCGGTCGGTACGAGTCAGGATGACGCTTTCCAACCACCACGCCTCACGCACTGGCGCGTCCGGCAGCGCGATCTTCGCATGCGTCCGGAAGGTAATCGTCGCCAGATCGCCATCCACCCGCGTCACCATGTCCGAAAAGCAATAGTCGGCTGCCCCGCCCGCACGGGCGAAATCGCGAACCGCCGCGAGCATATCTTCACGACCGCGAATATGACCCACTTTATAGAGCAGCAGATCGTCCGCGATCAGGGATTCGATCGTCTCGGCATCGCCACGGCCGGCCGCTTCCACCAGCGCTTGCAAGAGGCTTTCGATCGCGGCTCCATCATCCATGCTCATGCCTCAGCGCAATTTCATCGCCCCAGTAACATACACATGTGTATCATACAAATCCGCCGTCGAAGACATGCGGTTTGTCGGACCGGCTGGACAATCTGGCTCTCGCGGGTGAACGCCTAGCCTCTTCCGGGCTATGTTTCACCAGCTCGCCGAGGCGTTCCCGAAAGCGTTCTGGATCGTCGTACGTCTATGGCTATCCCCCCTAGGGGCTCAGGCTGCCCTTGCCGTTTCCGGCGCGGTGCGGCGGAGGGACTGGCCGATCAGGGCGTAGAAGGCGCTGTTGACTGGGCATTGCTCGGCGGCGATTTCCGGGTGCCATTGCACGGCGAGGATGTCCGCGCCGGTACCCTCGGCCGAGAAGGCCTCGACCAGGCCGTCATCGGTCGCGACTGCCTCGACGACGAGGCCGGCGGCGAGGCGGTCGATGCCCTGTTCATGGACTGAGCTGACCCGCCGGCGGCTGAGCCCACTCGCCTCGGCGAGTCGGCCGCGCTCAGCCAGCTTCACTTCGTGCTGGTGCGCGAACAGGTCTTCGTAGCGGTCGGTGGGGCCGGCCGGCGCGCGGTGGCAGCCATCGTCGAGATCGCACAGTGTGCCGCCGAACAGAACGTTCAGCTCCTGAAAACCTCGGCAGATGCCGAAGACTGGACGACCGCGCTCGATCATCCGCCCGGCGAGCGAGAGCGCCACCTCGTCGCGCTGCTCGTCGGCGGGCCCGCGCGCCTGCGCGCGGCCATAGCGATGGCCGGCGACGTTGGAGCGTGATCCGGTCAGCAACAGACCGTCCAGCCGCTGACTGAGCGCCTCGATATCGGCGCAATCGGCCATGGCCGGGATGATGAGCGCGCTGACGCCGGACAGTTTCGCGAGCGGCGGCAGAAAGCGGGTCGAGACCGCCTGCACCGGGCGATCCGCGAATTCGTTGCAGCACATGATGCCGAGCACCGGCCGGACCTCAGCTGGCGCGGCGCGATTGCCGCACGGCCGGGTGTGCAGCGACAAGGGCGGCGTAAGCGAGTCGGCGGCAAAGGCGAATCCGGGCACAGACATCTTCCCGTTCAGGGTCATTGCAGCCCCAGAGAAGCATAAGAAGATGAACGGGCAATATCCGGCGTGCAGAAAGCCGAATCCGTGTGCCCCATCACTGCGTCCGCGCGAAAAAATGCCTTCCCGGCATAGGCTGAGGCAAATTTCTGCCCGGCACCGCGCAAGGCGGCGGCGTGCAGCCTTATCCTGCGTCCGCCTCGCGCAGTAGATTCGTCGTTCGCTCGTCACCCCATTCGGCGAGGCCGGTCATCCGCCAGACTTCCTTGCCTTCGGCATCGTAGAGGATGGTGGTCGGCAGTGTATCGACGCGCAGGGTCATCATGAAATCGAGGCGGGGATCGAGATAGGCCTCGATCGTGGAGAAATTGCGCTGGGCGAAGAAGTCTGTGACCCTCTGCCGCCCATCCATATCCTGACTGAGGGTCAGGACGAGGAGATTGTCGCCCTCACGCGCGGCCAGCGCATCCAGCGCCGGCATTTCGACGATGCACGGGCCGCACCAGGTCGCCCACAGATTGACCAGTACATTGCGGCCGCGAAAGGCGGCCATCGTCACCGGCCGGCCTTGTGGATCCTCGAACGTCACATTCGGCGCGGGCGTGCCGGCATGGGAGCGATCGAGCCGTCCGGTCGGATAACGCTGCCCCGCCGGCGGCGCGGCAGTTGCGAGGGCCTCTTCCAGCGACATCTCCGCAGCGGCGTTGCCTTGCGGGGCCGCGGCGTTTTGCCTATCGCATCCGGCCAGAACGAGCCCGGTCGCAAGGGCAGGGAGAAACGCCATCAACAGCCGCAAGGATCAGGACTCCAACACCATGTGGGGCGGGCGCTTCGCGGAAGGGCCCTCGGCAATCATGCGCGAGATAAATGCCTCGATCGGCTTCGACAAGCGATTGTGGCGTCAGGACATCGCCGCCAGCAAGGTCCATGTCGCGATGCTAGCCGCGCAGGGCATCGTCGATCGGGCCGATGCCGATGCGATCACGCAGGGTTTGGACACAATCGCCGACGAATATGCGGCGGACGGTGTACCGGAGGACCCGGCGCTGGAAGACATTCACATGCATGTCGAACATCGCCTGACCGAGCTGATCGGGCCGGTGGCCGGGCGGCTGCATACCGCGCGCTCGCGCAACGACCAGGTGGCCACCGATTTCCGGCTGTGGGTGCGCGATGCGATAGATGGCGCGCTGGCGGGGA
>CAYTMM010000024.1:0-37648 GCA_964438875.1 uncultured Sphingosinicella sp. | reverse complement strand
GACCGGATGCGCCATTCCGCCACCCGCTCGCTGCTGGAGCGCGACGACGTGATCATCGTCGCCTCCGTCTCCTGCCTCTACGGCATCGGCTCGGTCGAAACTTACAGTGCCATGATCTTCGATCTGAAGAAGGGCCAGACGCAAGATCAGCGCGAGATCGTGAGGAAGCTCGTCGCACTCCAGTACAAGCGCAACGACGCCGGCTTCGCGCGCGGCAATTTCCGGGTGAAGGGCGACAATCTCGAAATCTTCCCCTCCCATTATGAGGACAGCGCCTGGCGCATCTCCTTCTTCGGCGACGAGATCGAGGAGATCGTGGAGTTCGATCCGCTGACGGGGAAGAAATCGGCGGCGCTCGATCATGTCCGCGTTTATGCGAACAGCCATTATGTGACGCCCGGCCCGACGCTGAAACAGGCGATGGAGGCGATCCGCTTCGAGCTGGCCGAACGGCTGAAGGAATTGACCGCCGAGGGCCGCCTGCTGGAAGCCCAACGGCTGGAGCAGCGCACCAATTTCGATCTGGAGATGATCGCCGCCACCGGATCATGCGCGGGCATCGAGAACTACAGCCGTTTCCTCACCGGACGCCTCCCCGGCGAGCCGCCGCCGACCCTGTTCGAATATCTGCCCGACAACGCCCTGCTGTTCGTCGACGAGAGCCACCAGACCGTGCCGCAGATCGGCGCGATGGCGCGGGGCGATCATCGCCGCAAGATCACGCTCGCCGAATATGGCTTCCGCCTGCCGTCCTGCATCGACAACCGGCCGCTGCGCTTCAACGAATGGGACGTGATGCGCCCGCAGACCGTCGCGGTGTCCGCAACGCCCGGTCCGTGGGAGATGGAGCAGGCCGCCGGCGTCTTCGTCGAACAGGTGATCCGCCCCACCGGGCTCATCGATCCCCCGGTCGAGATCAAGCCGGTCGAGGATCAGGTGGACGACCTGATCGTCGAGGCGAAAGCCGCCGCCGCCAAGGGCTATCGCACGCTCGTCACCACGCTCACCAAGCGCATGGCGGAGGATTTGACCGAATTCCTCCACGAAGCAGGCCTGCGCGTCCGCTACATGCACAGCGACGTCGAGACGCTGGAGCGGATCGAGTTGATCCGCGATCTGCGCCTCGGCGTCTATGACGTGCTGGTCGGCATCAACCTGCTGCGCGAGGGGCTGGATATTCCCGAATGCGGGCTGGTCGCGATCCTCGATGCGGACAAGGAAGGCTTCCTGCGCTCCGAAACCTCATTGATCCAGACGATCGGCCGCGCCGCCCGTAATGTCGAAGGCAAGGTGATCCTCTATGCGGACCGGATGACCGGATCGATGGAGCGCGCTCTCGCCGAAACCGGCCGCCGCCGCGAAAAGCAGGAAGCCTATAACGCCCTCCACAACATCACGCCGACGACGATCAAGCGTGACATCGCCGACATCCTCTCCGACGTCTCCAACCGCGACAGCGTGACGGTCGACACCGGCGACGAAGACGCGCCTCACCTCGTTGGCCACAACCTGCGTGCCTATATCGACGACCTCGAAAAGCGCATGCGCAAGGCCGCCGCCGATCTGGAGTTCGAAGAGGCCGGACGGCTACGCGACGAGATTCGGCGCTTGGAAGCGGGCGAACTCGGTCTCGCTACCGAACAGAGCAAGGCGCCCGTCATCGGCCATTCCAACGAAGGCAAGCCGGGCACGCGCAAGATGCGCTACGGCAAGACCCAGCGGAAGTGGGGCGGCGGTCGCGGTCGCTGAGCCGCCGTCCGGTTTACCCCCGGCGAACTTTCCCCGATGATCGCCACGACGCGATTCGAACGGGAGAGCGAAGATGCGCCGCGATGATTTCGATCCCGAGGGCCGGCGGCTGCCGATCAAGATCGACCGGGCCTCCAACGGCGAATATCTGCCGCCTTTGCTGACGCCGACGCAGAGGCTGGCGAAGGCGCTCGCGCATGAGGCGGCGGGCGAGAATGCCCGGCGCCTCGGCCTTGGCCGGCGCACCTTTCTGGTCTCCGCCGCCGGTGCCGCGACCACGCTGCTGGCCTGCAACCGGGCCGCCGAGGCGACCGGCATGACGGGCGGCGGCTTCGCGATCGATCCGGAGGCGGCGCTGGATCAGCAGCAGGCCGCGGCGGCCGTCGGCGGCGACGAATTCATTTTCGATGTCCAGACCCACTGCGTCGAGCCCGCCGGCCGCTGGGCGCAGGGCGCGGACGGCGAGCGCTGGTCGCGCACGCTCCAGCGCGTCTTCGGCCAGGCTTCCAAATGCACGAGCGGCAGCTTCGATTGCTATTCCGCCGAGATGCTGGCCAAGGAGGTGTTCCTCGACAGCGACACCGATGTCGCGGTGGTCTCGGCCCTGTGGGGGCAGCCCAATCCCACGCCGGTCGAATATGCCCATGAGGCGCGCGACATCGTCGCGGCGATCGGCGGGGAGGGCGCCCGCGCGCTGATCCACGGCGGCGTCTTCCCTCAGGAGGCCGGCGCGATCGAGGCGATGGACGAGATGGCGGAGCGCTACCGGGTCGAGGCGTGGAAGCTCTATCCGCAATATGGCTCGAACGGACGCGGCATCTGGCTGGACCGGAGCGACCATGCGAACCGCTTCTACGAAAAGGCGCGTCAGCTCGGCATCAGGACGGTGGCGGTCCACAAGGGCGTGCCGTTGGGCGGGCTGGAATACGAATATAGCTCGCCGCGCGACATGGGGCCGGCGGCGCGCGCCAATCCCGATCTCAATTTCCTCGTCTATCATGGCGGGTTCGAGGGCGGGAAGACGGAAGGGGCCTATAATCCCGACAATCCCGAAGGGGTCGATCGCCTGATCAAGTCACATCAGGACGCCGGTTTTGGCCCGAACGAGGGCAATCTCTATGCGGAGATGGGTTCGCTTTGGCGTTATTTCATGACGCGGCCGGAGGAGGCGGCGCATGTGATGGGCAAGCTGCTCAAATATTTCGGGCCGGAACGTATCATGTGGGGTACAGATTCGATCTGGTATGGCAGCCCGCAGGACCAGATTCAGGCGTTTCGCACATTTGAGATCAGCGCGGCGTTTCAGGAACGCTACGGCTATCCTGCGCTCGACGCGGCGGCAAAGCGCCGGATTTTCGGGCTTAACGGGGCGGCCGTCTATGACATCGACGTTGCGGCGCTCCACAATCGCGGTGTGCTTGCCGGACGCCGCGCCGACTATCGCGCCAATCCCAATCCCAGCTTTGCGACCTTCGGGCCGAAGAACCGGCGAGAATTCCTTGCGCTATGGGATGCGCGCGGTGGCGTGCCGGGCTAAAGAGAGCGCGAAACCGATCCAGCAGGAAGAATGGACATGATCCGAATTGCCCCTCCGATCGCTCTTGCGCTTCTGATCGCCGGCTGCGCCCGCTCGGAAGACGCGGACGTCGTCGCCGACATCAATGGCGTCACCGCATCGGTCGAACGGGTTCGCGCGACTCCGCTCGACGAGGATGAAGTGGCGCTCGGCGCATGGCAGTCCTCCTTGCAGGACGAATTCGCCGCGCTCGAATTCGGGCCGGACGGCGCGCCGCCGGTGTTCAGCCTGCGCTGCGACGGCCGCCGCGGCGCCTTTCTGCAGCGGCACGACACGGCGCTGGCCGGCGATCTGCCGACCATGCTCGTCACGATCGGCAGCGAGACGCGCCGCTTTGCTGTCACGAGTTCCGGCGGAACGGTGCCGATGCTGCGCGCGACGCTCACCTCTGGCGATCCCTTTCGCCAGACGCTGACCACCGCGGACAGTCCGATCGTGGTGCGGATCGGTGATTCGCCACCCTTGGCCTTGCCGCCGAGCGAGCGGATTGGCGCCTTTCTCGACGGTTGCGCGTCGCCGGACGGGCGCTCCGCGCCGCGTGAGGAAGCGGTCGAGGCGCCGGCCGAGGCAAACGGTGCCGAGGTCGCCGCGAACGGCGCTGCGGCGGAGTGACCGGACACGGCCTCACACGCTAGGAAACAGGATCATGTGGACACGCAGGATTTACGCCGCCGGCCTTGGCCTGCTTTTCATCGGCCTTGCCGCATGTGTGCCGCGTGCCGAAGCGCCGGCCCCTGCGCCGCCGCCCCCGCCGCCTCAGCCCGCGCCAGTGCCTCCCCCGCCGCCACCTGCGCCGGAGCCTGAGGGCGACTGGCGTGACGTGCCGTTGAGCGCGGGCGACTGGTCCGTCCAGGATAATATGGCAAGCTTCGGTTCGGCTGGCGGCACACTCTTCGCCGTGCGTTGCGACAGCGGCCGGATCAGCCTGGCCCGTGTCGGCGCGCCCGTCGGGCGGATGCTGAACGTGCGCACCACTTATGGCGAACGTGCGCTTCCCGCGCGCAGCGAAGGCAATGCGGCAGTGGCAGTAATTCCAGCGGGCGATGCGCTGCTCGACGAAATCGCGTTCAGCCGCGGCCGCTTCCTCGTCAGAACAGAGGGCGCGGCACCGCTTTTCCTGCCGGCCTGGCCGGAGCCTGTTCGTGTGATCGAGGATTGCCGGGGCGCATGAAAAAAGGCGCGGCCATGACCTGGCGGCGCCCGCGCGAAGCATGGAATCTTATCGGCAAAAAAAACGAGTTCAAGTCTTGATCACGGAATCGCGTCGACTCATACATAAGGCAAGTTCAACGCAGCGAAAGGAGGTGATCCGATGTCTCATGGTTCAGCAGAGAGGTCGGTCAAGTCCGTTCGGGGGATGAAAGCCTAGGCTTTCCAAAATCTTCCGGGCAGTCGGCTTCCGGCCGCTGACCATGTGAAAAGGCCGTCGGGAACCTTCCCGGCGGCCTTTCGCTTGTTCCGGGCAGATACGAACGAAGGAGCGGATCATGCCTGGAGACGATCGTTTGAGCCCCGACACACCGCGCCACCCGTTGCTCGCCAGCGACGAGGCCCGGCACGACGAGCTTCCCGAGAACCTCGTTGACGGGAAAGGCACGGGCGACGACAGCGTCGAATCCATCCAGCCCCCCGATCTGCCGGTGTCGCCCGACGGCGAGACCTATGACGCAGGCGTACGGCGCAGTTCGGTTGAACAGATCGATCGGATCTGACGACGGAACTGTTCGACGCTTCGCGTGTCTGTTACGCAACGGGTACGAATTGCAGGAGATGCCATCATGGCGAAGTCCACAACGGGCAAGACGACCGGTCGGTCGACTGGCAAATCGAATACATCGAATACGAAGACGGGCAACAGCCGCAAGACGGCGGACGGAATTCCCGATGCACTGCGCGAGGCGGGACGCAAGGCCGCCGAGCTGGCGCAAAACCCGGTCGCGCGCAGCCTGCTCGCCGCCGGGCTGGTGACTGCCGCCGCCGCGCTGGCTGCGAACAAGTCGGTGCGCGCCAGTGCGAAGCGCAGCGCGCGCCAGGCGCAGGACGCGGCTGAGGCCGCCGCCGACGCCGCGGCCGATCATGCGAACAAGATCGGCGCGGCGATGATTACTGCGGCAACCGAGGCCGTTCGGCGGATGATGGGCGACGGCGCTGCCACCCCGGCTGCCGCAGCCGCCGTGAAGCCGGCCGCGCGCCGCCCGGCCGCAAAGAAGAAAGCGCCCACGAAGAAAGCCGCGCCCAAGACGACAGCGAAAGCGGCTTCCGCCGCCGCTCCGAAGCGTACCGCGGCGAAGAAGCCTACGGCGCGCAAGGCGCCCGCGCGTCCGCGCGACGGCACGACGCCTACCTCCGGCAGCTAGATGCAAAAGGGGCGCCTCGACGGGCGCCCCTTTTTCCGACGGGTCGACAGGGTTTACCGGCAGCGCTGTCGGCTATTGCCGCGATCGACTTCCCGCCCGATCAGCGCGCCCGCGGCCGCGCCGACGATCGTGCCGGTGGTGCGGTCTCGCCCGCCGTCGATCTCGCGGCCAATCAATGCGCCGGCCGCGCCGCCGATCAGCAGGCCGGTCGTGCCGTTGGAACGGCGGCAGCGATAGCGCCCGTCGCGGCCGCGCCACGTCGGGCCGCTATAATAGCCTTCACGGTCGTAGTAGCGGCGCTGGGCATCCGCCGAATCAGCCGGCAGGGCGAAGGTGATGGGGATCGCCACGGCTGAGGCGGCGACGGCCAGGATGAGATGACGCACGTTTTCCTCCCTTGGTTCGGATAGGTTCGGCAAGACAACGCGGCGAACCTGCGGGGGGTTTCATTAATCTGTGACAACGACTCGGCCGTTCTGCGGCGGGCCGTGGCTGGACGGCGATGGCCTTGACGACTAGGGAGCGCCGGTTCCCTTGAAGGAGGCTTCGGGCTGTGGCGAATGTTACCGTGATCGGCGGCCAGTGGGGCGACGAGGGCAAGGGCAAGATCGTCGACTGGCTGGCCAGCCGCGCCAATCTGGTCGTTCGTTTCCAGGGCGGCCACAATGCCGGCCATACGCTGGTCATCGGCAACCAGACCTACAAATTGTCCCTGCTGCCCTCCGGCATCGTGCGCGGCACGCTGTCCGTGATCGGCAATGGCGTGGTGCTCGATCCCTGGGCGCTGAAGACCGAGGTCGAAAAGCTGACCGGACAGGGCGTGACCGTCACGCCCGAAACGCTGCGCATCGCCGACAATTGTCCCCTCATCCTTCCCATTCACCGCGATCTCGATGCACTGCGCGAGGATGCGTCCGGGCAGGGCAAGATCGGCACGACCCGGCGCGGCATCGGCCCGGCCTATGAGGACAAGGTCGGCCGCCGCGCGATCCGGGTGTGCGATCTGGCTCATCTCGGCGATCTCGGCCCGCAACTCGACCGGCTTTGCGCGCATCACGACGCCTTGCGGGCGGGTTTCGGAGAGCCGCCGGTCGATCGCACCCGGCTGGAGCGCGACCTTGCCGGGATCGCCGATTTCGTCCTGCAATTCGCCGGGCCGGTCTGGAAGACGCTCAACGAAGCACGTCTGAGGGGAGAGCGCATCCTGTTCGAAGGTGCGCAGGGCGTGCTGCTCGACGTCGATCACGGTACCTATCCCTTCGTTACCTCGTCCAACACGATCGCCGGCACGGCGGCGGCGGGCACGGGTCTCGGCCCTTCGGCGGCAGGTTTCGTACTTGGCATCGTCAAGGCTTATACGACCCGCGTCGGCTCCGGCCCCTTCCCGACCGAACTGGAGGACGCAATCGGCCAGCGCCTCGGCGAGCGCGGTCACGAATTCGGTACCGTGACAGGCCGCAAGCGCCGATGCGGCTGGTTCGATGCGGTGCTGGTGCGCCAGTCGATGGCGGTATCGGGTGTCACCGGCATTGCGCTCACCAAGCTCGACGTGCTTGACGGACTGGAGGAAATCCGGATCTGCACCGGCTACCGGCTGGGCGATAAGACCCTCGATCATTTCCCCGCCCACGCCGCCGATCAGGCCGCAGTCGAGCCGGTTTACGAGACGATGGCGGGCTGGTCCGAATCGACCGCCGGCGCGCGCAGCTGGGCCCAGCTGCCGGCTCAGGCGATCAAGTATATCCGCCGGATCGAGGAACTGATTGCCTGCCCGGTCGCTTTGGTGTCCACCAGTCCGGAACGGGACGACACGATTCTCGTGCGCGACCCCTTCGCTGGCTAGGGATTTCACGGTCAGGAACAGGTTTATGACCATGCGCGAGGCCACCGGACTGTTGCCGCGTATCGGCGATACGATGGTCATCGGATCGGACGGGCGATCGCTGTCCGATTGGGCGGCGATGCTTGCCTTCGGCGCCATCCAGTGGCCCTGGCTGCTGCGCAGTCTGCATGGCGGCCGGCTTGCCGACAAGCATGCACTGCTGGACCGGCTCGATCTGCCCTATGACGCTTTGCCCTATCTCGGCAGCTGGAAAGCCGACACTGGCCTGCTCACCCTGCTCGTCGATCATATTTTCGCGCATCGCCCGAAACTTGTGGTCGAATTCGGCGCCGGGGCCTCCACCTTCATTCTCGCCCGCGCCTTGCAGAAGGCCGGCGGCGGGACACTGATCAGCTTCGACCAGCATCCCGATTTTGTCAGCGCCACGCGGGAATGGCTGGCGGAATACGGGCTGAGTTCCGATTTGCGCTCGGTACCGCTCCGCCCCTCCCCGGGCGGCTGGCCGGGGCTGTGGTACGATCACGGGCCGTTGCCTCAAGGCATCGATCTGATGCTGATCGACGGGCCGCCCTGGTCAATCCATCCCTTCACGCGCGGGGCGGCTGCTTCCCTGTTCGACCATGTCGCGCCCGGCGGTACGGTGATGCTAGACGATGGCGCCCGCCCCGGCGAGCGCTTCGTCGCCCGCCGCTGGCGCCGCGCCTATCCGGAATTCGATTTTCGGCTCGATCTCAGTGGCACCAAGGGCACGCTGATCGGCCGCAAGAAGAGCTAAACTGTCGGCATCTGAACGAAGCCGGCGATGACGGCCTCGTTCGTTTCCTCGACATCGATGCGATCGACCCGCGCCAGGCTCGGCCCGCGACGGCATTGCTCGATCATATCGTCGACCGCCCCGGCGGGACCGGCGACGATCATCTCCACCCGGCCGTCGAGGCGGTTGCGCACCCAGCCGTCGAGGCCAAGCGCACGGGCCGTGCGAACCGTCCAGCCGCGATAGGACACGCCCTGAACGCGGCCGCGGACGAACAAGCGACGGAAGACGACTTCGCTCACAGCACGGTAATGTCGGGTGCGTCCTCCGCCTTCATGCCGATCACGTTGTAGCCGGCATCGACATGGTGGATTTCGCCGGTGACGCCCGAAGCCAGGTCGGACAGGAGATAGAGCGCGCCGCCGCCGACATCCTCGATGGTGACGTTGCGCCGGAGCGGGCTGTTATATTCGTTCCACTTCATGATGTAGCGGAAATCGCCGATACCGCTCGCCGCCAGCGTCTTGATCGGGCCGGCGGAGATCGCATTGACCCTGATATTCTCCGGGCCCAGGTCCATCGCGAGATATTTGACGCTGGTCTCCAACGCCGCCTTGGCGACACCCATCACATTATAGTGGGGAATGACCTTCTCGGCACCGTAATAGGAAAGGGTGAGCAGGCTGCCGCCCTCCGGCATCATCGCCCGCGCACGATTCGCCACGGCGACGAAGCTGTAGGCGGAGATGTTCATCGTCATCAGGAAATTGTCGAGGCTGGTGTCGACATAGAGGCCGCGCAGCTCGTTCTTGTCGGAAAAGCCGATCGCGTGAACGACGAAATCGATGCTTGGCCAGCGCGCCGCCAAGGTCGCGAAGGCGGCGTCGAGCGCGGCCATGTCGGACACGTCGCAATCGATCAGGAAGTCCGAGCCAAGCTGTTCGGCCAGCGGCGCCACGCGTTTTTGCAGCGCTTCGCCCTGATAGGAAAAGGCCAGTTCCGCGCCATGATCGGCGAGCTGCTTCGCGATACCCCAAGCCAGCGAGCGATCATTGGCCAGGCCCATGATCAGGCCGCGTTTTCCCTTCATCAAGCCTGTCATCGTTATGTCCGCGCCTCCCCGTGCTCAGCTGCGATGATGTCGTCGTCGGTCTCTTGCGCGCCTTCGCCCGGCTCGGCAAGGGCAGCGTTGAGTTCCGCGCCGATGACCAGCCCCAGGCCCACGATGAAGAAGAAGATCATCGCGATCATGACGCCCGCCAGGCTGCCATAGGTGAGATCGTAACTGCCAACCTGCGAGAGCGCGAGGGGCAGAAAATAAGCGGTGGCGACCCACCACAGGGCCACGAAGGCGGCGCCCGGCCATTTCGGGAAGCCCGCGCGATAGCGCTTCGGCGTCAGCACGTAGAACAGGGCATAGAGCGATCCGAACAGGGCCAAGGCCGGTATGACCTGAAACAGCGTGAGCAGCCCCACCAGCCGGTCCGCGCCGGGAATGAGTTCGATCAGGAAACCCTGGATGCTGGAGGCCGCCACCGACAGGCTGAGCGCGACCATCGCGACGATCACAGCGATGAAAATCATGCCGAGCGAGCCCAGCCGATATTCCCAAAACGGCCGGCTGTAGCTGACGCCATAGGCGCGCCGGATGATGTCGCGGATCGTCTCGATGAAGCTGCCGGTGGTCCACAGCCCGATCAATGCGCCGAACCAGAGCAGGTTGCCGGTTCGTGCCTCCAGAACGTCGTGGATTGGCCGCTCCAGCACCCGCGCGACATCGTCCGGCATGGTGACGAGCAACGCGTTGACCGCGTTCAGCCCTTCCTCGGTCTGGCCGAACAGCCGCGCGACGGCGGCGGCGACGATGACGAAAGGGAAAATGGACAGCAGCGCCAGATAGGCAAGGTTGCCGGCATGGATGAAGCCGTCCGAATAGACGCCAACGACGACGCGCTTGATCACCTCGAACGGCCGCCAGCCAGCCTTCACCTTTTCGCGGAAGGAACCGAAATGCGCCTTCGCGACCGCCAGCCGCTTGCGCCTGGCTTCCGGGGATTCAGGGGACATGTCCTGCACGGGTTGCTAGACGCCCAACCCGGCCCGGGGGTTTCCTTTCCCCTTGCCCGGCCAGCTTTCCAGGAAGGCGGCGAGGTCGGCATCGTCGGGCACGTCGATCATCAGCGTCACCAGCTGATCACCGCGCTGGCCGTCCTTGCCGGTAAAGCCCTTGCCCTTGAGGCGCAGCACCTTGCCGGAGCTGGAGCCCTTGGGCACGCTCAACATCACCGGCCCGTCCACCGTCGGCACGCGCACCTTGGCGCCCAGCACCGCCTCGTCGATCGAAACGGGCAGGTCGATGCGGATATTGTCGCCGTCGCGCCTGAAGAAGCGGTGCGGCTTGATCGCGATGGTGACGATCGCGTCGCCATTGCCGCCGGGGCCGGCCTGCCCCTGGCCGGCGAGGCGGATCTTTGCCCCGTCCTCGACGCCCTGCGGCAACTTGATGTCGAGCGTCTTCCCGCCGGCGAGCGTGACCCGCTGACCTTTCAGCGCTGCGGCGTCCTCGAACGGGACTTCCAGGCGATAGCTGACATCGGCGCCCTTCTGCGGCGGCGCGCTGCGCCGGCCGAAGCCGCTGAACGGCCCGCTACCACCACCGCCGCTGCGGCGTCCGCCAAGGCCGCCGAACAGCCCTTCGAACAGGTCGGAGATATCCGCCGCCTCGCCGCCACCTGAAAATTCGAACGGCTCGCCATTGGGGCCGCGAAATTCCGGTCCGCCACCTCCGCCGCCAGTGTGCCGGCCGCCGGCGCCAAAGCCGAACGGCATGCGCGGATTGCCGTCCTCGTCGATCTCGCCGCGGTCATACTGGGCGCGTTTGTCCTTGTCGGTCAGGATATCATAGGCCTGCGTGACCTTGGAGAAACGCTCCGTCGCGTTCGGATTATCCTTGTTGCGATCCGGATGCAGCTCCTTGGCGAGCTTGCGATAGGCTTTCTTGATGTCGGCCTCGCCGGCGCCTCGCGCCACGCCCAAAGTCGAATAGAGGTCGGCCATGCCGGTTTCTTCCCCACTCCTTCCGAAAAGTCCACAGATGCTTGTTCGACAAGCGATATGGGGCGTAGAGTGCGGTGATGGAAGTCGCAGACCCGCACGCTTTGTTCGAAATCTGGTTCGCGGAGGCAAGAGCGTCCGAAATCAACGATCCCGACGCGATGGCGCTGGCGACGGCCGACGCCGATGGCCATCCGTCGGCGCGGATGGTTCTGTTGAAGGGCCATGATCCGCGCGGCTTCGTCTTCTACACCAATTTCGAGAGCCGGAAGGGCGGTGAGCTGGCTACCAATGCGCGCGCGGCCTTGCTGTTCCACTGGAAAACGCTGCGCCGTCAGGTACGGATCGAAGGCGCCGTCGCGCCTGTCGATATGGCGGAGGCGGATGCCTATTTCGCCTCGCGGTCCCGGGATTCGCAGCTCGGGGCCTGGGCGTCCGATCAATCCCGTCCGCTGGAGAGCCGCGCGCAGTTCGAAGCCCGATTTGCGGAAATTTCCGCCCGGTTCGAGGGTGGTGAGGTGGCCCGCCCGCCGCATTGGAGCGGCTGGCGGGTCGCGCCTGAACGGATCGAATTCTGGACAGATCGCCCGCATCGCCTGCACGAACGGCGCCTGTTCGTGCGTGGTGACGCGGGCGGCTGGACCGAAGGTCTGCTCTACCCGTGAGCCTGGCGGCCGGTCCTGACCGCGCCACGCTCACCACCCGCGCGGCCCAGGCGAGCATCGCCGCCGCGCTCTTCCTGCTGGCTCTGAAAGCCTGGGCCGCGTGGCGGACCGGCTCCGTCGCGATGCTGGGCTCGCTCGCCGATACCGGGCTCGATCTGGTCGCTTCGCTCATCGTCTTCGTCGCGGTGCGGATCGCCGCACAGCCGCCCGATGCGGGACATCGCTACGGCCACGGCAAGGCCGAGGCGCTCGCCGCTCTGGCCCAGGTGACGATCATCTCGTTGTCGGCGACGGCGATCGGCTGGCGTGCGATCCAGCGGCTGGCAGTAGGGGAGACGACGGCCGATGCTGAATACGGGATCGGCGTCTCGCTGGTCGCCATTGCCGTCACGCTCGCCCTGATCGCCTATCAGAAGCATGTCATCGATCGCACCGGCTCGATCGCGATCCGCACCGACCGGCTTCATTATCAGGCCGATCTTTTGCTCAATTCCTCGGTGATCGCGGCGCTCGTCGCGGACCAGTATCTCGGGCTGACCGGCGCCGATCCCCTGTTCGGGATCGCCATCGCCGCCTGGCTGCTGTTCGGCGCGCTGCGCAACGCGGCGGGTGCGATCGACCTGCTGATGGACAAGGCATGGCCGGAGGACCGCCGGCACCGCCTCGTGGATATTGTCGCGCGCCATGCGCAGGTCCGCGGCGTCCATGATGTCCGCACGCGGTCGAGCGGGACGATCGATCATGCCCAGTTCCACATCTGGGTCGATCCGGCGATGAGCGTGGCGCGGGCGCACGATCTTCTTGCGGTGATCGAGGCCGATCTCGGTGCGGCATTTCCCGGTATCGATCTCATCATCCATGTCGATCCGGAGGGGCAGGTGGATGAGCCGGGCAATCCGCTCGCCGAAATCGACGAAAGCAGGACAGCGAAGTCATGACCGAATTGCGCCTGATCCAAGTGGACGCTTTCGCAGATGCGCCGTTCACCGGCAATCCCGCCGCCGTGATGCCGCTCGATGCCTGGCTGCCGGACGCGACGCTCCAGGCCATCGCCCAGGAGAACAATCTCAGCGAAACGGCTTTCACGGTGCCGGATGCGACCGGCGAGAGCGACTATGAGCTGCGCTGGTTTACGCCCACGGTTGAAATCGCGATGTGCGGACATGCCACGCTGGCCACCGGTCATGTCCTGATCGGCGACCGCGAAGCGCTGCATTTCCGCACCCGCAAGGCTGGTGTGTTGAGCGTGGAGCGGGACGGCAATGCGCTTACGCTGGATCTGCCCGCCATTCCGGTGCGATCCGCCGGTCATCCGGTACTCGCCGCGGCGCTCGGCGTGCCGGACGCTGAAATCTTTATGTCGTTCGAGAGTCACCAGGCGACGGCAATCGCTCTGCTTTCCGACGAATTCGCGGTGCGTGCCTGCGATCCGGATATGAAGGCGCTGTCCGATCTTGCGCTGATGGCGATCATCACCGCGCCGGGCGACGGGGCGGACATCGTCAGCCGCGTGTTCGTCCCGGCCTGGGGTGTTGACGAGGACCCTGTCACGGGTTCCGCTCATGCCGCGCTCACGCCTTTCTGGGCGACGCGGTTGGGTCGGGATCGCTTCACTGCTTTTCAGGCCAGTCGGCGAGGTGGGCATGTGGATTGCCGGCAAGCAGAAAATCGCGTCCGGCTTGGCGGACGCTGTGTCACAGTGATCGAAGGCGCGATGCGCTTCTGATCGCGTTCCCGGGGTGATCCCTAGAGTCGGTTCCAGTTGTGCGGGCCGGTGCCGCCTCTGTTTTCAGTTTGTCTGAAACAGACTCTAGCGGCGTCCTGACGCGGGGCGTTCATTCCGCCATTCCTCGCGCGTTTTGCAGACGCGCACAGCGCGTGGCCGCCCTGCGAACCGGGCGTCTTCCATCATGCGGCGGCGGCAGATGACCTCGTCATCCGGATCTTCCCAGGATTCGGCCTCGACCATATTTCCTGCGGTCGTGGCAGCGGCCGGGGAGACAAGCAGCAATGCAGTGAGAAACGAAGCGATCATCGGGGCCTCCGTGCACCAGCGTTGGTGCGATTGCTAACGCAATCGAAGGTGCTCGTGAAGATGAGATAATCACATGTCACGCGCTCGCGAGCGGCGCGAATGTCAGGTCGAATTCGATTCGCTCCGCCCCCGCGAAACCCGGTGGCACGTTGAGCGGGGCGCAACGCATCACTGAGTCGATGGCGGCTTGTGCCATTCGCTCCGCATACAGCCGGTTGAGCGGTGTGATACCGTCCTGAACGATCACGGCGGGGCGGCCTTCGACCCTGCCATCGGGCGTGAGATTGATGCGCAGGCGGGTGATGATCTGCCGGCCGGCATGACCGACGCGCGGTCCGCGATAGCAACGCCGTATCTGCGTTGCCGCGTTGTCCAGCAAGGTCTGCCAGCCTGGATCTGGCGCCGCGATGCGCGTGCCGGTCGCGATCTGCATGTCGGGCTGCGATGTGCCGGGAGAGGTCGCGCAACCGGCGAGCATCGCGACCGATACGGTCATTGCCGCCAATGCCCGGTATCGCTTGCCCGTGTCCGTCGCATATCCCTTCATCCAGCGCACGTTATCCGCGATATCTATCTGGAGGGAAGCCGCTTCGTCGTACTTGCGATCCGCGGGAATCAGCCACGTTTCGGCGCCGGCGCCTTCTCCGACAGCGGAAAGGATGTGACGAAGCGCTCGGCGAGGGCGCGGTCGCCGGTGATGGCGAGCGCGCCGTCCGCTTCCAGAGTCGCGAGCGGCACGCCGCCATAGACGGCCGCGGCGATGTGCCGGGGCTCGCCTTTGAACAGCAGATCAACATCGTCCAGGCCGCTCCGCACCGGATTGATCGCGCCACCTCGAAGCGTCGCTACGAATGTCTCGCGGCCGAGATCGAAGCCGAACCGCGCGTCGATCCCTTCAAGGAGCGCCGGCTGTCCCATCGCCTGGAAGGAGAGCATCAGCGAGACAGCGCTGAAATGGGCGCCGGGGTCGTGCTTCGGCGAGCGCGTTGCCCAGCGCCCCAGCGCCCCCATGATCGGGCGCGACTGATAGCCCCATTCGGTCAGTTCGTAGACCTGCGCCGGTGCGGGCGGCGGGAGCTGGCGACGGATCAGGATGCCCGCCATTTCCAGTCCTTCCAGCCGTTGGGTCAGCACATTGGCGCTGATGCCGGGAAGGTCGGCGCGCAGGTCGGAGAATCTCTTTGGGCCCAGCATCAGCTCACGCATGACCAGCAACGCCCAGCGCTCCCCGACCAGATCCATCGCATGGGCGGTGCCGCACGCATCTTCATAGCGCCGGCGCGACGAACCGTTGCTTATGTCAGTTAACTTTTCTAACGACATGATTGTTTTTAATAACTCCGAGGAACATCAACGTCAAAGCCGATTCGCCGTGAAGCGGTTGGGTGGGAAGGCGGAAGGAACGTAAGCATGTCGTCGAAAATCCTGCGTCGTTCGTTGAAGGTGGGTTCGGGTGATCCGGGCGCGCCTTTACCTGGCAGGGAAGTGATGATGATCGCAGGCCCTTCTTTATCCGGAACGGCCGGCAACTGAGTTCCAGCACGAAAAGAAACCTGGGAGATCCTCATGTCCAAGCTCATATTCGTAAACCTTCCGGTCGCAGACCTCGCCGCCGCCAAAGCCTTTTACGAAGCAATCGGGGCGGTGAACAATCCGATGTTCACCGACGAAACCGCCGCTTGCATGGTGCTCAGCGATACCATCCATGTGATGTTGCTCACCCATGAGAAGTTCGCCCAGTTCACGCCGAAGAAGATCGCCGACGCGCACGCCGCCACAGAGGTGCTGATCGCTACTTCGGAGGACAGTCGCGCGGGCGTGGACGATATCACCGAGAACGCGCTGGCCGCCGGTGGCAAGGAGCCGCGCGAACGTCAGGATTTCGGGTTCATGTATTCGCGCAGCTTCGAGGATCTGGACGGTCATATCTGGGAACCGATGTGGATGGACATGGAAGCCGCCAAGGTGGCGATGGGGCAGGCCGAAGCGGCCTGAACCCGGAAGAACGGAATAACAAGGAGAGAGACGATGACCTATATTGAAGGGTTCGTGGCCGCAGTACCGACCGGAAATAAGGAGGCTTATCGCAAGCACGCCGCCGATGCGCTGCCGCTGTTCAAGGAATATGGGGTGGTGCGCATGGTCGAGAGTTGGGGCGACGATGTGCCGCGCGGCAAGGTCACCGATTTTTACGGCGCGGTGCAGGCAAAGGACGACGAAACCATTGTCTTTTCCTGGTTCGAATATCCGGACAAGGCGACGCGCGATGCCGCCAGCGAAAAGATGATGAACGACCCGCGCATGAAGCAGATGGGCGAGACCATGCCCTTCGACGGGATGCGGATGATCTATGGCGGCTTCGAAACGATTGTCGATGAACGGGCGGAGGGTGCGACCGGCTATGTCGACGGCTATCTACTCCCCGTGCCCGAGGGGAAGAAGGAAGCGTATCGTGCGCTCGCCCAGAAGGTATCCGGCAAATTCAGGGATTTTGGCGCGGTCCGCGTTGTCGAGGCGTGGGGCGATGACGTGCCCGACGGCAAGGTCACCGATTACCGGCGCGCGGTAAAGGCCGAGGACGGCGAGGGGATCGTCTATTCCTATGTCGAATGGCCGGACAAGGAGACCCGCGACAAGGGCTGGGAGCGGATGATGTCCGATCCCGACATGCAACCGGACGAAGGCGAGGCGATGCCCTTCGACGGCCAGCGCATGTTCTGGGGCGGCTTCAGGCCCATTATCGACGAATAGGCGCGGATCGGGAGGATACAGGCCATGACCACCAACAAACTCGTCACCTGCCTGTGGTTCGACCACGGAAAGGCCCGCGAGGCGGCGGAATTCTACGCCGCCACCTTCCCCGACAGCCATGTCGTCGCGGTAAATACCGCGCCGGGCGACTTTCCCGGCGGTTCGGAAGGCACCGAACTGACGGTGGAATTCACTGTCCTCGGCCGTGATTTCGTCGGTCTCAACGGTGGCCCAAATTTCACGCCCGATGAAGCGATCAGCTTCATGGTCGTCACCGAGGATCAAGAAGAGACGGACCGCTACTGGAACGCGATCGTGGGCAATGGCGGCGCGGAGAGCGCCTGTGGGTGGTGCAAGGATCGCTGGGGCTTTTCCTGGCAGATCACACCGCGCGTCCTGCTTGAGGCGACGACGAGCAAGGACAAGGCCGCCGCCAAGCGCGCCTTCGACGCGATGATGACGATGCGCAAAATCGATGTCGCCGCGATCGATGCGGCGCTCGCGGGGCAGCCGGTGGCCGTTTGAACGACAGGGAAGAAGGGGAGCGAATGGCGGCGAAGGGGAAATATGCGCCGGCCTCAGCCGGCGTCGATGCGCTGGTGGCGGCGCTGGATCATCCGTTGAAGGCGGTGATCGAGGAGACACGCGCGGCGGTCGTCGGGTCCGACCCGCTTGTCACCGAGCAGGTGAAATGGAACGCGCCGAGCTTCTGCCATCGCGGAGAGGATCGGGTCACGTTCAACATCCGGCCAAACGGCACCCTGCTCTTCGTCTTCCATCGTGGCGCGAAGGCGAGGGACGATGCCGCGTTCGTCTTCGATGATCCGGGCGGGCTGATGGTGTGGCCGGCAGGGGACCGCGCGCTCATCACAGTGAAGGATCTGGTGCAATGGCAGGCCGACAAGGCCGCGATCCTCGTCCTCATCCCGCGCTGGATGGCGGCGGCCGAAGCAGGCCTGTGAAACAGGCAGGGGAGAGTCCACGCTATGGCGAAGCTCGTCTTCGGAATGAACCAGTCGCTGGACGGCTATGTCGATCACGATGCTTTCGCGCCCGACCGGGTGCTCTTTCGCCACTTCATCGAGGAGGCCGAGGGGCAGGCGGGCAGCGTATACGGCCGCAAGATGTATGAGATCATGCGGTATTGGGACGCTGATCATCCCGATTGGGAGCCGGAGGGAGCCGCTTTCGCGACCGCGTGGCGCAGGCAGCCGAAATGGGTCGTCTCGCGCACGCTCAAGTCGGTCGGCCCCAACGCCACGCTTGTCGGTGACGATCTGGAGGGTGCGATCCGCGCGCTGAAGGCCGAGCGCGAAGGTGAGATCGAGGTCGCCGGCCCAGACTTGGCGCGAAGCCTCACCGAACTCGGCCTGATCGACGAGTATAGAATCTACCTGCATCCCGTCGTGCTCGGCCGGGGCATCCCCTATTTCGTCGGTCCCCGGCCGCGGCTCGGCCTTGTGTCGCATGACCGGATTGGCGCGGACGTGATCAGGCTGACCTATATTCCGGCTTGATCACGTCTGCGCGGGGCTTGGTGTGGAGCCGAACACGCTTGCCGCCAGCTCCAGCATTTTTGCCGCTGTCTCGCGCTCGCCCATCACGACATGGCCGGCGCCGAGCTTCTCCAGATGCTCGACTTCGGCGTCCGAATGTGCGCGCGCGATGATCGGGATGTCGGGCCGCATCGCCTTCGCCCGCTGCGCGATGACGCCGCCCTCAAAGCCTTCGGGGATGGCGATCAGCAGCTTGCTGGCCTCCTCAATTCCCGCTTCCTTCAGCGTCTGCTTGTCGGTGGCGTTGCCGATCAGCACGCGGATGCCGTCCTTCTCGGCCTCCCGTGCGACATCCGGCTGATCCTCGATCACGACCGGAATCTTGCCGCGCGCCTTGAGCCCGTCGGCGATCAGGCGACCGACCCGGCCATAGCCGATCAGGATGACATGGCCGTCGCGCTGCGCCGCCGCCTTCGCTTCCGCCGCCGCTTCTGCAGCCGCTTCCGCCGCGGCGGCTTCTTCTTCCAGCTTTTCGTCCTTCCGTGTGCGTGCCGCCACGAGGGAGAACAGGAAGGGATTGGCGAGGATGGACAGGATCGCCCCGGCGAGGATCAGGTCGCGCCCTTCCGCCGGCAGGATGGCCAGGCTTGCCCCGAGACCTGCGAGGATGAACGAGAATTCGCCGATCTGGGCAAGGCTGGCGGAAACCGCCAGCGCTGTCTGGGTCGGGTGGCCGAAGGCGCGCACGATGAAATAGGCGGCAAGCGATTTGCCGATCACGATGATCGCGACGGTGGCGATCAGCGGCCCGGGCTGGGCGGCGATCACCGACGGGTCGAACAGCATGCCGACCGACACGAAGAACAACACCGCGAAGGCGTCGCGCAGCGGCAGAGTTTCCTCGGTGGCGCGACGGGACAGCGGAGTCTCGCCCAGAATCATCCCGGCGAAGAAGGCGCCCAGCGCGAAGGAGACGTCGAACACGAAGGCCGCGCCGAAGGCGACGCCGAGCGCGATCGAGAGCACGGCGAGGCGGAACAGCTCGCGCGAGCCGGTATGCACCACCCAGTGCAGTAGCCAGGGAATGATCCTCCGTCCGATCAGCAGCATCAGCGCGAAGAAGCCTGCGATTTTGATCGCCACGATCAGGAATGAGCGGCCGAGATCGCTGCTTGCGGCGCCGTCCCCGCTTGTTGCGCCGGCCAGTGCCGGTAGCAGGACGAGCGCCATCACCATCACGAGATCCTCGACGATCAGCCAGCCGACGGCGATCCGTCCCCGCTCGGTCTCCACCAGATTGCGCGATTGCAGCGCGCGCAGCAGTACGACGGTACTGGCCACCGACAGCGACAGGCCGAAGACGAAGCCGGCGACGGGTGTCCAGCCGAGGAACCAGGCGAGCGCCATCCCCATCAGGGTGGCGGCGCTGATCTGCGCGACGGCGCCCGGCACTGCAATGTTCTTTACGGCGAGCAGGTCGCGCAGCGAAAAATGCAGGCCGACGCCGAACATCAACAGAATCACACCGATCTCGGCCAGTTCGGCGGCAAGCTCGGCGTCCGCGACGAAGCCGGGTGTGTAAGGCCCCACGATCACCCCCGCCAGCAGATAGCCGGCGATGGGAGAGATTCTCAGCCGCTGCGCGAGGGCACCCATCGCAAAAGCGATGACGAGGCCCGCGACGATGGTTCCGATCAGCGGCGTGTGATGGGGCATCCACTCTCCTTCCGGGTTCGTTTCACGTCTTCGATATGACAGCCTCCAGGAGCGCCGCGCAGGACCGGCCTGTCGCGCCGTCATCCCACAGAAGAATGACAGCGGCGAGGACGATCACGACCAGCGCCAGGATGATCCCAATCTCCCGCCTGCCGATGGCGAAGGCGTTCGAATGGCGACCATTCACTTCATTGCCGGTTGGCGCGACAACTGCAAGGGGGGAAGCCCGCAATTGTGCGGCGTTTCATGCCGCGGTTGCCGTAACGGCATCCCGGTCTTAGGCGAAACTGAAAGGAGCTTTCGCGGATGAGCCTTGAATCCGTGCGTGCCTGGCTGGCGGACCATGCCCCCGATCTGCCGGTGATCGAGGTCGCGGCCAGCACCGCCACGGTGGCGGAAGCCGCCGAAGCGCTCGGCGTCGCGCCCGGCCGCATCGCCAAGACGCTGGCGATACGGGTGAACGGCGAGGTGCTGCTGCTCGTCGCGCGCGGCGATGTCCGGCTCGACAATGCCAGGGCGAAGGCGGCGTTCGGCGGCCGTCCGCGCATGCTCGGGCCGGAGGAGACGCTGGCGCTCACCGGCCATCCGGTCGGCGGCGTCTGCCCGTTCGGCCTGGCGACGCCGCTGCCCGTCTGGTGCGATGTCTCGCTCAAGGGCTTCGATACGGTCTTCCCCGCCGCCGGCTCGCTGAACAGCTCGGTCGAGGTCGCGCCGGAGCGGCTCGCCGCTTTGGTGGCGAAAGGGTGGGTCGACGCCTGTCAGCCGCCGGCGTGAAACCCTCGGGCCGTTCGGCGGTTTGATGAGGCGCAACGACAGGAGCTTCTCATGGCCGACGCCCGCATCTTCGCCGATCTCAAGGCCGATCACGACCGTCACCGCGACCTGCTGGCGCAGCTTGCCGAGACGCGCGGCGACAGCGCGGAGCGGCGCAGCCTGTTCGAAGTGTTCCGGATCGAGGTCTCCGCCCATGCCGCGGCCGAGGAGGAGGCACTCTACGCCGCCATGCTGGCCAAGCCCGAATTGCGCGACGAAGCGCGCCATTCGGTCGCCGAGCACAAGGAGATCGACGATTTCCTCGCCGATCTCCTTGAAACCGACATGAGTTCGCCCGGCTGGCTCGTCCGCTTCAAGGAGATGCGGCACCGCTACGAGCATCATATCGACGAGGAAGAGGAAGACATGTTCCCGGCGGCGGCCGAGGATCTGCCCAAAGCCGAGCAGGACCGGATCGCCAAGGTTTTCGAAGCGCGCAAGCCCAAGGAAATCGCGCTCGCGGCGGAGGCGGAACCCGGCGACGAGCGGGAATGAGCACTATCGAGCGTTGAAGCGCGCTGCCGCACCTGCCGCGGGGCTCCCCGTCATGGCCCGCATCTTCTTCCTTTCCTCTCAAGGAGGGAGAAAGGAAAGAAGGATGCATGTCGGTTGATCTTGGCGATGTCTTGGTTTGAAAGTCTGTTGTGGGTGGCTGGCGACGTTCCCAGTCACGGCCGCTGTCCATCGAACAGAACCTATCAGTACGCGATCAGAGCGCATCCATAGAGCTTGGCGCTCTTCGCCGCCTCCCGGAGAGTGATATCTTCCACCTGGTCGACGGCTACGGGTACAACATCACCGTCAAGCTTTGCATTCGTCCAATGATGCTCTGCGAGTGCTTTGATCGCCAATTCTGTCGCGGCGCTTTCCGATTCAGCATAAGCCAGTGCCATTAAAGCGCGTTCATCGCCAACGGGGAAAGCGCTCTCCTCATCAGCCTTAGCTGTAATAGCGAATGCGTAAAGCCTCACGGTCGATATGGCTTCGCGGTCGGCTTATACTTCATCAACTTTCTGACCCACTGTATCATGCTTCGCTGTCCCTCAGGATTATAGTAAGCTCGCGACGCAAGCGTCTGCAATGGGTCGGGTGCAGACCTGCCGCTATCGGAATCGCCATCTACGGGCCTGAACGGCAATCAGGGGTGGTTTGCGGCAATTATATACTTGAGTGAGCAAAGCGCCGACGCTAGTTACGAACGTGCGATGTCAGCGCAGTGTTGAGATAAGGTAGGAAATATCCTACATAAAGCTTGAGGCGGTCAACGCCGGGACACCCCAGAGCAGGCGCTGAGCTTGCAGGTCAGAGATGGCAATCATGGGCCGGGGGGCCGCCTCACTCACCTCCAAATAGGCGCAACCAGTCGGTTAAATCCGCTGGCGCTACACCATCCTGTTGATGGGCTGCGATGCGTTCGGCGGTCGGGACTAGCTTGGCCCCGTAACTAAGGAAGTTGCCGTTGCGGGAATAGACCCGGTCCTTCAAAATCCCAGCGAAGCGAGGCTCCAAGTTTCCGTAATGATCTGGTTCGAGGGCGGCCCGCAATCCCGACACGGCTAGGTCGGCGAGCTGCAATCCGAAGCGTTGACCGTGATCGAAGGCTTCGACGCCGTCAATGTCTATGACCGGCCAATGGATTTGAATGTCAGGGTCGTAAGTGCCCTTGAGAACGTTCAAATAATCCTGGAAATCCTCGTAGTTCATACCTCCGCGCCGGGAGAAAACAATTTTGACCCGGCCATCCCCTTCGGGCACGTAGCGGCGAAAATCTCGGCAGAGCCACGATAGGCGCTCGACAAGGTAGCGCGTCATGTAGTGATAGAACTGGTTCTTCTCGATGTAGATGCCGTCGGGGATGACTGGCTTATGGGCAAACACCCCTGTCACGCGGAACGGACACGCCCTGAGGCGCGTGATCGCCATTACGCGCTGGGCATGATCAAGGTCGGCGAAATGCAAGGGTTTGTGACGCTTGCGGGCCGGCAATTCCTCAATGACTGCCTTAGCGCAACCGACCATGTCTAGATCGCGGGAGAGCCTCCAAACAGTCGCCCCGAGAGCAAGCCAGTGCGACGGCCCACCTTCGCCTCCAGGCTGTCGGAAGCGACCTATCAGGCCATCGTCGCCGGACTCATCAATGTATGCTATATAGCTGTGTGTCATGCCGAAGCCTGAAACCGATATCTACTCCGAAGCCGAAACAATAGCGCGCCGTGAGGCCGCGCTAAAGCGGATGCTGGCGACGCCGCACAAGCCGCACAAGAAGCTGGGGAGCGAAACAAAGCCCACTCCCCGAGGTTCTTAAGCGGCCTGACGATTGAACGGAGGCCTCAGGCTATGACGCAGTTCGGTTTCGATGCGCAGGCGTTCGCGCTGCCCCTCAAGGCCGCTAATGACCATGACGCTCACGTGCGTTGCCCCGGCAACCCGGCAGGACGGCCAAGCATCGTGACCTTGGAGTCCGGTATTCAGGCGATTGTCGAAATTGTGGGTCTCACCTACGTAGAGGGCGTGCCAGTCGCCATTTGCGGCCCTCTTGCAGAAGATGTAGACGCCGCCGACATGGTTGAATGTGGTCCCGATGGGATACGTTTCAAACGTGTATAGATTCCCCCAGAGGCCGGGCCATTGGATTGGGAAAGAAGACATTTCAATTACCTCATTCGTTACCGATGAGGTTGACCGTTTTCCCGAGAGAGCGTAGAGCAGGCCCGTGATCACGACCGCCCTCACCGGCGGTTTCCAAGATGGCCCGGTCGCTACCAACGGCCGGGCCAATTCTTTGGTTAACAGAATGTCGGTTCGGTGTCGAATCGAGTGCTGCTTTGTTCCACAGCTTTTTATGTAGAACAGGCTAGGAACGACTCCACCTCTTTCGTGGTTCGCCGAACACGCGCACTGTGACCGCGAACTTAGGCGGCGAGCCGGTCAACCCGCCGATAGGTGAGCCGCTTACCTTCCATGCCCTTGAGCATAACAGCGGCGCGCTCGCCATCAGTCATGTCGCGGGTGTTATAGCGCAGATCGAACTCGCGGCAGTAGCGGCCAAGGTGCGCCTCGCTCATGTGGTGATAGGTGCCGATCACGCCGCGCTTGAAGATGGAGAAGAAGTTTTCGGCGGTGTTGCTGTGCGCGAAACCGCCCTTGCGGACATACTCGCCAGCCGAGTGAATGACGCTGGTATGACCGGCGAACTCGCGGCCCGTGCGGACATAGACCGGGCTTTCGTCGGTCATGAGGTGCGAGGCGCGATCGACGTTGGTCACAATCAGTGGGCGAAGCGTCTTGGCGTTGACGTTGGCGACGTGGAACGAGCGGGCATGGCCCTCACGGTCCACTAGGGCGACAACAGCCTTCTTGGGCGCTGGAGCGCGGGTGGCGCGGTTCTTGGCCTTGCCGCCGACATAGGTTTCGTCGGCCTCGACAACCTTGTTCGGGCCGCCAAGGGGGCCGTTGCCGACCGCGCCGTCCATCGCTTCGCGGATGCGGTGGCAGAGGAACCACGCGGTCTTGTAGGTGACGCCCAGCATACGCTCCATTTGCTTGGCGCTCATGCCCTTCTTGGACGCGGCCATGAGGTGCGTGGCGAGCAGCCATTTGTGAAGCGGAACATGGCTGCGCTCCATCACCGTTCCGGTGCGAACGGTGAACTTGTCGCGACAGTCATTGCAGAGGAACATGCCCGCTTGCGTCTTGCCTTCCATGCGACGGACGCGAACCGAACCGCAATGCGGGCAAACCGGCTCACCATCGGGCCAGCGCGAGGCTTCGATATGGGCCAGCGCCTTGGCTTCGTTGTGGAAAATGGGGTCGGTGATGTTGACGTTCATGGCTTCGTTCCCTGTTAGGAACGATATGCCACAGTCGGCTTGCTAAGTAAAGTATATAATTGCCTGGTTTGCGGACAGTCCCATTAAGAATTTACTGCCGTCTTCTGATCCAAGTGTATGGGTAGAGAAGTTCTTTTAGCTCCTCGTCCACATTATCGCGACCGAGTGCTCCCTTCAAATCATCTTCAATTTTAAAGAATGAAGGGGGAGGATTTACGCCCTCTTCGTTGCCTATCTCCCACGATACGGCCCGGCTGAACCAGCCGCTATACTCATGAAGAGCACGGCCTTCCTCTAAAAGGCCAGACAGAATCCCGCGCATCGTCGGGCTGCCAACGATATTCAGCCTGACATCGTCCGAAAATTTTGCATGCATGAGGAAGGAAATCAGATGGCCGACCTCTGTCATGTCCAACTCGATGGAAATCTTTTTATCGGGATCCCGAGCACCGGTAATTTTCATAATAGGGGATGGTCGCACGACTACTGACCGTCCGCAACGGGTCGATTGCAGACCGTCCGATCCGCGCTTCCAATGTAGGAAATGCTCTGTCACGCTCGCCCCTGAATCGGGTTTTGTCCCGCCTCACCGGCTCTTTGACTTGTCGCTCACCCGGATGCCATGATTCATGCCTCGCGGGCCCCTGAAAACACCCCTCACCCTGTCAACACAGTAAACTTAATACTCTGCGCGCGGCGGGCCGGGTGACGGAATGTTCCAGTCCGGCATCAGGCCTGGAGCCGCACCAGCATCTTGCCGGTATTGCCGCCGCTGAACAGGTCGAGAAAGGCCTGGGGCGCGGCCTCGATCCCGTCATGCACCGTCTCGCGCGATGTCACCTGCCCGCCGGCGATCCAGCCGCCCATGTCGCGATAGAATTCGCCCATCTCGCCGAGATAGTCGGTGTAGATGAAGCCTTTCAGCATGATCCGCGCGCCGATGATCCGCATGATGTAGCGGAAGGCGTGAGTGGAGCCGCTATTATAATCGTCGATCATCCCACAGATCGCGAAGCGGGCATTCTGCCGTGCGATCGCGAAGGCGGCGTCGAGATGCTCCCCGCCGACATTGTCGAAATAGACGTCGATGCCCTTGGGCGCCGCCTCCTGGAGCTGGGGCAGCAGCGGCCCGGCCTTGTAGTCGACCACCGCGTCGGCGCCGAGCTCCCTGACCCAGGCGCATTTGTCCGCCCCGCCGGCCGAGCCGATCACGGTCATGCCTTTGGCCTTCGCGATCTGCACCACCGCCGATCCGACCGCGCCGGCGGCGGCGGAAACGAAGACGATGTCGCCGTCCTTCGCCTGGCCCGCGCGCAGCAGACCGAAATAGGCCGTCCCGCCGGTGAGGCCGAGATTGCCGAGCCACTGATGCGCCTCGACTCCGAGCGGGGGCACCTTGTTGAACGTTTCGGCCGGGCCGGTCGCCTGCTCGCGCCAGCCGAGCATGTGGAAGACCGTCTCGCCTTCCTTGAAGTGGGGCGACCGGCTTTCGATCACGGTGCCGACCGCGCCGCCCTGCATCGGCTCGCCCAGCGCGAAGGGCGGGACGTAGCTCTTCACGTCGTTCATCCGCCCGCGCATGTACGGGTCGACCGACAGCCAGTCGTTGCGCACCCGCACCCAGCCTTCGGCCAAGGGCGTGTCTGGAAGCTCCTTCAATGCGAAATTGTCCTGCGTCGGCAACCCTTGCGGGCGCAACATCAGATGCCAGGCGCGGTTCGACATAAAGCTCCTCCCTCGCCCCGGTTTCGCCGGGACGAGGTCGGGAGTCAAAGCCGGATCTTCATTCGTCGTCCGGATAGGTGCCGGCGAAGCTGCGGTTCAGGATGTGCGGGCCGCGATCGGACCGCTTCCGTTCGAACAGCGCCCGGCCCCGGTCATCGTCGCGCCAGCGGGCTAAGGCTTCGTCGGAGGTGAGGTTCAGCGTCACCTTGTCATCGACGGTTTCGACCCAGCCGCAGGAAATGGCGTGATGGACGCCATCGGTCGCCGGATCGCTCCTGGTCAGCACGATCGTGTCGCCGCGGACCTTGTCCACCTTGCCGACATGCTTTCCGTCGGAGCCCACCACTTCCATATGCTCCGTGACCCGGCCGACCGCGCTGCGCTGCACGCCGCGTCGTTCGCGCCAACTGCCGAATTCCCGGTCGAAGCGCGACTGGTTCTCATGGACATAGTCCTCATAGTCGCGATCGAGTTCCTCGATCTGGCGGCGGCGCCACTCGGCATAGAAGGGATCGCGCCGCATCGCGCGGCTGCCCCGCGTCCTGCCATCGCCCGGTCCGAAACCATAAGCCGCGCCGGAGGGGGAGGCGACCGGGTCCACACCATGACTGCCGACCCTGCCGGCGTCGAGCCGGTCGAAGCGCGGGCTGCCGAACCCGCCGTCGAAGCCCGGTCCGCCATAGCGGATGGCGGGATCGTCATCGAACTCGGCGTCATGGCCTTGCGTTGGCGCGGGGCCATGACGTTCTCCCTCGTAAGGTGCGTCGTCCTCGTGCCGGGAATGATCGCCGGGCCGCCGGGCACGCGGGCGATCGGCATCATGATGTCGGTCTTGTCGTGGCATGAATCTTCTCCTTCGTTTCCAGCATATTGGATGTAGCGAGAACGAAGGGATGCGCGGGGCCGTTCCAGGGCATGGCCAGAACATGGGATGCGGCGTGGCGCGAGCCCGGCAAAGGACGGACGGTGCGAGCAAGAGCGCCATTGCAACGGCGGAGACTCGCCGCTATCTGGTGCGCCCACGCGAAGATGGGGCCGTAGCTCAGCTGGGAGAGCGCTGCAATCGCACTGCAGAGGTCAGGGGTTCGATTCCCCTCGGCTCCACCATCGCCCTCAAGGACATTGGCGGATTGCGCAGCGCGCTCTCCGCGGTAGGAAGGGGCCGACATGATCGGACATCCCGACACTATCGTCCTGCGTACGCTCGACATGCACGCCGCCGGCGAGCCGGTGCGCATCGTCGAGGCCGGCTATCCCGAGCTGGTCGGCGCGACGATCCTCGAAAAGCGGCGCGTTGCCCTTGAGCATCACGACCACCTGCGCCGCGCGCTGATGCTGGAGCCGCGCGGCCATGCCGGCATGTACGGCGCGATACCGACGGCCGCCTGCCATCCCGATGCCGATTTCGCGGTGCTGTTCATCCATCAGGAGGGCTACAGCACCATGTGCGGCCACGCGACCATTGCCCTTGGCCGTTGGGCCGTTGACAGTGGCTGGGTGTCGGCGGCGGATGGCCGTGCGTCGTTCCGGCTGGAGACGCCTTGTGGATTGGTCGATGTCGAGGTGCAACAAGAGAGCGCCGGAACGCGCGTGGCCTTTGAAAGCGTCGAATCCTTCGCCGGCCCGCGGGACCGGATTGTCGAGGTCCCGGGATTCGGGAACGTGCGGCTCGACATCGCGTTCGGCGGGGCCTTCTATGCGATCCTGCCGGCGTCGCGGCTTGGGCTCTCTTTGCCGGACACGCCGCTCGCCGAGCTTGTCGCCACCGGCGTCGCGGTCACCGACGCGGTGCGCGCGGCCGTCCCGATCGTCCATCCTTCGGAGCCCGATCTGGGCTTCCTCTACGGCACGATCCTCACCGACGACGTGCCGCTCGGCGCGCATGGCGGGCGGCCGAGCCGCAATCTGTGCATCTTCGCTGAAGGACAGATCGATCGCTCGCCGACCGGCAGCGGCGTCACCGCGCGCATCGCGCTTGCCGCCACCAGGGGAGAGATGCGCGTCGGGCAATCCTGCGAGATCCGGGGTGTTTCGGGGCAAAGTTTCACGGGCACCCTTGCGCGCATGTTGGAAGATGCGCGCGGCATCGTCTCGCGCGTGAAGGTGGAGGGCTCGGCTTATTATGCGGGGCGCAGCGAATTCATCTGCGAGCCCGGCGATCCGTTTGGCTTTGGATTCGAGCTTCCAGCGCGTTTCCGCGATCTGCCGTCCTGACGCTGGGCGCCCGGCATGGTGCGGGCGGGGCGCAGCGATAAATGGTCGGGGAGAGAGGATTCGAACCTCCGGCCCCTGCCTCCCGAAGACAGTGCTCTACCAGGCTGAGCTACTCCCCGACCGAAACGCGCGGCCCTGGGAAGGGCCGGCGGGGCCGGGCGTCTATAGGGGCGCCTTCGCGGGAGTTCAAGCGGCCTTCGGCCTTGCCGGGCAGTCCGGGCAAAAACGCGCCGTTCAATAATTGCCCTGCAGTTCGCGCAGCTCCTGATCCGTCAGCGGGCGCTTCTCTCCGGATGGCGCATTGGGGTCTCCGGCGGGGCCGTAAGCCGGCTGGATGCCGTTGTCCGTGCCGAAGCCGCCGCCCTGCTGCTGCCGCGCCTGACTCAGCGAACCGATGATCGCGAACAGCACCAGCACCGCGAAGATTCCCAGCATGACGAAGAGCGCGACGGTCGAGGTGCCGCCGCGCACCTGCAGCGCCTCGGCCCGCGCCGGGCCGGCCAGCGCGGCGGTTTCGGCGATCAGCCGGTGCGTCTGCTTGCGATAGAGCAGATTGCCGTAGGCGCCGGTCACGAAGGTGATGCCGATGCTGAGCAGCAGCGTCACATTGCCTGCAACCTGGTTGGCCGAGCCGATCACGCCGAGCACCAGGAAGATGACCAGCAGACCGATCATAGGTCCCCACATCTTGCGATAGGCAAACCAGAACAGGTTCAACAGGCAGGCCGGCCAGTTCCAGTTCACCGAGGTGGCGCGCTCGTCCATCTGCCGCCAGCGTTCCAGATAATAAGCCGAATTGGGCCCGATCGCCGCCAGCAGCAGCGAATCGTCCACCGGTGCGAAAGTCGCCGCCGGGGCCGGCGCGGGCATGGCGGCGAGCGGTGCGGGTGCCGGCATTGGAACTGGCGGCGCCGGTGCGGGAGCTGCTGGCGGACTCGCCTGCGGCGGGCTCGTCGCAGGCGGTGCGGTGGTCGGCGCCGGATCGACGGGCACGCCGGTCGCCGCCTGCAGCTCACGCGCCAGCCGGGTGACATTGGTGTCGCGGCCAGGGCCGAAAGCGTCGGTCCAGTGCCGGATCTTCAGGAAGAAAGCGAGGCCGGGGCCGGGCTGGATATCACGGTTGCGGACGGGGAAGATCGGCTTGCCGTTGCTGAACGCCATTTCGGTTTCGGCGCGGACATAGGGGGATTTATTCGCCTTGTCGGTGACCAGCACGACGAACGCGGCGCAGCTTTCCAGTGCCTCTTGAAGCTGCTCCGAATAATCCTGGCCCGGCCTGACGTCGCGCGGCGCGATCCACGCGCGCATGCCTCTGGATTCGATGAAGTCGGCCAGCGCGTCGGCGTCCTGGCTGTCCTCCGATCCGTGGCTGATGAAGACGTGGCCGCTCATCCTGATCCCCTGTTCGACATGCCGGAGGTATCCGCTGCGCGACCGGCTTGGAAGGCCTTATCGCCCGCGCGCGCCCAGCATGTCGGCGATGGCGACGAACTTCTCGCGTGGGTTGCCCGCGCGCGCTCGGCCGGTTTCGGCCTCTTCGATCTTCTGCCAGTCACGGAAGGTGACGATATCCACACCGCGCGATTCGAGCAGGCGATCGAGGCCGGGGCGACCGTCCTTGCCGCCACCGCCCGCGCTCAGATCGGCGGCGATTCGCTCAGCCACTTCATAACCGTCGGGACGGTTGGTGCCGATCGTGCCGCTCGGCCCGCGCCGCGCCCAACCGACGCAGTAGAGGCCATCCCCGATCACGCCCTCGCTGTTGGCGAAACGCCCGCGGTCCGGCTCATAGGGCACGCCCTCGATCGGCGGGGTGCGATAGCCGATGCAGGTGACGATCATGCCGCACGCAATCGCATAGGTTTCGCCGGTGCCGATCGCACCGCCGCGCTCGTCGAGGCGCGTCTTCTCGACGATGACGCGCTCGACGCGGCCGTCGCCCTCGACGGCGACCGGCATGGCGAAGAAATCGAAATGAACTGTCTTGCGTTTGCTGCCCGACAGGTTCGCGAACTCGCGCAGATGGGTGACAGACTTGCGCTGGCCGGGCTCGAGCAGCGCGTCGTCCAGATCGGGCGGAAAATCGGCGAGGTCCACGACCGGCGTCGCATCCTCGAGATGGCCGAGTTCGCCCAGCTCCTTTGGCGTCATCGCGATCTGGTGCGGCCCGCGCCGTCCGAGCACATATATGTCGCGGATCGCGGCATTGCCGAGCGCTTCGAAGGCATGGGCGACGATGTCGGAGCCAGCGAACTCGGCCGGCGTCTTGGAGAGTATGCGCGCCACGTCGAGCGCGACATTGCCGTTGCCGATCACCGCCGCCGCGGTCGTGCCCAGCGGCGGATCGAGGTCAGCGAATTCGGGGTGGCCGTTATACCAGCCGACGAAGGCGGCCGATCCGATCACTCCCGGCAAATCGCCGCCGGGCAGCTCCAGCGGCCGATCATTGGGTGCGCCGGTGGCGAGGATGACGGCGTCGTAGAGATCGAGCAGTTCGGGGATCGTGATATCCCGGCCGACCAGCACATTGCCGACGAACCGGACGGTGTCGCTCAGCGCCACTTTCTCGTAGCGTTTGTAAACGCCCTTGATCGACTGGTGATCCGGCGCGACGCCGAAGCGGATCAGGCCGTAGGGGACCGGCATCCGGTCGATAATGTCGACGCGCACATCGTCGCCGAACTGTTTCTGCAGGGCTTCGGCGCTGTAATAGCCGGCCGGACCTGAACCGATCACCGCAACATGACGCATCGTCTCTCCCGTCCGTGCGCTGTGCCTATATGAACGATGCTAGCGTGCAGCGGGCGCGAGGCAAGGCGTTTCAGCCATCCTGTCCGGACCGGTCCTCCAGCAGCGCGCCGCCGCCCTTGCGCAGGCCCGCTTCGACCACGCCGCGGAAGAAGCCAAGCGCTGGCGGTAGCAACACCTCCAGCCGCACGAACGTCTCGTGCACATCCAGTGCGGCATTCACTTCCTGACCCAGCGCCGCGACGGTGAGACCAAGACGTTCGCCGGTCCAGGCGGCGCGCACATCTGCCGCTGCGGGGATATGGTCCTTGAGATCGCCGATCCGGCTGTCGATCCGTCGCCGTGCCTCCTCCGTACCGAGGCTATGGGGGAGGTCGATGCGTATGGGTGTATTGCTCATACAAGACGGTATAAGCGCCTTCGCGGCACTTTGCACCCCTTTGCGCGATCCACTGAAAATCCTGTGAGGGTCAGGCCTGGAAATAGTTGCAGGTGCGGCGCTGGTTCACGGGAATGCTGCCGGCATTCTTGAGCACCTGATCGTTACGCTGGCGCACGTTGAAGGCGCTCTCGTAGCGGATCTGCCGGCCTTCCAGAAACGAATTGGGGATGATCGGCTGATAATCGTAGACGACTTCAACGATCATCACTGCCGTGCCGGGCTGCGCCGCAATCTGGTTACCGGCCGGGCCGACGGCCTGGAGCGAGGCATTGTTCTGCCCAGTGCCTTGCCCCCCGTACAGCGAGGGGAAATCGCGCAGGCCGTCGCACCTTTGCCAGCGAATCCACTGACCCGTGCCGCCGGGATTGACCTCGATGCTCGAAAGTACGATCCGGCCGTTCTCGCCGAACTGGATGCCGGAGCCGCTCATCTTGGCGCCGAGCAGCAACTCGATCACGTCCGCCTCGTCGATGCTCTCGCGCACCCGCGCGGCATTGTCGGCGGTCATCATCGCGATATTGCTGACGCGCAGATGCGCCATCGCATAATTCGCGGTTTCCAACCCGAGAAGGCCGAGCGCCAGCAGGACCGGAAGCGCGAAGGCGAACTCGGTCAGCGCGAGGCCGCTGGTGCAGCCGCGCAGGCGGGCGAGGCGCCGCAGCGCGCGGCGCGCGGTACGACGTGGCGCGACACTCAGCATCGTACCACCACACCGGTGGGCCGTGCCGCGAAAGGCTGATTGCGCAGCATCGTGTTGGAGACGATTGTCACATCGTCATTCCAGCCGAGCAGCTTGCCGACTGGGAAAACGCGTGGATAGGACAATGTCACCTCGTAACGAACCACGTCCTCGGCATTGCCGGTGCCGTCCCGGCCGCGATCGAGATCGTACTGGCCGTTGCCATTGGCGTCTTCGTAGCAATCGCCCTCATTGTAGACGCCGAGCGGCGGGGTGTCCTGCACGATCCGCTCGGGCAGTCGTACGCCGGTGAAATCGAAATAGCTCTGCGTGCGGGTCTCCAGCTCGGCATTATTCATGAACGCGGACAGCCGCGCGCGCACCCGCGCATCGATTTCCTCGTTGGTGAATCCGCCGACCGTCGCCATGCGCGCAGCCTCGTGCAACGCGCCCTGCACGACCGATTGCGCATAGGAGCGGTAGCCGAGGTCGAACAGGCCGAGCAGCAGGACGCACAGCACCGGCAGCACCGCTGCGAATTCGACGATGGTGACCCCCCGGGTGTCCCGGCCCAGGCGGATGAGCATGCTCCGCATCATTGCGTGAGCCTCAGTGCGCCGATCTGGTTACCAATCTGGCGGAAGCGAGCAATCAGCTGGTCGCGGTTGGCTGATGTGGAAGCCTGGCTCGCATTGCTCGCGCAATTCCGCATGTCGTTGGTGAGCGATGTGCCGAAGGCGATCACCCAGATTGAGACATTCATGCTCCGCGTGGAATTGCAGATCATGCGGAATCGCTGGAGATGGTTGTTGGTCAGGTTTCCGGTGCCGGTATTGCCGGTGATGCGCCGGTCATTCTGCTCGACGCCATAAGCGGTGTAGGTGGACGCGCTCGGCTGCATCGCACCGTCGGTCATGAAGATGACGTGGCGGTTGACCGGCATGCCGTTGAACGTGTCCGGGCTGTCGCCGAAGGCGCCGGCATTGGAGATGAGGCGAGCGCCCCAGAGCATGCCGATGTCGTGATAGGTATTGCCGACCGCCGCCAGAGCATTGACGTAAGTCAGCATCGAGGCGCGATCCCACGCCTGCAGACGTCGGGACGCCGCGGGACAGGGTGCACCGGAGAGAGACGAACCGCTGGTGTCTGTTTCGGTTCCCTCGGAGCGGCGATACGCGATGGCGGGCCACATCGGCCGCCACCGCGTGGCTTCGTCGTGGGGCGCGAGATTGATGTCGAGGTCAAGAGCGCCGTCCGGGATGTTGAAGCCGGAGGACGAGTTGATTGTTGATACCGTATCGCGCTCCTCGATGCAGCCATTCCAGGTGCTTGTTATCGTCGGCAAGGTTCCTGAGCCGGGCGAGGTCGTGACGTTGCTCACGATGGCCGGCAGTTCCTGGAGCGTGTAGGCACCCGATGTCGGCACCGACCCGCTGTTGTTTGTGGTGATATTGCCCGCAATTGTCACCGACTGACCGGCCCTGAACGCGCTCGTATCATATGTGACCTGCTGATAGGTCCAGTTGGTGAACTTGTAGCGTGTCTCATAGCTGCGACGCGTAATCGTCACATTGCGGTCGCACATGCGGTCGGCCGGATTGTTGTTCCACGTCGATGTGTTGCGGGAGAATTGGTAACGGACATAGCCTGTCGGTGCTGCGGGCGCGTTCGCCTGCGCCGTACTGGACCCGTCCGGAACATAGACATCGCTGTCGTTGTCGGGACCGATCGACGTGTAAGTCGCTCCGTTCTGGCTGAATCCCCGATTGCTGCCGAAACGGCCGCAATTCGTGTTGGAGATCGCGATATCGTTGCCGCCCGACCGGAAGCGTTCGACGCCGGGATTGGCAAGCAGGCCCGGCTCGTTCGACGTGATCGACGTGTCCTGCGCGACATAGACCGGCGTATTGTAGTTCGCCACGCGCGACTGATATTGATGGCTCTCGCGCAGGAACTGGACGTTCGCGCCGGTCATCAGGCCGTCAAGGTTCACCGTCGTAGAATAGGGCACCACGCCGTAGCGCAGCCGCAGGCCGTTCGATTCGAGCTGGGTCTGCACAGGGGCCAGTTCGTCATAAAGGGCCATGACGGCGTCCCGCAGCGCCTCGATGCGCGAGCCATCCATCGATCCGGTGACGTCGAGCACCAGCATCACATCGGTGTTAACGAAATTGAGCGAGGCCTCGCAGTTCACGTTGAGCGGCAGCGAGCCGATGCCGAACATCGACATGATCGTGGTCGGAATGCGCGTACTGGTGGAGATCGCCACCGATCCGGCCTGAGGCCGCGTGACGTTCAGCGTATATTCCTCTGTATTGTAGAGGCCCTGGGGGAAGTTGAAGGTGAAGAATCGGTTGGCCTCGGCGCGGACATCATCGTTCATCTGATCTTCGGTCATCACCCGCCGGGCGGCGAGCGAAGCGGCGTCGCAGGCGCTTTGCAGACGCGTCTTGGCCATATAGGCGCGGCTCATGTCGAGCCCGGAGCCGATCATCGCGGCGAGCGGCACCAGCGCCGCGCCGACGATGGCGAGCGTATTGCCGCGCGTGTCGCGGCGAAGGCGAGTCAGAAAGCCGGCGGCGCGGTCCTGATCCTGCATCGGGGTCCCTCCAGAGCCCCAGTGCGGGCCCATTTAGCGGACCGCCATCGCGCAGGTTCGGCTAATCTTCGTTCAACCGACATGGTTAATGCGTCGTTGAGAATGGTGCGAGTCCCGGATGGGGACGTTCAGGTTTGTGTGAAGGGCGCGATCGTCATCCCGCACCCGTTCCGTCTAACCGAGACCGCGTCGTTTCGATGAGCGGGTGCAACCGGCGGTCGTTGCGGATATAGTCCGTGCGATGCGCGGACTTCTTCTTGCCTTCTGTCTCCTTCCCGCCGCCATGCCGGCCGTGGCGCAGGAGCTGCCGGACGAGGGGCAGAGCGAGGCGTCCTATCATGCCTGGCTGGACAGTGCGCCCGGTCTTCGCGGCGAGATTCTGTCTTTCGAATCCTGGCAGGAAGCGGCCGGCGTCCGCAATGTGATCCCGACCTGGCAATTGGTGCGGACCGCCAGCATGTGGCGTGAATGCAATGGTCCGTCCTTCGAGGTTCCGCCTTTCCGACTATGGCCCGGGATGACCGACACGTTGCGCGCGATCCGCGATGGCGTGAAGCCGGCGGTGGGCGAGGTCGAGGCCGTGTCCGGCTATCGCAACCCGGCGCTTAACGAATGCGCGCGCGGTTCGCGGGGGAGCGCGCATCTCGATTTCTTCGCGCTTGATCTCGTGCCGCTCCAACCGATCTCGCGCGGCGATCTGATTCGCCGGCTATGCGCCATGCACGCCCGTGTGGGGCGCCGCCACGATATGGGACTCGGTTTCTATGCCTTTACCCGGTTTCACATCGATACGCGCAGTTTCCGCCGCTGGGGTTCGGCGGGGCCGCGCGGCAATGAAAGCCCCTGCGCGGTGATCGAGCGCGGCGACGATCCGGAGGCGGTGCCGTCTCCGGTGCCTGCCCCCGAACAGCCGTTGCCGGAACAGGTTCAGGAAGGAGTCCGTTCAGAATTATAACGAGGAGGAGAGAGAAGATGACCAATTGCCGGATGCTGACCGCCGCGCTTGCGGCGCCGTTGATGCTGGCCGCCTGCGGCGACATGGGCCAGGACCTCGCCCGCGAACGCGCCGCCAACGAAGCCGCCGCCGCTGCCAATGCGGCCCAGCCGCCGGGCACGGTGGTCGTCGATGCCTCCTATAGCTGCCAGCCGGCAATGACCCTGACGGCGCGCTACGACAATTCCGATCCCCGTGCCTCGACGGCCGAGGTCACGCTTGACGGTACAGTCTTCCAGATGGCGCAGGTCCAGGCGGCCGACGGGGCGAAGTACATGTCGGGTACGGGCCGTTCCGCGGGCCGCACTCTCGTCTGGTGGACGCGTGGCGCAGAGGGAACCTTGTTCGAAGGCAACGCCTCCGATCCGACGGCAGAGGAGACCGAGATCGCGCGTTGCACCGAAGCGACCGCTCCTGCCGCCGCCGAATAGCGAGCGACCTCGCCGGCCGTCGCGCGTTCAGACCACGCGGCGGCCGGTGAAGAGCTGGTAGAGGCCGACGACCAAGGCGACCACGAGCAGAATGTGGATCAGCCCGCCGGCCACATGGAATGCGAAGCCCAATAGCCAGAGCAGGATGAGAATGCCGATGATGGTCCACAGCATGACGTAACTCCTCTTTGTCCGCCGGATTGTCCGGCGAGAATATGGAGGTTCAACGTCATGGCCGCCGGGCCTGTTCCGTGCCACTGCCGGCGCGGGCGCCATGTGCTCTTTGCCTGCCGCTCGCCCTCTGCTACGGCGCCGCCGATCCTTCCAGAAAAAGCCGCAATGACCGACCTTTCGCGCATCCGCAATTTTTCCATCATCGCCCATATCGACCACGGCAAGTCGACGCTCGCCGATCGTCTGATCCAGCAGACGGGCGGGCTGACCGCGCGCGAGATGACCAGCCAAGTCCTTGATAATATGGACATCGAGCAGGAGCGGGGGATCACGATCAAGGCCCAGACCGTCCGGCTGGACTACCAGGCGGCGGACGGGGAATCCTACGTTCTCAACCTGATGGACACGCCGGGCCATGTCGACTTCGCCTATGAGGTCTCGCGCAGCCTCGCGGCGTGCGAAGGCGCATTGCTGGTCGTGGACGCGGCGCAGGGCGTGGAGGCGCAGACGCTGGCCAACGTCTACCAGTCGATCGAGCACGACCACGAGATCGTGCCGGTCATCAACAAGATCGACCTGCCCGCCGCGGACGTGGACAAGGTGCGGACCGAGATCGAGGACATCGTGGGTCTCCCCGCGGACGACGCCGTGCTCACCTCCGCCAAGACCGGCATCGGCATCGCCGAGGTGCTGGAGGCGATCGTGACCCGCATCCCGCCGCCCCAGGGCGACCGCGACGCGCCGCTGAAGGCGATGCTGGTCGACAGCTGGTACGATCCCTATCTCGGCGTCGTCATCCTGATCCGCGTGATCGACGGCGCGATCAAAAAGGGCCAGCAGATCAAGTTCATGCAGGCCGGCACCACGCATCTGGTCGACCGGGTCGGCGTCTTCCGCCCGAAGATCGAGAATCTGCCGGAGCTCGGCCCGGGCGAGATCGGCTTCATCACGGCGCAGATCAAGGATATCGGCCAGACCGCGGTCGGCGACACGATCACCGATC
>CAYTMM010000023.1:37454-37980 GCA_964438875.1 uncultured Sphingosinicella sp. | reverse complement strand
CAAGACCCGCGCCGAGCTGCCGCGCATGCCCAAGGGCCGCTACAAGATCATGCTCGATTATATGCCGAAGGTGGGCAGCCTCGGCCTCGACATGATGCTGCGGACATGCACCATCCAGACCAATCTGGATTATGCCTCCGAAGCCGACATGGCGCAGAAGTTCCGCGTCGGGCTCGCGCTCCAGCCCCTCGCCACTGCCCTGTTCGCCAATTCGCCCTTCACCGAAGGCAAGCCGAACGGCTTCCTGTCCTTCCGCAGCCATATCTGGTCCGACACAGATGCGGACCGCACCGGCATGCTCCCGTTCGTGTTCGAGGACGGCTTCGGCTACGAACATTATCTCGATTACGCGCTCGACGTGCCGATGTACTTTGTCTTCCGCGACGGCCGATATATCGACGCATCGGGCCAGTCCTTCCGCGATTTCCTAGACGGGCGCCTGCCGGCACTGCCGGGCGAAAAGCCGATCCTGTCCGACTTCACCGATCATCTCTCGACGATCTTCCCCGAAGTGCGGCTCAAGAGC
>CAYTMM010000023.1:33414-37444 GCA_964438875.1 uncultured Sphingosinicella sp. | reverse complement strand
CTTCCTCGAGATGCGCGGCGCCGACGGGGGGCCGTGGAACCGGATCTGTGCGTTGCCGGCTTTCTGGGTCGGCCTGCTCTACGACCAAGGTGCGCTCGATGCTGCGTGGGAGGCGGTGAAGCACTGGTCGCTCGCCGAACGGCAGGAACTGCGCGATGCCGTGCCGAAACTGGGTCTTGCCGCGCCCGTGCCCGGCGGCGGCACGCTGCGCGAGCTGGGCATCCGCATCCTCGCCATCGCCGAAGGTGGGCTGAACGCGCGCGGCCAGCTCAATTCGTCCGGCGACAACGAATCCGGCTTTCTCGATCCGCTGCGCCAGATCATCGCCTCCGGCCAGACGCCGGCCGAACGCCTGCTCGAACGCTATCGCGGTGAATGGGCGGGCGACGTCTCGCGCATCTACAGCGAAGAAAGCTTCTAACCCGGGCGTGACCGTCGGCGCAGGTCCTCGACGCAGCGCACCGCGGCCTTTCCGTCCCAATATTCAGGCCGGGCCGGCGCCCAGGACTCGGCGCGTGCCGCCCGCAATTCCGCCAGCAGCGTATCGGCCCGCACCAGCCGGTTCGTTCCTTCCGTAATGGTGATCGGCCGCTCGGTATTCTCCCGCAAGGTCAGGCAGGGAATGCCGAGATAGGTGGTCTCCTCCTGAATACCGCCACTGTCGGTGATCGCCGCGGTCGCATTCGACACCAGGCTCATGAAGCGGATATAAGACATGGGTTCGGTGAGCCAAACGCCGGCCCGTTCCAGCTTTTCGCGCAACCCGAACTCCACGAGCCGCGACGCCGTGCGTGGGTGAACCGGAAAGACGATCGGAAACTCGGCCTGCACGGCGATCAGTGCCTCGACAAGCGGTTCCAGCGTTTCGGCACGATCGACATTGCTCGGCCGATGCAACGTGGCCACAACATAGGCCTGACCGGCCAGCCCGAACGATTCCGACGCATTCTCCGCCTCAATCCTGGGCCGGACCAGCTCGAAGCTATCGAGCATGATGTTGCCGACCCGGCTGATCCGCTCCTCCGAAATGCCTTCGGCGCGCAGATTGTCGTCGCCATCGGGGGACGGGGTCCAGAGCACGTCTGCGAGTACATCGGTCACGAGCCGGTTCAGTTCCTCCGGCATCGCCCGGTCGCGGCTGCGCAGTCCCGCTTCCAGATGAACGACCGGGATACCGAGCTTGGCCCCGGCCAACGCTGCGGCGACCGTCGAATTGACATCGCCGACTACCACCAACCAATCGGGCCGGTCGGCCAACGCGATCGCCTCATAGGCGATCATGACCTTGCCGGTCTGCTCGGCATGAGTGCCGCCGCCAATCCCGAGATGATGGTCGGGTACAGGCAAGCCCAGTTCGTCGAAGAAGCTGTCCGACATGGTCGCGTCGTAATGCTGGCCGGTATGGATCAGCACCGGTTCGAAATCCCCCGCCGCCTTGAGCGCGTGCCACAGCGGCGCGATCTTCATGAAATTGGGCCGGGCGGCGGCGATCAGGTGAACGCGGGCAGGAGGCATCAGTCTTCCTTATCCGCCGGACGGTGCGGGACAAAGCTGTTCACTGCGTCTGCACCAGTTCATCGGACACGTTCCAGTGACCATCGAGCCAGGCGACGATCTCGCCTGCGGCTGGATGATCGAAAGCGGCATAGCGTTCGCGCAAGACCACGCGCCGTTCACCGAGCCGGTCTAGCCCCCGGTCCTGCAAGGTCAGCAGGTCGCGCCCGATCCGTTCCGCCAGCGCATCGCCCAGCACTTCGCGTGCGGCCCGGGCGAAGGCGGTGCCGTATTCGTAGGCCCCGCATTTCGCATAACTTTCCGCCAGGGTCAGCGCCGGGATGCGACTTAGCACTGGCTGGGACGCAGGATTGATACCGTGCCCCGAGACCAGCGCACCGATCGCAGCGGTTCGCCCGGTGAAAGCGCGAAGGTGTAGATGCTGCGACATGCGCGCGCCGTCATTCACCGGATAATTGTCCCACAGTAAGGGTCTGCGGCGGAGCTGGTCGGCGACACGACCCAAATGGCCGGGCGTGAACTCGCGCGCGCAGACCTCCTCGCCCGTCCACATCACGTCGATGGTGGGATCGAGGAGGCGACCGAGTGTCTCCAGATAAAGAGGCGGGCGGGCACCGAAGGCGACATCGAGTATCGGATCGTCCGAATAATAAGACGGGCACATCAGGATGCGCCGTGCGACGCCGCGCTCGGCGGCGAAGTGGACGATGGCCGTCTGCCGCGCGGCAAGCTCCGGAACGTCGCCGCGCATGTCGTCGAACAGGATGGCGAGATCGTCAGGCTGGAGCTGCGCCAGCTCGGCCAGCTTTTGGGCCAATGGCGCCTGCCAGCTGCGATCGGCATGAAAGTGCAGCTCGAACGGCGTCAGGCCGATGCCGAACCGCACCCCTGCCGCGCGGCAGAAATCGCGGAACGCGGCGAGCTCGGAAAATTCCGCCGCAGGCCAGGGCTCCTGCCAGCGACGGCGGAGCCATGCATCCGCCTTCGGTGCGTAGAGATAGAAACCGTAGCCTCTGCCGCGCAGAAAGGCGACATTGTCGCACCGCGCCGCCCAGCTCCAGGGCCGACCGAAAAAGCCCTCGATGATGCCGAGTTCAGGCGCCATCGCCCGGCTCCAGATCGTTGATCGCCGAATGCACCGCGGATTCGATCTCGCGTCGCGGCAGGCCGGCGGGAATGACGGGCAGGAAACGAAAGGTCACAACGCCCGGCTTCTTCACGAACACGTGACGCGGCCACAGGCGGCCGCTGTCCATCGCGACCGGCACGACCGGGAGGCGGAGCGCGCGATAGAGGCCGGCAAATCCCGACTGTAGCGGCGGACGCGACCCCGACGGAACCCGCGTCCCTTCCGGAAAGATCAGGATGGGACGCCCCTCCGCCATCGCGGTTTCAGCGGCCCGCATCATTCGCCTCAAGGCCACTGCGCCCCCCTGCCGGTCCACCGGGATGACGCCGTAACGCCGAACGACCCATCCCCAGAGCGGAATGTCGGCCAGTTCGCGCTTCAGAACCACCGCCGGCTCGTTAAGGAGCAGGACCATTTCCATCGTCTCGAACATAGATTGGTGCTTAACGGCGACCAGCACGGAGCCCGGCGGCGGCGGTTCGCCTTCGACGCGGGACCGAATGCCGAGAATGTAGGCAGCGCACCAGCGGTTAACGCGGCACCAGCCATGCGCCCAGCCCCGGATCGCTTTTGTTCCCAACAGGCTGATCGGGAAGGCCAGCAGCACAGCGACCACCGTCCAGCCGTAGAAGACCATCGCGAACAGGGTCGAGCGGACGAGGTTCATCAGATGCCGATCAGGTCCGCCGCACGGCCGAGCAGATATTTGTTATATTCGAGGAAGATCGCTCGGAAATCCGGCTCGGTCGGCACAGCGTCCACGACGATGGTGATGTCGCTCCCGATCCGCTTGCCAAGTTCGTACCGCGCACGCGGCATGTGCAGATCGTTGGTCACCAGACGAAGCGAGCTATAGCGCCGCCGCTCCATCCAGCGCGTCACCTCGTCCGCGTTAGAACGGGTGTCAAAGGAATCCCTGCCCAGCACGATCCGCTCGTCGAAGAGGCCCGCATAATTCGGATACTGCGCTGCAAGCTCGGCCGGCCGCACCGCGCGATTGACGCCGGACACGAGCATACGCTCGGCATGGCCCTGCCGCAGCATTTCGAGGCCCCGTTCCATGCGTCCAGGCCCACCGGTCAGAACGACCACGGCATCGGTGCGCTCGTCCCCGGCCGGTCTGGGCAGCAGCACCGCAAAAACGGCATAACCGAGCGCGTAGACAAGAAGTCCGAAAGAAGCGAGGCGGATGAGTGCGCGGATCATAGCAGCCGCCCCAATGCGCGAAGTATGGTTAGGCGCGCAACCAGCATGGCAAGCAGGACGCCCAGCGCGGGCAGGACGATGAGTACGCCCCAGCCCAGCGGCGAGATCGCAGCGCCGCCGAGCAGTTCCGAGCCCAAAGCGGATACCCGGTCGCCGAGCGCGATCAGCACGGCGCTTGCG
>CAYTMM010000023.1:30161-33404 GCA_964438875.1 uncultured Sphingosinicella sp. | reverse complement strand
GCGACGTGGTCGTCGTCACGCGCTTGCGAGAATGAACCCGATCAGCCCGCCGAACAGGGCATCGAGCGCGATACGCCGCTGGAACAGCCGTGCCACCTGCACGTCGGTCGCGCCCATCAGATGGAGGATCTCGATCGTCTGGCGATGGGTGTCGAGGGCGGCGCGCGCGGCGAGCACGACCGTCGCCGCGGTGGCGCCCACCATCAGCAGGACGAGCCCGGCCGCCAGCCATTTGAGCGCGCCGATCAGGTCGGCGAGCGGCGCCAGCCAGCGGGCATTGTCGTCCACCCTGGCCGCCGGCGCCGCCGCGGCGACCACCGATCGCAGCCGGTCGATGGCGCCAGCGTCCTGCGCGAGATCGACATCGATCAGCGCCGGCACCGGCAGATCCGCCTCCAGACCGCCAACGCCGATCCAGGGTTCGAGCAGCGTCTGGATCTCCTCGTCTGGCACGATCCTGGCGGCGGTGACGTCCGGTAGGCTTTGCGCCGCCTCGGCCGCCGCGCGCGCCTGCGTCGCGCGCGCGTCCGGATTGGCTTCCATGATCTGCACGGTAACGCGCCCGCCGATCTGATCGGACAGCCTTGCCGCCGCCCCGGCGAGCCCGAGCCCCGCCGCCGCCGCAAGCACGGTCAGGAACATCATGATCGCGATCACCCAGGGCATTGGTCCGGCCAGCCGCCCCTCCGGCAGCAGGCCGCGTTCCGCCGCGCCGAACTTGCGCGCGCCCGCCTTCATGTCCCGCGCCTCATTGATCGGCCCGCTTCGGCGGATGCCTCAGTGCACCGGTGGGATCGGCCACCTGGCCGCGGTCGAGCCTCAGCATCTCGGCGCGCTGAACCCGGGAGAGAAGATGCAGATCGTGGGTTGCGACGATCACCGTCGTGCCGAGCTTGTTCAGGGAATCGAACAGATGGAGCAACCGCTGCGCCATCTCCGGATCGACATTGCCGGTCGGCTCGTCGGCGACGAGCAATTCCGGCCGGCCGATCACGGCGCGGGCGATGGCGACGCGCTGCTGTTCGCCGCCGGACAGCGTCGCGGGCCGCGCGCTCGCGCGATCGGCGAGACCCACCCAGGCGAGCATCTCGCTGACTGGCGTCTGCAGATCGCTGTCCTCGACGCCTGCCACACGCAACGGCAGCGCGACATTGTCGAAGGCGGAGAGGTGCGGGACCAGCCGGAACTCCTGAAAGACCACGCCGATCCGCCGGCGGAAACCCGGCAACCGACCACGCGGCATGGTGACGATGTCCTCGCCGAACAGGCGAATGAGCCCCCGGCTCGGCCGCAGCGCAAGATAGAGAAGCTTGAGAAGCGAGGTTTTGCCCGCACCGGACGGGCCGGTGAGAAAGTAGAAACCGCCCTCACGCAGCGAAAAGCTGAGATCGGACAAGGTCTCGGCCCCCGTGCCGTAGCGCAGGCCCACATTCTCGAACTGGACGATCGATCCGCTCGCGTTCAAGGAAAAGTCTCCCGCGCCCTATCGGCGGCGCAAGCAATGGCACGGTCATACCCTCCGCTTCAAGCGTAACGCCATTACCGCATAAGCTTGCACAAGGCGCATTCGTGATGTTTAGAGACGAGCGAACGCGAAGGGGGTTCGCCGCACAATGATCCTGTCCTGCCCGTCCTGTCATGCCCGCTATGTGGTGCCGGACAGCGCGATCGGGCCGACCGGGCGCAAGGTACGCTGCGCGAGTTGCCGCCACAGCTGGTTTGAGGAGCCCGCGCCACTCGATCTCGCCATCGCACCCACGCCGTCCGCCGCCGCGGTGACGCCGCAGGAGCCGTCGCCCTGGCCAGAAGCGCCATCCCCTGCCCCGACCGAATCGAAGACGCACGATTCCTATGAAGAGGACAGCTTCGTCAGACCGCGCCGCAATCCGGCGCGGAAATGGACGATCGCCGCAGTGATACTGGCACTGCTGTTGTCGGGCGCCGTGTTCGCCATCCAGTATCTTGGGCTACCCGAAATCGGCCAGCGGCTCGGACTGCCAGTCCAGGCGGGCGATGCGCTGGGCCTCGAAGGCGAAGTCGACCGGCGCCAGCTTGCCAGCGGCAATGAGTTGCTCGAGGTGCGCGGCACGATCACCAATCGCACCGACGAAGTACAGCGCGTGCCTCAAATCCGCGCCGAACTGAAGGACGCGCAAAACCGCGTCGTCTACAGTTGGTCGATCGCTCCGCCGGTACGCGAATTGCAAGCCCGCGGTACCGTCACCTTCAACAGCGCCAATGTCGACGTACCTCGCGGCGGGCGGCGGCTAAGCCTGTCCTTCGGCCCGGTGTCCTGACGCCTTTCATTTTGCCTATCGCCACCATCCTAGGCTAGGGGCGGCGCCATGAATCCGGGCCTTTCCCATGTCGAGAACTGGATCTTCGATCTCGACAACAGTCTCTACCCCGCCTCCTGCGACCTCTTTGCACTCGTCGACCGGCGGATCGGGGACTATGTCGCGCGGCTGCTCGACGTCGATGCCGTGGAAGCACGGCGCATCCAAAAGGGCTACTTCGCCAGCCACGGCACCACGCTCGCCGGGCTGATGGCGACCCACGGCATCGACCCGCACGACTTCCTGGATTTCGTCCACGATATCGACATGGCCCGGCTGGTCGTCGATCCCGTTCTGGTCGCGGCGCTCGATCGGCTGCCGGGGCGCAAGTTCGTCTTCACCAATGCCGACGAGACCTATGCCCGGCGCGTGCTGGAGAAGATCGGGCTCGCCAACGCCTTTGACGGTTTCCACGACATCCACACGATGGGCTATGTGCCCAAGCCCGATCCATCGGCCTATGCCAAGATCTGCGAGCGGCACGACATCGATCCGGCGCGAGCGCTCTTCGCCGACGACATGGCGCGCAATCTCATGCCCGCCAAGGCGATCGGCATGACAACGCTCTGGGTCGACAATGGATCGGAGCAGGCGGGCGGCATCGCCCATGTGGATTTCATCGATCACAGCACGGGCGACATCTCGTCCTGGCTGCAACACGCATTGAGAGAGGAACTGGCATGACGGGGGAGTTGCAGCAGACCATCGAGGCAGCCTGGGACCGGCGTGAGACGATCCGCAGCGACGATGCGGAGCTGAAGGCTGTGGTCGCCGAGGCGATCCGCCGGCTCGACGCGGGCGAAGCGCGGGTCGCGGAGAAGGGCGCGGAAGGCTGGACCGTGAACCAGTGGCTGAAGAAGGCCGTTCTGCTCTCCTTCCGGCTCAACCCGGTGGAGGCGATTTCGGG
>CAYTMM010000023.1:0-30151 GCA_964438875.1 uncultured Sphingosinicella sp. | reverse complement strand
GACAAGGTGCCGTCGAAGTTCCTGGGCTGGACCGACGCCGAGTTCGAGGCGGCGGGCTTCCGCGCGGTGCCGGGCGCGATCGTGCGGCGCGGCGCCCATGTCGCGAAGGGCGCGGTGCTAATGCCGAGCTTCGTCAATATCGGCGCCTATGTCGGCGAGGGCACGATGATCGATACCTGGGCGACGGTGGGAAGCTGTGCGCAGATCGGCCGCAACGTCCATATCTCCGGCGGCGCGGGGATCGGCGGGGTGCTGGAGCCGTTACAGGCCGGGCCGGTCATCATCGAGGACGATTGCTTCATCGGCGCCCGCTCCGAAGTGGCCGAAGGCGTGGTGATCGAGCAGGGCGCGGTGCTCTCGATGGGTGTCTTCATCGGCGCATCGACCAAGATCGTCGATCGCGCGACCGGCCAGGTCTTCATGGGCCGCGTGCCGAGCTATTCGGTGGTGGTGCCGGGATCGCTGCCCGGCAAGGACGGCGCCCCCTCCCTTGCCTGCGCCGTGATCGTGAAGCGCGTTGACGCCCAAACGCGCTCCAAGACCGGGATCAACGAGCTGTTGCGGGACTGAATGGACGGCGCCGATGCGGTGGTGGTGGACGGCGGCGGCATTCTCGTCCCGACTTCTGGGACATGCACGCCCCCGGTTTCCAGTTCTGCCCACGGCTCCATTTCCGCATCGTCGCAGAATAGGGTCGCAGCCCGTCGGTCATGACGGCCTCTGGTCGGCCGTGCCGCTTCTGTCCCTTCTTCATGAAAGCCGCGTATCCTGCTCAAAGCGTGCGGTTGGTGTGACATATGTCCTTACCGCCGCCGCGGAACGACCAACTCCACTGCAGCGCGCGACATCGCGCCATTGTCGTGACCGGCATCGGGTACGTAGCGGCGCTGCCAGGCGAGCTCGACGCCTAGCCGTTCGGCCGCGTCCTGTGCCTGCCGATAAAAGGCGTCGCCCCGCGCCAGCCTGTGCGGCCCCTGCCGGGCGGCCTGCGGCGTCTGGCGCAGGTTGGCGGAACGCGGATTGGTGTCGCGGGCGCCGAGCAATATCCAGAGCGGACGCCGTAGCGCGTGGGTCAGGCCGGCCTGATCAACCGGCGTACCCCGGAGGCCATAGGGGAAATCCACATCCAGCGTCGGCATCGTATACCAGCCGGCATTGGCGGCGATCGCCCGGCTGTAGCGCGCATCCGGCATCATCAGCACGAACCGCTGGACAAACTGGGCGCCGCCGGAATGGCCGTAGATGACGTAGCGGGGCACCCTTGTACCCGTCCGCGCGCGGATTTCATCGAATAGCGGTTCGATCGCCGCGAAGCTCCATTGATCGCGCGGTCGAGAGGAGCCATCCGGGGCCAGGAAGCCACCGCTGCTATATTCCTCCGCACCCGGAAAGTCCGCCGCGCTATATTCCGGCGCGACCACGATGAAGCCGCGCTCGCGCGCATGACGCGCCCATTCGTCCCGGTAATTGTCGGCATCGCGCTGCACGCCGTGCAGCACGATCAGCACCGGCGTCGTCTCCGTGACATTGTCCGGCAGCTGGTAGAAAACACGCAGCGCCGGCCCGGCCCAACCGGTGAAGGTGAAGTCTCCACGGCCGGGCGCCAGCCGTTCGACGGCGGACGACGTATCGGCCAAAGCCGGTCCGGACGCCACCGCGATCAGCAGTGACAGCAGCACAATCAGGCAACGCATGTCAGAAACTCCAGCTTGCGGACGCCTGGACGCCGTAATCGCGATCGTCGCCTGCATGGGTGCCGCTATAGGCCACCCCGATCCGGCCGCCCAGTACGCCGATCGACAGGCCGAGGCGGGTCACGAGGCTGGTGCCGCCAGTCGGCGCGCCGACAATCCCGAAACCGGGTCCGCCATCGGCGAATGCCGTACCTCGCAGACGCGGCGCGTCGTCAAAGGCGTGGCGTACCGCCAACAGGCCATCGAAGCGGATGCGGGTTGCGCCATCCAGCTCGACCGTCGCCGCGCCGCGCACGCCGGCGATGCCGTCGATCGCGGTGCCTGAGACATCGTCCAGCGCCAGTGCCGCCGGCCCGCCCGTTTCGGTGAAACCGTCCAGCTTGACCCGCTGCGCGGACAGCCCGGCGAAAGGCTCGACCCAGCGGGCCGACCCGCCGACGCGGTAGCCCGCCTCGCCAAAGGCCTGGAACGTGGAACCGCCCGTCTCGCCGGTCACGAGATCGCTGAAGCTGCCGAAGATCGGCGCGCGCACCGTGCCGATATCGTGGTCGCTCCAGCCGATGCCGCCGCGCAGCCGCAGCGGGCCCGCATCGGCCGCGACATAGGCGCCGAGATGGAGCGTAGCGAGATCGCCGGTGCTCGCCCGGGCATCCATATCGATATCGGTCTGGCTGTAGCCGCCCGCCACGCCGAGCCGGACGCCGCCCAGATCCGCGTCGACGCCGCCGAGAAACGCGGTCGTGCCGCCACGCGCGCGCGCGAAGCCGTCATCGCCGCCTGCGCGTGAGCGCGTCGCCGAGAATTCCAGCCACAGGCCGGACCCCGCTCCGGCTTCCGCCGCGCGGGTCAACACCGTATCGCGCAGCCGCCGCGCATCGCGAGCCGCGAAGCCGGCCATGTCGGCATGGATCTCGCCGCTCAGCGCATCGAACGCGCCGCGCGCCAGCTCCGCATTGAAGCCCAGCACCGTATTGTAGATCACGCCCGCGCTGCGCGCCTGGAGGGCATCCGCCACCGCCGCCTGATTGGGCGTCTCCGCCACCGCGCCGAAATCGACATCGTTGCGGGTCAGGATCAGGTTCACGCCATTGGCGACATAGCCCAGCGTCGGCGTCAGGAAGGCGAGATCGCTGGTGACGCCGCCGAACGTGCCGGTCAGCGTCGTGCCGGCCGTCACGATCCGATATTCGCTGCGCACGCCGTAGCTGGTGTCGAGCGGGCGAACGCGGACGGTGCCACCGGCAATCGTCACCGCGCCGGTCGCCGTGACCAGATCGGCGCTGCCGTCAGCGAGCGTTTCGACCTCCAGTGTCGATCCGGCCAGGAAGGCGAGATCGCCGGCGACGTTCAGCGTGCCGATCGAATTGCCGGGCGCGAGCGTGCCGCCGACCGTCAGTCCACCGATCGTGCCGCTGCCGCCCAGCCGGCCGCCCGCGCCGACCGTCACGGCCGAAGCCAGCGAACCGTTTACGATCAAGGTGCCGCCGGTAACGCTGGTCGCGCCCGTATAGGTGTTGGCGCCGGTCAGCGTCAGCGTACCCGCGCCGGAATGGGTGAGGCCGCCGGCGCCCGACAAGACACCGCCGAAGCTGGTCGATTGCGCACCCGTCACGGTCAATATGTTGGCGCCGAGCAGCACGCGGGTACCGGCAACGCCGCCAAGCGCCGCGATGGACTGGTTGCCGTCGGCCGCGATGTCCAGCGTCGCGCCAGAGGCGGAAAGCACGACGGTGCTGCTCGCGCCGATCGCACCACCGGCGCCGATCGCCAGCGTACCGCCCACGATCGTGGTCACGCCGGTATAGCTGTTGTTGCCGGTCAGCGTCAGCGTTCCGCCGCCGGCCTTGGTCAGTCCGCCCGCCCCGGAAATCATGCCGCCGAAGCCGGTCGAACCACCATTGCCGCCGGCCGTCAGCGTCCCACCGGACAAGGTGACCGCACCCGCGCCCGCCAGGCTGCCAATCTCCTGGGCGGCCGCGATATCGAGCGTCGCGCCCGCCGCGACTGTAACGTCGCTAGTGACGGGGATCGCCGCGCCGCCAAGCACCCGGAGTGTACCACCGCTGATCAGGGTCGCGCCGCTATAGGCGTTGGTGCCGGACAGGATCAGCGTTCCCGTGTCCAGCTTGTTGACGCCGCCGGCGCCGCCGAGATCGGCGGAGATTTCAGCGCCAACCCCTGGATCCACGCGAATATTGACCTGCGCGGGCGTCAGGCTGAGCGCCCCCGAGCCCTGCGCGATCTCGTAGCCGTCCGTCATGAATTGCATGCCAGTGACGCCGATCGCATCGTCGACCGTCACCGTGCCGGCCGCGCCCTGGAAGACCGCGAAGCGGCTGTCCCAGCGATTGTTGCCGTCGCCAGCCGAATCCGCCCAGTTGCGGCCGTCATTGGTCCAGCTTCCCGAACCGCCGTCGACCACGCCGTTGGCGAGCGTGTTCGCGCCGTCCCAGAACTGGATTTCGGGGATGACCGCATCGACGACAAGATTGACCTGCCCCACCGTAGACGTCTGGACGCTGAGCTGGTTGGGGTCAAAGCCGGCGGGAATGGCCCCGACAGCCAGCCCGTTGTCCGTCAGCGCGCCGCCATAGTCGATCAGGCGATAAACGCCGAGGCCGAAACCGCCCGCATCTGTCGCGTTCAGCGTGCCGTCGAGGGTCAGATCGCCGGCCACGGCGATGCGGTCGCTCGCGCCCAACGTGTCCGGCGCGCCAAGATCGAAGGCGAGAATCGAACCGGAATTGAGAACCAGCCCGCCGAGCGTCAGCGTGCCCACGCCGCCGGCGCCGGGCGCGAGCGTGGCGCCATTCGCCACCGTGACGGTGCCGCCGGCATTGCCGTCGCCGGTGAGCGTAGTCCCCGACGCCAGATCGACCGCGCCCGCGACGCTGCCATTGAGGACGAGCGTGCCGCCCGCGACGTTGGTCGCGCCGGAGAATGTGTTCGTGCCGGACAGGACCAGTGTGCCGGTATCGAGCTTGTTCAACCCGCCGGCGCCACCGATCGCGGCCGAAATGTCCGCAGTGGCGCCCGGATCGACGCGGATCGTGGCGGATGCGCCCGAAATGGTGAGCGATCCAGTGCCCCCCGCGATTTCATAACCGTTGGTGACGAACTGCATGCCCGTGAAGTCGATGACGTCATCGACTGTCACGGTTCCCGCCGCGCCCTGGAAGACCGCGAAATTGCTGTTCCACGCGTCGTTGGCCGTGCCGTTCGTCCGGGTCCAGTTGTTCCCGGCCAGCGTCCAACTGCCGGAACCGCCATCGATCACGCCATCGGGGTTGGTGTCGACGCCATCCCAGAACTGGACCAGCGGCACGCCGGATCCGCTGTCGCCGTAGACGAAGTTCACCTGTCCGGTGATGGCGGTCTGGATCGAGAGCAAGGCAGGATCGGTACCGAGCGGCACGGCACCGACATCCAGACCATTGTCGGTCAGGCCGCCCGTATAGTCGATCAGCCGGTAGACGCCGAACCCGAAACCGCCCGCGTCATTGGCGTTGACCGTGCCGTCCAGCACCAGATCGCCATTGACCTGGATGCGGTCGCTTGCCGTCGGATCGCCGGGCGCGCCCAGATCGAAGTCCAGGATCGCGCCGGCGTCCAGCACCAGCCCGCCAAGTGTCAGCGTGCCGACGCCACCTGCGCCGGGCGCGAGGCGTGCGCCGCTGGCAATGGTGGCGGTGCCGGCCACCGTACCGGTGCCGCCGAATGTCGCGCCGCCATTGGCGATCAGGTCCCCTGCAAGCGCGCCATTTACGATCAGGCCGCCCGCATTAACGGTGGAAGCGCCGGTGAAACTGTTGGCGCCGGTCAGAGTCAGAGTTCCGCTGCCGAGCTTCACCAGCCCGCCAAGGCCAGTGATCGCCCCGGCGAAGGTCGTGGAGCTATTGTCTCCGCCCAAGGTGAGGATGCCGCCGACGCTGTCGTCCGACGCATTTGTGTTGACCGTGCCGCTGCCGGCCAGGCTGGCGATCACCTGATCGAAGCCATTGAGATCGAGCGTTCCGGCCGCGCCGACCGTCACCGCCGAATTGGCGGAAAAGACATTGGTGGCATCGCCACGCAGACGTCCGGCGTCGATCGTCGTCACACCCGACCAGGTGCCGGCCGTCGCGAGCGCCAGCGTACCGCTATTGGCGATCGTTACGGCGCCCGTGCCGCTGATCGCGGTCGGGGCGTAGGTGTTGGTCCGGTTGAAGACGATCAGGCCGTTATTCTCGACATCGCCGGAAATATTGCCTGCGGTGCCACCATCGCCGTAGCGGACGATCGCACCTGCCGCGATCGAGGCGCCCTGCGCCGTGGCAAATGCCGAGGAGACCAAAGTCCAGTCGCCGGACAGGAAATTGATGCGGTCGAAATTCTGCACACTCGGCAGGATTCCTGCGCCCGTGCCGCTGAGGTTGAGCGTGTCGATCGTACCGGAACTGGCGGCTGCCGCGCGGATGTTGCCGTTCACGATCGCGCCAATCTCGATGTTGACCACGTTGGTCCCACCGGTGAGGAAGATCGCATTGCCGCCGGCCGCGCCGCCTGTCGTCGTGCTGCCGGCACGCAGGGTGATCGTACTGTCGCCATTGCCGACAAGCCGAATCGCCTCGCCATTGTCCGCATTGGTGCCGGGGTCCGCGTCCGTTCCCGTGCCGGCGATCGTACCACTATTGTCGATGGTGGCGGAGCCGGCGACGATGCCCTTGAAGCCAGTGATCGTGCCGCTGTTGGTTATCGAGACAGTCGCGCTGGGCACCGATTCCAGATCGACACCGAAGCCTATCGTGGACTGGATCAACCCCGCATTGTTGACCGTGATCAGCGTGGCCGCCGTCACGTCGTTGCCGGAGTTCAGGATGCGGATGGCGTCTTCCTGCGAACGGAAGATACCTGTCGCGAAATTGTTGATCGTGATCGAGCGCTCGGCGGTGCCCGTCTGGGTGTCGAGGGCGCGACCAGCGGCATTGGTGGATTCGATCAGGCCGCGATTGTTGATCGTTGGGCCAGCCCCGGTCGGCGCCGCATTGTAGTTGATACCGCGCACGCCGGTGACGATCAGCGTCGCCCCTTCCTCCACAGTCACGACATCCTCGCCGCTCGCCGTCACCGTGGTGGTGCGATTGCCGGAAACAGTCGTATCGGCGGCCTGCGCGGCCATCGGCACGGCGATGACGCAGGCGGAAAGCAGCAGGCGGGTGCGCGTGCGCTGAATCATGACGTAGTCCTCCCCTCGGATCTGGTCTTTTCGTTCTCGTTGTCAGTGTTCGGCCGGCAGGAATCCTCCAGCGCGCAGCCATGCCGCGAACAGGTCCGGCCAGGCTGAAACCTCGCTCCCCGGCGCGCCCATTCCCCAGCTATGGCCGCCGCGCTGGAAGACGTGCAGTTCGACCGGGCGGTCGACCGTGCGCATCGCGGCGAACATCGCGAGGCTGTGGCCGACATCGGCGACGGCGTCGTCGGCGGCATGCGCGAGAAAGACCGGCGGCGTGGCGCCCGATACGTGGCGCTCGATGGAAAAAGCGGCGACCGAATCCGGCAGCGGACGCAGGTGGCGCGCCGTGCGGGTCGTATCGAGCGGCGGCGCAAGCGAGATGACCGGATAAATCAGGCCGGCGAAATCGGGCCGCGCGGGTTGCGCATCGGCGGCATCGACCGGCGCATAGAAGGGCCGATCGCCCAAAGTCGCCAATATCCCGCCCAGATGTCCGCCAGCGGAGGATCCGATAACACCCACGCGCGTCGGATCGATTCCCAGCCGGGCGGCGTCGGCCCGGATCAGGCGCATCGCACGCTGCCCATCCTGGAACGGCGCATCGGCGTTCCAGCCATCGCCTGGCAGGCGATAGAAGAGCACGAAGGCGGTGACGCCCTGCTCCTGCAGCCAGCGGGCGACCGGCCGTGCCGCGCCGCCGATCTGGATGCGAAAATAGCCGCCGCCGCCGAGAACGAGCACCGCCGTGCCGTTGGGATTTTCGGGCCGGTACACCTCCATCCGCGGAACCGAGATATTGGTGTAGGCGCCGGTCGCGATGCCTTCGGTGCCGATCCGCTCCGGGCCTTCGGGGCGTCCGCTGCCTGGCGCCTCGCCCGGCCACAGGCGGATCGTCTCGATCTCCCCGGCATGGGCATATGCCGGAGCCAGAAGCAGGGCCGCGAGGGCCAGGAGAATGGCGCGCATCATCAGAACCGGAGCGTCGCGCCCGCATAGAAACGGCGGCCGGCGATATCGTAGACGCTGTTCTGGTTGGTCAGCCGTCCACTTTCCGTCCCGGTCGGCAGGAACGGGCTGATCGCATTGTTGAGATTCTTGATACCGGCGTAGATACGCAGGTCGGAACCTCTGCCCAGATCGAAATCGTAGGACGCGAAAATATCGTGCTGCCACACCGCGCCGATGTCGAGATAATAGGGCCGCTGGGCGTCCGGCACGGTCGCCAGCAGGGCGAGATATCGCGCCTCCAGCGCGTTGGAATCGTTGATCCCGCCATAATAGATCGTCGTCCAGCGCAACCGGAGGCCACCCAGGCGCCATGACAGCGAACCGCGGGCACGATAGGAAAAGCTGCCTTCGGCGAGATCGCCGCGCAGATCATTAACGACCAGACCGTCAACGCCCTGGAATTCGACTTCCTGGGCGAGAATATGTGTGCCGTCATAGCGGATGTCGAACCGGCCAGGGATGCCGAGCGCGCCCAGCTCGAACCGGTAGTTCGCCGCCACGTCGATGCCGCGCGTATCGAACCGGGCAAGGTTCACCTGACGCTGGATCAGTTCGACGATCTGGCCGTTATTCGCGTTGCGTGTGATATCGGCGCAGAATGGATTGTCCGCCTGCGGCACGTCCGTGTCGTAGCACTGGATCTGGATGTCGAGATTCGAATAGGCGTCGATCGCGTCGCGGATCCGAATGTCGAAATAATCGATGGCCAGCGTGAAGCGCGGAAGGAAACGCGGATTGAAGACCGCGCCAAGCGTGAAGGTGTCGGCGCGCTCTTCCTTCAAGTCCGGATTACCGCTGTTCGGGCTGAAGAGGTTGCCGCCGACCTGCACGTACTGCTGCGTCAATCCGTTCGACGCCTGTTGCGCGAACAAGGCCTGAATGCCTGGATCCTGGCGGCAGCCCGCCGCGATGCGGCCGGCGGTGGTCGGAGTGACGCCGCTGCAGATGTCGCTCGCCGCCTCGAAATTGCCGCGCGGGGGCGAGAAGATCTCGGCGATGTCCGGCGCGCGCTGGGCACGGGCATATTGCGCACGCAGCCTCAGATCCTGAACCGGCGCATATTGAACGCCGCCGCGCCAGGAGAAGACCCAGCCGACCCGGTCGATGCTATAATGGGCGAAGCGCGCGGACGCATCGACGCTAAGCAGCTCTATGCCCGGCCGTTCGCGGACGAGCGGCACGGAGATTTCGGCGAAGGCTTCGATCGCGCTGATGCTCCCGCCGAAATCGGGCACGGCATTGCCGGTCGTCCCGCCGTCGCGCGCAAGCTGGTTGCCGCGCAGATCCTGGCTGTCGCGGCGATATTCGACGCCCGCCGCCGCCGAGATCGGCCCGGCCGGCCCGTCGAACAGATTCCCGGTGACGAAAGCTTGGGCATTGTACTGGCGGATGGTGAGATCCTGCCGGAGATCGGCGCGGATCCAGTTCGCGGCTTCCGACGTGATCGATCCTTCACCGAACAGATTGATCGGCACGCAGCCGGCGGCACGCGCGACCGGATCGACGCAGCGCGGCTGGCCGTCCGGCCCCAGTTCGGCGTCGAGCGCCGCAGTGAGATTGGCGCCGTTGATCTCGTTGCGGCGCCACTGGCCCTGTTTATACTGGCCGAAGCCGGCGCTCGCCTCCCAGGTCCAGCTTCCGCTGAGCTGCCCGCGCAGGCCGATCCAGGATCGGATCGTTTCGCGCGTATTCTCCGTGATCTGGCCGCCGACTTCGTCGAACCGGCGATCCCAGGCGAGGCCGGTGCCGTCAGTCCGCGAATCAGCGCGAATCTCGGCGGGCACGAAGGGATTGCACGGGCCGGCGGAACCACCGGTCGCGCGGCGGCAGGGTATCCGGCCGTAGGTCCGCTCCACGGTCACGCCGGTAAGCGGATCGGTGACCGGATAGGTCGAATCCCAGCCGATGCCGACCGCCTCCCGTGTTTCTCCCGAGACGATGCGCGAATATTGGACCTGCGCTTCGGCGGTCAGAGCATCGGAAAATTCGTAACGCAGCTTGGCCGCCGCCAGATAGCGCTCGCGCGGCAGGATCAGCGAACGGCCGGTACGCTGGTTGTAGCCATCGCGATTGGGCAGGAAATAGCCCGTATTGCCGTTGTCGCTGGTACCGATCGGCACGGGCGCGCCGGTCTGCACATCGGGGCCGAGCGGCACGAGCTGTCCGTCGCGATAGAAGCGGTCGCGCAGCTGCGACTGGCCGGAAAAGACGCCGCCGGGAATGAAAGAGCTCAAGTCGCTGAACACGTTCGGCGGGAAGGTGTCGAGCGTCTGTCGGCCGCTCGTCGGGACGTCGCCATTCAGATAGACCGTGTCGAAGAGATTCTGCCCAGTGCTGAAATCATATTGGTAGCCGATCGGACGCACCGCCCATTCCCGCTCGGTCGCACGTATGCCCCAGTCGCGATCATAGGTGCCGCTGATCAGGAAATAGCCACGCCGGTCGGCGAAGCGGGCACCCCAGCTGGCGTTGATGGTGAACTCCTCGCCGCCGCCCTCATCGGTGATCCCGCCGCGCACATTGATCCGCACGCCGGTCTGCCGACTTTCGGTGATGATATTGACGACACCCGCGACGGCGTCGGAGCCGTAGATGGAGGAGGTGCCTCCAGTGACGATCTCCACCCGGTCGATGAAGTCCGACGGGATGGTCGAGAGGCTGACACGGTTGCCGATGCCGCTGTTCGAAACGGTGCGTCGTCCGTCGATCAGGACGAGCGTGCGATTGTCGCCCAGGTTACGCAGCTGGATCGAGCTGAGGCCGGAATTCTGCGTGTTGCCCGTAACGGTGGCGTCGTTGAGCGTCGAGCTCAGCTGCGGCAGATCGGCAAGTGTTTCCGACAGTTCGGAATCGCCGGATTCGCGCAGCTCCTCGCCCGACAGGCTGACGGTCGGCGCTGGCGTTTCATAGGTTTCGCGCCGGATGCGCGATCCGGTGATGACCAGCTCGTCCGGCTGTTCGGCGGACGCCGCACCGCTATCCGGCGGCACCTGCGCGAAGGCGACGCCCGGCGCCGATCCAATCGCGGTGGCGAGCAACAGGGTCTTGAGACGCATGATATTCCTCCCTCAGTCCTGCGGCGCTTCTTCGAGCGCATCCAGTTCGTCTTCGATTTCGCGACGGGCGTCGGATTTGCCGGGGATAGGCGGCGCGGGATGGCCGGCCAGCGCGGCGTCGAGTTTCGCCTTGTCGAGCGCGCCGTCCCATTTCGCGACCACGATGGTGGCGACGGCATTGCCGATGAAGTTGGTGAGGGAGCGGCATTCGCTCATGAAGCGATCAATGCCCAGGATCAGCGCCATGCCGGCGATCGGCACGCTCGGCACGATCGACAGCGTCGCGGCGAGCGTGATGAAGCCGGCGCCGGTAACACCCGCCGCACCCTTGGACGAGATCATCGCCACCAGCAGCAGGGCAAGCTGGTCCCAGAGCGACAGGTCAACCCCGACCGCCTGAGCGATGAACAGGGCCGCCAGCGTCATGTAGATGTTGGTGCCGTCCAGATTGAACGAATAACCGGTCGGCACGACCAGCCCGACCACGCTGCGCGAGCAGCCGGCGCGCTCCATCTTGTCGATGAGATTGGGCAGTGCCGCCTCCGACGAGGAAGTGCCGAGCACCAGCAGCAACTCTTCCTTCAGATAGCGGATCAGCTTCAGGATCGAGAAGCCCGTGATCCGCGCCATCGCGCCGAGCACGACCAGCACGAAGAGAAGGGAGGTGAGATAGAAGGTCGCGACCAGTGCGCCCAGATTGACGAGCGTGCCGATCCCATAGGCACCGATCGTGAAAGCGATGGCGCCGAACGCGCCGATCGGCGCCGCGCGCATCAGAATGCCGACCAGCCGGAAGACGACGAGGCTCAATCGCTCCAGCATGTCGAGGAGCGGCGCGGCGGGACGACCGACCAGCGAGAGCGAGATGCCGAACAGGATGGCGACAAACAGCGCCTGCAGGATCGAACCGGAGGTCAACGCCGAAACCATCGTGGTCGGGATAATCTCGATCAGGAAGCCGACCAGGCTGCTATCATGCGCCTGGGTCGAATAGGTGGCGACCGCGCCGGCATCGAGTGTCGCGGGATCGACATTCATGCCCTCGCCCGGCCGCACGACATTGGCAACGATGAGACCGATAATCAGAGCCAGCGTCGAGAAGAACAGGAAATAGGCGAAGGCCTTGCCGGCAACCCGACCGACCGAAGCCATTTCGCGCATCCCGGCGATGCCGGTGACGATGGTGAGGAAGATCACCGGTGCGATGATCATCTTCACCAGCTTGATGAATCCGTCGCCCAGCGGCTTCAGCGATGCACCGACATCGGGCCAGAAATGCCCGAGCAGCGCGCCCAGCACGATCGCGATGATCACCTGCACATAAAGATGGCTCAGGATGCCGGAGCGGCGACGCACGACATCCGCTGATTCATCAGTGGTCGCAATGGAAACCAAGTTGCCGATCCTCCCCGTTACGCCCAAGGCGTCTGCAATCCAGCGTCTGTCGCGCTGTCCGGGCATGATATACTGAAGACAATATTTCGGCTGAATCGCACTGAGGATTAGATATAAAACACTGATTTTAAATGAAATACTCTCGAATTAGCAAGAGGGCGACCAGGATGAATTGCGCAATAATCCACACATGGAGCAGTTCGTTTGTGCGATAATTCGCCTATGATCATCGGAGATAGCGCACGATGATGCGGATCGGCCGGCCCCTGCTGCTCGCGACGGCGGTGGGCATCATCCTGCTGCTCCTTTTCGCAGTTTTATCCCTGCGGTGGGCAACGAGCCATGCCGCAGCCGGCACCGATGTGGCCGCCGAGCAAATGGCGCTGAGCCAGCGCGGCCTGCTCGCCAGCGAATTGCAGAAATTTCGTCTGCTCCCCATCGTTCTCACCGAATATCCGGATGTGATGGCGGTATTGCGCGGCACAGATGCTGCGAGCGTGGCGCGCCTGAACGGCAAGCTGGAATTGCTGTCCGAACGGACCGATGCTGCCGCCATTTACCTGATCGACCGCGACGGCATGACCGTCGCGGCCAGCAACTGGCGCTTGCCGACCAGCTTCGTGGGTCAGGCCTACGGTTTTCGCCCTTACTTCCGCGGCGCGATGGAGCGGGGCGCTGCGGAGCTGTTCGCCCTGGGCACGGTGAGCGGCCGCCCCGGCCTCTTCATCGCCCAGCGTGTCGAAAGCGATGGCGAGATACTGGGCGTGATCGTGGTCAAGGTCGAGTTCGACCGTCTGGAAGCCGGCTGGGCGCAGCAGCCCGGCCCAACCTTCGTCACCGATCGCCACGGCGTCGTCATCATCACCAGCCGTCCGGAATGGCGCTTCCTGCGGACCCGGCCGCTCGCGCCGGACGCTATGGCGGAAATCCGCCGGACACTACAGTTCGGCGACCTGCCTCTGACGCCGATCGGATTGACCCGCGAAGGGCCGGCCACCAGCGAAGGCGTGACAGGCGATGTCGTTCGCTACCGTGCGGCCGATCTTCCGTCCGGCATCGACAATGGCCAGCTCACCCATTTGCAGCCGCTTGCCCCGAACGAGGCCAGCGCGATGGCGACGGCGCACGCCGCGATCCTCGCCGCGTTCGTTCTCGTCACGCTCGGATTGATCTGGCTTTATCGTGTGCGCGAGAAACGGCTGCTCCAGGAAGAAGCGCGCCGCGTACTGGAAAACGAGGTGGTAGCCAGAACCGCAGAGCTGCGCGATGCCAATGCGCGGCTGACCGAGGAATCGGGTGAGCGCGAGCGTGCGGACCAGAGATACCGCGCGGCGCGCGAGGAGCTTGCGCAGGCCAACCGGCTCGGCTCGATCGGCCAGATCACTGCCGGGGTGGCGCACGAGATCAACCAGCCCGTAGCGGCAATTCGCGCCTTTGCGGACAATGCCGACAACTTCCTCAATCAGGACAAGCCGGATCGCGCGCGCGCCAATCTGGGCCTGATCGTGGAGCTGACCGAGCGTATCGGCAAGATCACCGCGGAACTGCGCGCCTTCGCCCGACGCGGCACACCGGCCATCGATGCGGTCGAAATCGGACCGGTGCTGGACGGCACGCTACTCCTGATCGGCGACAGGGTCCGCGCCGTCGGCGCGGATATCGTACGCGAAGGCGAGCAGCCGGGTATTCGCGTGGTGGCGGACCGCGTTCGGCTCGAACAGGTGGTCATCAATCTCCTGCAGAACGCGCTCGATGCACTGGACGGGCGGCCCGATCCGCGGATCCGCATCATCGTGCGCTATGACGAGGAGGTGACAATCGAGATCGCCGATAACGGCCCCGGCATTCCGGCCGAGCTGACGGATCAGTTGTTCACGCCCTTCATTACCGGGCGCCCGAACGGCCTCGGACTCGGCCTGGGCATCGCGCGGGACATCGCCCGCGAATTCGGCGGCGACCTCGATCTGCTGTCCGCTCCCGGAACCGGCGCCAGATTCCGCATCCGGCTGAAACAGTCATGACCTTCCCCGACAATCGCCAGACCCTGTTCTTCGTCGATGACGACGCCAAGCTTCGGCAGGCCAGCGTCCAGTCGCTCGAACTGGCCGGGATCGATGTCACTGCCTTCGGCGACGCGCAGACTGCGCTGGCCGAAATCGGGCCCGACTTCGGTGGTGCGCTGGTCACCGACATCCGGATGCCACGGATGGACGGTCTCCAGCTGTTCGCCAGGGTGCGGGAGATCGATCCGGAGATTCCCGTCATCCTCATCACCGGCCATGCCGATGTCCCGATGGCGATTGGCGCGTTGAAGAACGGTGCGTTCGAGTTCCTGACCAAGCCGTTCGCGGCGGATCATCTGGTCGCCGCCGCGAAGAAGGCGCTGGAAACCCGTCGCCTCGTCGTCGACAACCGCGCCTTGCGTGCCGCCATGGCGGACAGCGCCGACAGCCCGCTGATCGGCGACAGCCCGGTCATGGTACGGTTGCGCGATACGATTTCCCAGGTGGCCAAAGCCGATATCGACGTGCTGGTGGAAGGAGAGACCGGATGCGGCAAGGAGCTGGTAGCCCTCCTCCTCCACCGCAGCGGCCCCCGGCGGGGTAAACCGTTCGTCGCCGTCAATTGCGGCGCATTGCCCGAAACGCTGGCGGAATCCGAGCTGTTCGGCCACGAGTCCGGGGCGTTGGGTGCCGGGCGAGGCGACCGGATCGGCCGGATCGAGGCGTCGAACGGAGGCACCCTGTTTCTCGACGAAATCGACAGCATGCCGCCAAATATCCAGACGAAGATGCTGCGCGTGCTGGAAGAACGCGAGGTGCTGCGGCTGGGCGGCGATGCACCCCGCGCCCTGAAGCTGCGGATTGTCGCGGCGGCCAAGACCGACCTGGAAGCCGCCGCCCGACGCGGCGCGTTCCGGGATGACCTGTTCTATCGCCTCAACGTCGTGCGTCTGCGGGTGCCACCCCTGCGGGAACGCCGCCCGGACATCCCGCAGCTCTTCGCGCATTTCGTCAAGGAAGCGATCGATCAGGTCGGGGGGACGCGCTTCCAGATGAACGACATGGTGCGGCGACGGCTCGCCGATCATGACTGGCCGGGCAACGTGCGCGAATTGCGCAACTTCGCCTTCAAGGCCGTGCTGAACCTGACCAGCGACAGCCTGACCGAACAGTCGGGTCCGATCCTGACCCTGCCGGAACGGATGGCCCGGTTCGAAGCCGCGCTGATCGTCGAAGCCTTGACCGCAAGCCGCGGCGCGATTGCGCCGGTTCTCCAGAGCCTGGGCCTACCGCGCAAGACGCTTTACGACAAGATGAGCAGGCTGGGTATCGATCCCGGCAAATTCCGCTAGGCCGCAGAGTGGCGCTCTTAAATAGTCTGACGATCGACGAGATGGTGGTCGAGATTGAAGATGCAACGCTCGAAGGGCAGGTTCTCGTCATTCCGTAGCGACGGCGGAAACAGCACGTATAAACACGACCATCCGGATCACCTCCGGGGAAGAGTGAAATACCGAAATGCGCTGGCGGGTTGGCTAGGGTGAGGCATGCCCCACCCTAGCTCGCAGCAATCCCGTCACCAATCAATGCATTTGGTCTGACAGGGTTTGTCTGAGCGCCCTTTCAGTATGAATAAGAGAGGGTAAGGCCACATTGCCGGGGTTCCCGGATACGGGCGTAGTAGTGAGGATTCCCGCTAAAATCGCGTGAAGCAAATGCGGTGACAGGCGTCCGGTCGTTCGTCAGGTTGCGACAGAAAGCCTGTGCCCTGAAATTCTCCCCCTGGATGCCGACGCGCACGCGCAATTCCTCACGTCCCGCTATGTAGCCGACATTGCCGGCATCAATGAACTTGCGGGAGTTGAATGACAGATCTGCGCGCGAAAAGAAGCTGAGGCTTCCGCTGATCGGGACCGTGACTTCGGCTCCCACCGTTCCCTGGTGTCGGGGCGAGAATTGCAACTGGTTGCCGCTGATGTTGCCCGTCGTCACGCCGTTGACGCATTCGAGACGCGGCAGGGATGCGCAATCGACGAAGCCCGCAAATGTCGACGTGATGCCATCGATATAGCGCGCATTGGTATAAGCGTAGGCCGCGTTGAGGGAGAGCCACCGACGCAGGTGGTAATTCAACGAAATCTCGCCGCCATTCACCCGGGATTGGGCAATATTAGTGGTGATGGAGGAATCGCCCCCCGTACCGATCGGACCTAGGGCGAAGGTCGAAATCTGCTGGTTAGTCCAGTCGATCTGGTAAACTGCCGCTTCCACCCTTAGACGACGATCGAACAGGGCCGCCTTCACCCCGAATTCGTAGGTCCAGTTGCTTTCCGGATTGTAGGTTAACTCTTCGGGAAGTGTGGTACCCGGATTGAATCCGCCCGATTTGGTACCGCGAGCAGCCGAAAGGTAGACGTTCAGGTCACGGTGCGGTTGATAGGTCAGGATCGCCCGGGGGGTGAAATAATTGAACGTCTCCTCCAGTTCGGGCTGCGGCGGATTCGTGGGCGTGAAGCGGTCGGTGCCGAAATTGTTTTGCACGGTGAGGACGCGCTTGTTCTCGGAAGTATAGCGTCCCTCCAGCGCCAATGTGATGCTGTCCGTGAAATCGTAGCTGAGCGACGCATAGATGGACCGGAACGCGTTGCGGTTCAGGTCCTGCTGATCGATGCTGGGTGCACCGTTGATCGGTGCGGGAGCTGTCGTGCCGCGATCAGGGTCTGCGAAGCGCACCGACGATGCGAGGTTGCGTTCGTAGCTGAAATAGCCACCGATCGTCCAATCGAGCCGACTGGGATTCGAAGCTTGGAGTCGCAGATCCTGGCTGAATTCATAGCGATCCTCGAGGTCTCCCGAAGCGGTTTGGGTGAACACATTGCCGGAGAAGTTGGTGCCGGCAGGTGTCTGGTCGAGGTCGTTCAGGGTTGCGACGTCGCGATTGTCATAGCCGGTGCGGCTGACGAGCGTCACGGGACCGAAATCATAATCCATGATGAGCGCAAGGCGCCGGCTGGTGCGCTCCGAACCGAATGCGCGGGGATCGAACGAGAAGGTTTCCGTATAATCGTCGACGAGACCGCCGACGCGGCGTCCGATTTGGATGGGCGAGCGGCTTGTGGGAGCCGGCTTGCCCACCCGGCGCGGGCTGTCGTCAGGAATGGCCTGAAGCGGGGTGTGCGACGATGTATCCCGCGTATAGGTGCCAGTCAGGAAGATGTTGAGATCGCCGACATTGGCGCGAAGGCTGGCACGGATCATGTCCGTATCCGTCACGTTGATCCGTTCGCCGTTCACCTGGTTCCTGAAGAAACCGCCACTGGACGATGTCGTGGCATCGACACGAACCGCCAATCGATCATGCACGATTGGGGTCGAGAGATAGCCGGAGACCTCATAATAGCCATATTGGCCGTAGCTCAGGCGTCCGCCGAAGGCCAAATCATTACCGGGCCTTGTCGTGATATAGTTGATGGCGCCGGCAAAGGTATTCCGACCATAAAGCGCGCCTTGCGGCCCGCGCACGACCTCGACGCGCTCGATGCCAGCGAAACTGATCTCGCTGCCTGTGAGGCCCGAAGAATAGACACCGTCAACAAAGATGCCGACGTTGGCGACATCGCCGGACGTCCTGGCGATCTGCGCCTGTCCCCTGATCACGGGGCGCGATGAAGTAGAACTCGAAGCCTGCTCGAACTCAAGACCGGGAGACAGGGCGGAAAGATCGTTCATGCTTTCGATCTGACGGTTCTGAATGTCCTCGGCAGAGAAGGCCGTAATCGACAAAGGCGCCTCGATCAGCGTCTCCTCGCGAAGACGGGCCGTCACGACGATTTCATGAGAGTCCGTATCCGTCGCTCCCGGGCTTTGCGACGATTGAGCATGAACAGGAAGTGTGAGGACCGTTGCCCCTGCGGCTAGCGCCAGAGCACTCACCGAACACCGAATTTTGGGACACCGTTCCATTTGTCAGCCCTCCAATGGATTTATAACGTCATTACGTTGTCATGATGTAATGACATTATTCCTATAGCAAGGAGAAAATCTAACACGGAGGGTTGCTATCCAAGATCTTGATAAGTCACATAAAGATAGTCGTCTTGCTGCCAAATTCTGATGCCGATCGTATCGCCTTGAGTGAGGTCGAGCGGTTCGCGGAACGCAAAAAGCATCTGGTTCCATACTGATTCGGTCGTGCGCGGATGGTTGTCGTAGGCAATGCCCGGGGCGAGCTCGAGCCGTATCCATTGCAGGATGCCGTAGCATCGGCCGGATCGGGCAACGGTGACGGGAATGATGACGTCCACAGGAGACGGATCGTCCAGATCCTCGAAGTCGTATTCGATCAGCGTGAGGTCTTCCGAAAGAGCGTCATAATCGATCCGTCGCGCAATGGGCTGCCGCCAGGGCCGGAGATGCGCGAAGGACGCCATGTCGAATCCGCACACGTATTGTAATCCGAGAAGATATTCGATCGGCCCGCCTCCGACGAGCACCCCCATGATCGAGCCCTTGCACGGAACCATGCGCGCGCCGGGCTTAAGTAGGCGTTTGCGGGCGTCGATCAGGCTGGGGATGACGCCTTCGCCGACGAAATCGTTGGCCAGTATCTCCGACACGAGAATGTCCGCTTGGGCAGACAAGTCCCTTCCAACGCTCAAGTCCGTAGATTTTTTAGCGACGATGCTGATTCTGTCCGCATAGGCGCTTCGCCCGATAATGGCCTGCGCCTCCCGCGCCACGATCTCCACCATCTCGCATCCCGTGACCTGCCGGGCGCCGGCTTCCGCCGCGAACAAGGAGAGCAGACCGGCGCCGGTACCTAGGTCGAGGACATGGTCGGAAGGCCTGACCATTGCGCGTATGGCCTCTCGATAAGCCTCGTTTCGCTTTGGTTCGTTCATCATCGGAATGTGCCAAGACGGCACCATGGCAGCTGTGGCCTCCCGCAATCCGAACTCGGCGGCTATATGGGAGGGGTCGCATTCGAGCGCCGCCTCGAACGCTTGGATTGCCGCGGCATTCCGCCCCGCCCCCGCAAGCAGCATCCCGAGATCGGCAAGCGCTGCGGCGTCGTGCGGTCTTATACCCAGATAGGCGCGATAGGCCGCCTCGGCCGCTTGGACATTTTGCGCATCATGTTCGATCCGCGCGCGTAACAGATGAGAGCCCGGATCATCGGGTGCGGCAACAAGCGCGGATGCTACGGCGGAGCGCGCGAGCTCCAACTCGCCCATTGCATTCGCGCATTGCGCCAGATTGAGCCAGGCCTCCACGAGATGAGGCGCAATTCCTACAGCGATCTCGATCTCGGCCCTGGCCTTTGCATGGCGCCCTTGCACCCTCAGGACATCGCCGAGATTGTTGCGGGCGCGTGCGTTGCCCGGGTCAAGGTCGATCGCCATTGCATAGGCTGTCGCCGCCGCATCAAGCCGGCTCATCTTGCGCAACACCACCCCGAGCACGTTGTGGCTCTCACTAACGTTTGGCGCTGCGTTCACGAGTTTGCGGGCCGCGTGCTCGGCGGCTGGCAGATCGCCCCGCACAAGATGGTGCTGTGCCTCCGCCATGTACTTATGTGCCATGCGGACGTCAGGCGCGTTCACGCCGCGCCCCCGGCACTTGAGACATCTTGATACAATTCATCGCTTGGCCCCATCCCGATTCAGGTGCCAGTCTCGTGACAGGGAGAGGCGGCGATCGCATCATTTGTATCGTTGTCATCGGTTTTTCCGTTCTTGTAGCTGGTTTGAGGCGAATTTTGCCGACGCTTGCACATCGCGACCTCCATCGCCAATCAAAAACAAATAATATCATGTTGTCATGATGGCATGATATGATGTAGGTCATGTTGGACTGCCAAGGGGAGAGCGTTTTTGAGCGCCGCCAAGGAGGAAGTGCTGCCCGGCCAACCGGACCCTAATGCGATGCGGCGCGTATGCGGCTCCTATGCGACCGGCGTCGCGATCGTGGCCACGCAATGTGAAGACGGTCGCCTGTGCGGTCTCACCGTGAATTCTTTCACGTCGGTGTCACTCGACCCACCGCTCATCCTTTGGAGCCTCAGTCTGTCATCCCCCAGCCTTCCGCACTTCGACCGGGAGGGGCCATTCGCAATCAGCATTCTCGCGGAAGACCAGAACGATCTCGCGCTGCGGTTCGCGCGGCCGATCAAGGACAAGTTTACCGAGGTTGAGCATCGCTTGGGCAGTTTCGGCGCCCCGATCATCACGGACAGCGCCGCATATCTGGAATGTCGCGCCTCCCGCAGGATCGAGGCTGGCGATCACGTGATTTTCGTCTGGCAGGTTCTCGCGGTTGGCGACTCGCAAAGTCGGGCGCCGCTCGCTTTCCACGGTGGCGGATTTCGAAGCATCTCCCCTCTCGTCGGTGCGAGGGCGGCATGATCACAAAGGATGGGCGAGATGCTTAGCCTCATAGTCAGGCGTCTGCTGGTCGCCGTGCCGACGATGTTCATCATCGTCTGCTTGTCCTTCCTGATCATCAAGGTCGCGCCGGGTGGGCCGTTCGACGCGGAGGTCGATCTGGATCCGGCGATTCTCGCGAATCTTGAGGCGGCATATAATCTGGACAAACCGCTCCACACCCAGTTCTGGCTGTACCTGACGAACCTCCTGCAAGGGAATCTGGGGCGATCGTTCGTTTTCATCGACCGTGATGTCTCCGAGATCATCGCGCAGGGCTTCCCGGTCAGCGCCCGCATCGGTCTCACGGCCATCCTCATCGGTCTGGTCGTGGGGGTCACGCTGGGCGTAATCGCTGCGATCCGGAAGAACACGTCCGTTGACTATGCGACGATGTCCCTGGCGATGACCGGCATCGCAGTACCTACGTTCGTGACGGCGCCGACCATGGCGCTGGTGTTCGGTCTCTATCTCGGCGTCTTGCCGATCTCCGGCTGGGATCCGGGAGACGTTCGTCACATGGTGCTGCCGGCGATAGCTCTGGCGCTGCCCAAGATCGGAATCATGGCGCGGATCACGCGCGGGGGCATGCTCGATGTCCTTCACGCCAATCACGTGCGCACGGCCCGGTCGAAAGGGTTGCCGGAACGGATCGTGATCTGGCGGCACTCGCTGCGCGCCGGCCTGACACCCGTCATCAGCTATCTCGGCCCTGCCGTCGCCGGCGTGCTCACCGGGTCCGTGGTCATCGAGCAGATTTTCGGTCTGCCGGGGATCGGCCGCGCCTTCACCGAGGGCGCAATCAACCGGGACTATCCCGTCGTCATGGGGATCACCATCGTTTATGCCGGGCTCATTATCACCATGAATCTGCTCGTCGATATCGCCTATCGGCTGCTCGACCCGAGGGTCGACTGATGGGCGCCCGGGATATCACACCGACCGTGCCGCTCGGGGAAGAGGCACCGCCGCCGGGTCAGTCATTGACCCGCCGGGCAATGCGTCGGTTCAAGCGCAATCGGGCCGCGATGACTGGCGTCGCGATCGTTGTGATCATGGCGCTGCTGTCGATTGTCGTGCCCCTGCTCAGCCCCGGCTCGCTTGAACGGGTCAATTGGGATGCGGTGCTTCAGCCACCATCCTGGGCCCATCCGTTCGGCACCGACGTAAATGGTCGCGATCTTTTCGTCCGGACATTCTATGCGGGCCGGATATCCCTCACCATCGGCGTGCTGGCGACTTCCGTCGCACTCATGATCGGCATCATCTACGGCGCAACGTCGGGCTATTTGGGCGGCCGTGTGGATGCGGTGATGATGCGGATCTGCGATGTCATCTACGCGCTGCCGACGCTGTTCTTCATCATCATCCTCGTCACCGTCCTCGGCGCGAAGAACATCTTCATCATCTTCGCGTGCATCGGCGCCATCGAATGGCTGACCATGGCCCGTATCGTTCGGGGCCAGACGTTGTCGGTGAAGAAGAAGGAATATGTGGAGGCGGCGCGGGCAATCGGTCTGTCCAATCGCCGTATCCTCACCCGTTATATCGTCCCGAACGTGACCAGCCCGGTCATCGTCTACGTTACGCTGCTCATCCCGGTGAATATCCTCATCGAGAGCTATCTCAGCTTCATCGGCCTTGGTGTGCAGGAGCCGCTGTCGAGCTGGGGGCAACTCATCTCGCAAGGGAGCAACGAGATCGAGAACGCACCTTGGCTGCTGATCTTCCCGTCGATCATGCTCACCCTGACGCTGTTCGCATTCAACTTCATTGGCGATGGATTGCGCGATGTCCTTGACCCCCGCGACCGCTGACGCGCCCGGCGCGGCGTCGGTCCTCGAATGTCGCGGCCTGACGGTCAAGTTCGCGGCTGATACCGGCGAGGTCTGCGCCGTGAACGGCATCGACCTGCTCCTGCGGCGTGGCGAGTGTCTGGGCGTGGTGGGGGAAAGCGGCTCCGGCAAAAGCCAGGGCTTTCTCGCCGTGATGGGACTACTGGCCGAAAACGGCCGCGCCTCCGGCAGCGTGAAATTGAACGGACGTGAAATCCTCAACGCCCCCCGATCGATGCTCGACACCATTCGCGGCGACGAGATGGCGATCATCTTCCAGGATCCGATGAGTTCGCTGACGCCGTTCCTCCGAATCGGCGACCAGATGTCCGAGGGGCTGATCCGCCATCGCGGCGTTTCCGCCGCCGAGGCGCGCGAACGGGTGCTGGAAGTGCTGGAAATCGTGCGCATCCCGGCGGCCAAGCGTCGCTTCCAGCAATATCCGCACGAACTGTCCGGCGGCATGCGGCAGCGGATTGTGATTGCCCAGGCCCTGCTATGCAAACCCAAGCTGCTGATCGCGGACGAGCCGACCACTGCGCTTGACGTGACCGTGCAGGCCGAGATTCTGGAGATCTTCCGCGGTCTCAAAGCACATACCGACACGTCGATCGTGATGATCACCCATGACATGGGCGTCGTTGCCGGCTTGTGCGATTCAGTCGCGGTCATGTACGCCGGCAATGTGATCGAGACGGGGCCAGCCGAAACCCTGTTCTACACGCCCCGACATCCTTACACACAAGGGTTGCTGCGTTCGATCCCGTCGCTGGACGCTCCGCCAGATGCGGAGCTCAAGGTCATTCCCGGCCAGCCGCCCAACCTGCTTCGTTTGCCGACCGGCTGCCGGTTCCGTCCACGTTGCGATGTTGCCGCGCCGATCTGTGCCGATCGCATGCCTGACCTGACCGTGCGGGGCGAACGCCATCAGGCCGCCTGTCATCTTGAGGAACTGCCATGACCGAACCGCTGCTCTCGGTCGAAAATCTCAAGGTCCACTTCCCGGTTCCGGTCGGCCGGGGGCTGTTGCGGACGAAATATGGATCGCTCAAGGCGGTGGACGGAGTGAGCTTCTCGATCGCGCCGGGCGAGGCGCTGGGGATCGTGGGAGAATCGGGCTGCGGCAAATCGACGCTCGGCCGCGCGATCATCCGCCTTGTCCAGTCGACCAGCGGGCGGGTGGTCTGGATGGGTCAGGACATTGCCGGCCTCTCGCAGGCCGAGGTCCGGCCGCTGCGCCGCGAACTGCAAATCATTTTTCAAGACCCGCTTTCAACCCATAATCCGCGCATGACCGTGGGCGCCATCATCGCCGAACCGCTTGAGGTATTCTCGCCTGAACTGAGCAAGACCGAACGCCGCACGGCGGCGATGGAAATGATGCGTGCCGTTGGCCTCAACCCGGAATTCGAAGACCGTTTTCCGCACGAGCTATCCGGAGGACAGAGTCAGAGGGTGAGCATCGCCCGTGCGATGATCCTGAGGCCGAAACTGGTGGTGTGCGACGAGCCGGTGAGTGCGCTCGACGTTTCGACGCAGGCGCAGGTGGTCAACCTGATCCGCAAGCTGAAGAAGGATTACGGAGTCTCCATCCTCTTCATCAGCCACGATCTGTCGGTCGTGCATCAGCTCTGCGAGCGAGTGCTGGTCATGTATCTGGGCAAGATCATGGAGATCGGTGATCGGGAGTCGATCTTCCGCGAACCGCGACATCCCTATACCAAGGCGCTGATCGATGCCGTTCCGCGGCCAGATCCCCGGCGCGAGCGCGTCAAGGAACGGCTGGGCCTGACCGGGGAGATTCCCTCGCCGATCGATCCACCATCGGGGTGCGTGTTCCGCACGCGTTGCCCGCATGCGGCCGCGCCATGCCGCAAGCATGTCCCCGAAATCGAGACCGCTGATGGCCACGGCGTTGCCTGTCTGCTTTGGCGTGAGATCGCCGATCAGACCCCTACCGAGAAAGAACTCGCCCGTGCCTGAACCTCGTGTCCTCATTGCCGGGGCCGGCCCCGTCGGCCTTACCAGCGCGCTGTTTCTCGTAGAAAAAGGTGTTCCAGTGCTCGTCGTCGAATCCGGGCCCGAGCTTTCGGAGGACATGCGCGCTTCGACCTTTCATCCGCCGACGCTGGACATGCTGAAAGCAAGCGGGATCGCCGATCGGCTCATTCCGCAAGGCCATATCGCGCAGCAATGGCAGTATCGCCAGCACGAGAACGGCAAGACCGTCATCTTCGACCTGTCGACGCTGGAGGGGCTGACCGCGCATCCCTATCGCCTCCAATGCGAGCAGTTCCGCATGACGCGCGCGATTGTGGAGAAGCTGACCGACAATCCCTTGTTCGAGATCAGATTCAACGCTGCGGTCGAGTCCGTCGGCCAAAATGATGGAGGAGTGTGGGCCAATGTCGCGCAGGCGGATGGAACGGTCCGCATCAATGCGGAATATATCATCGCGGCCGATGGCGGCCGCAGCACGATCCGGCGCCTGCTGGACCTGCCGTTCGAGGGCGAAACTTATCCGCGCACGTCGATCACGGTCGTCGTCGATCATGCCTTCCACAACGACATTCCCGATATCCTGCCAGTCAACTATCTGTGGACCGCCGACGACCATTTCAGCCTGATGCGCGTGGGCGCGAACTGGCGGGTGGGCTTTTCACCCCGGGCGGGACAGGAACTCGACAAGGCCACCAGTCCGGCGGGTATTGAAGAGCGACTGCAGGCGATCCTCCCCCGGCGCGACAACTACCGCATCGTCCATGTCGGCGCCTATTCGGTTCATCGCCGGGTGATCGACAATTTCCGGCACGGACGCATCCTCTTCGCCGGTGACGCTGCGCACCTGAACAGCCCGGCCGGCGGCATGGGCATGAACAGTGGCGTTCACGATGCGCATGCTCTGGCCGAACATCTCGGGCCGGTTCTGGAAGGTGCTGATCCGGCACTGCTCGATCGCTACGCGCGCCGTCGGCGTGCAATTGCCGTCGATGACGTGCAGGCGCAGTCGGACCGCAACTATAAGCGGCACCGCGAGAAGGATCCGGAACTGCGCGAGCAGATCTGGGCGGATTTCGAACGCACCGTGGGCGACCGCAATCTGATGCGCGATTTCCTGTTCCGGTCCTCAATGCTGGCATCACTCGAACGATCGCTCACGATCGATTGAGCCAATCACACCATTCATTTCGACTTTTTGCGCGGCCGCCGGTGGCATCGCCGTGCATCCAAAAGCAGGAGCAAGCATGACACAGTCATTCCAATTGCGCAGTGACGACGGCCTGGGCTGGCGCGCGAAAATCGGCGTGATCGTCCCGGCGACCAACACGATTGCCCAGCCGGAATATGAGGCGCTCCGGCCGGCCTGGGTGACGAATCATGTGACGCGCATGGCCCCGGCCAATCGCGGTGTCGGACTGGAGGCCTATCGTCGCAGTCTGATGCGCGGCACCGAGCATATCAAGACGGCGATGGACCTGGTTCTACCGTGTCAGCCCGACACAATCCTGCTGGGCCATTCGATCGATACGTTCAAGGATTCGGTTCCCGAAGCCGAGGCAATGCGCGATGAACTGACTGCGCATGCCGGAGGCGTCCCGATGATCCTGCCGTCGCTGGCCTTTCTCGCCGCGCTGAAGGCGCTGAACGTGCGGCCACGGATCGCCGCGCTGACCCCCTATCAGGAGCCGGGTGACGAAAAGGTTCTGAAATTCTTCACCAGCGCGGGATTCGACGTGGTCAAGCTGATCGGCCTCAAATGCACGACGCCGCTGGAGATCGCTTCGCGCCCGGAACACATCATCGTCGAGGCGTTACACACGCTCGCGCAGGAAGATGTCGACGTAATCATCGAACCGGGCACGAACATGCCGACCGGGCATATCGCGGCAGAGGCGGAAAAGTGGATCGACAAGCCGGTTCTCGCATGTAACACAGTGACCTACTGGCACACGCTGCGTAGCTTGGACATCAAGGACCGAGCGGTCGGCTTTGGTTCCCTGATGGAGCATCATTGATCCGATAGGAATGGCGGCGGGCGAGAGCGGACTCTCGCCCGTCGCTCAGAAATCCCGGTTGCTGTCGCTCATACCATCTTTGCGCGTCAGATAGATGCGGTGTTCATAACGATCGGCCAGATAGTAACGGGTGCTGCGCTCGATCGGCCGCTTGTCCTTGTCGTAGAGAACAAGACGGATGCGCACGAGCGGCTCGCCCACGGTGGTGTCCAGCAGCATAGCTTTCTGCGTGTCAGCGAGACTCGCGCCGATCAGCTGATCGGCCGCCGAGATGTCGACACCGTGATTCTCCAACACCGTCAGCATCGGCTTGGTGCGGATCTCGTCCGCGGAGATGTCCGGCGCCACATCCAGCGGCATGAAGGAATGGCGATAGCCTGTCGGGCGGCCTTCCACGGTTCGCACGAACGTGATCTCCCGCACCTTTGCCCCCGCTTTCAGATGCAGGTCGCGGGCGGTTTCAGCATCGGCGTCCACCTCGCGTATCTTGATATCCACCACCTTCGAGCGGGAGGTCAGTCGCGTGACCTTGCGGATCAGGTGACCCATGTCGCCGACGCTCGGCATCCCGGGGAGATCCTTGGCGACATATGTGCCCTTGCCCTGGACACGCGTAACGAGTCCCTCGCTGACCAGCATGTCGAGCGCCTTACGTGATGTGATCCGCGACACGCCCAGACGTTCGCACAATTCGCCTTCGGGAGGGAGTTTGGCACCAGCACCATAGGTGCCATCGAAAATCCATCCGCGTAGCAGCGAATAGACCTGATGGTATCTTAGGGCTTTTATACTGTCGCGGACGACTTCGGTCATATGTTGTGTTCTCCGCCTTCCTCCGGCCACAGCCCCCGCGGCAGCGCCCGCACTTTTCCGTATGACAGATGTTCACACTAATGCCGGGTCTCGTTCGGCGAGGCAAGAAGTGTTGACAATATTATGTTATAATGCCAACATGATAACATCATGCACTGACATGATCCATTGCCCTTGAAATGGAGTTCCTGATGGCCAGTGCGCCTGCTTCGGATACGTTCGCCGTTCGTCCTCGCCTTACTTCGATCGCGCCCGGCGCACAGGGCGATGCCGACGGGTTCCTGATCGATGTGGTCAATCCGGCCACGGAAGGCGTAATTTCCGTCCTTCGAGAAGACACGGCCGAGGATGTCGATCGCGCTGTCCGGGCCGCGCGCGCCGCGTTCGATGAGGGGTCCTGGTCGCGGATGGATCTTGCAGAACGGCGGGCCGTCATTCTCAAGGCGCTGGAGCATGTGCGCGCCCATACGGACGAGTTGGCCTATATCGATTGCCTCGATACCGGGGTTCCGTTGTGGGATATTCGAGGTCGCAAGATCGCGCGCGTGCTGGAGAATTTCGAATTTTTCCTGGATGTCGCGCACACGGCCGCCGGCGAGACATTTCAGCAGAACAGCAAGTACATCACCTATGTCACGCGCGAAGCAGTTGGCGTGGTCGCGATCGTCGCGCCGTGGAACTCGCCCATGTCGCTCGCGTCGATGCAGATCGCGCCAGCCCTGGCGTTCGGAAATTGCTGCGTCATCAAGCCGTCCGAACATACCCCGGTCTCGCTGCATCGCCTGGTCGAACTGTTGATCGAGGGCGGCCTGCCGCCGGGCGTCGTCAATCTGGTCAACGGGCGCGGTCCGGTTACCGGTGCTGCGCTGGTCAATCATCCGGGCATCGATCTCGTGAAGTTCATCGGCGGCACGGAAACCGGCCGCCATATCATGGCGGCCGCCGCGATGGGCCTCAAGCATGTTGGGCTGGAGCTTGGCGGCAAATCGGCGAACATCATTTTCGAGGATGCTGATCCCGAGGATGCGCTCAACGGCGCGCTGCTCGGCATCTATTCAAACAACGGTCAACAATGTTTGGCGGGATCGCGCATTCTGGTCCAGCGCTCGATTGCCGACGATTTCATCGCCCGCTTCGCCGCCCGCGCCGCGCAGATTCGGGTCGGCGATCCGCTCGATCCGCGCACCGAGGTCGGCCCCCTCGCCTTCCGCCAGCATTATGAGCGTGTGCTGTCCTATGTCGATATCGCCAAGGAGGATGGCGCGGAGATCATTGTCGGCGGCACGCGCGCGCCCGGCTTCGACAAGGGCTTCTATTTCTCGCCCACGGCCATTCGCGCGCCGGACAATGCCGCACGCGTTTGCCAGGAGGAGATTTTCGGACCTTTTGGCAGCTTCCTGATCTTCGATACGGCGGAAGACGCGATCCGGATCGCCAACGACACCAAGTTCGGGCTGGTCGGCTATCTGTGGTCGAACGACGTGCGCAAGGTGATGAATATCAGCCAGCGGCTGCGTACCGGTACTGTGTGGGTGAATACGCCGCTGGTGCGCGAAGTGCGCGCGCCGTTCGGCGGCTTCAAGGAATCCGGCATCGGCCGCGACAGCATGCAGGCTAGCATGGATTTCTACACCGAGCAGAAGACCACGACGATCCCGATTGCGCCAATCACGCTGCGCAAGCTCGGTTCGGAGGAATAGCGGCCAGGCCGCTTGCGAGGGATGTCCGGTCGCCTCCCTCTCTGGGCGACCGGACATCTTCATCAGGACTCTGCCGCGATTGCGCCGTAACGCTCCGCGAAATCGTCCGTGTAGAGATAGGCTTTTTCCATCGCCCGCAGCGTCGGATAATCCATCAACTCCATGATATCCTCGATCCCGACCAGCAGATCGGGGCGATCGACGGCTTTGCCGGTCGGCGCGCTGTCCTTCAGGATCGCCAGCGCATTGCGCATCGCCATGATCGCCGCCGCCGGCAGCATGCGCGGCAGGGTAACACGCTTCACACCCAGCTCGCGCAGGCGCGTATAGGGAATGAGCGGTGTGGTCGGCCGCGAACGTATGCCGAAGCCCATATTGACCGAAACTGGCACGGGAACCGATTCCACGAACCGCTTGATCTGCTCCTCGCCATGGATCGCGTCCGCGAAGACCAGATCGGCTCCGGCCGCCGCATAGACCCTGGCGCGGCGAATGGCGCCTTCGATGCCCTCGACGGCGATCGCGTCGGTCCGGGCGAGAATGACGAAATCATCGTCACGCCGCGCCGCGCAGGCTGATTCGATCTTCTTGGCCATTTCGGAGACATCGATGACGTCCTTGCCCTGCATATGGCCGCAGCGCTTCGGACTGATCTGATCCTCGATGTTGACGCCCACGACGCCCGCTTCCTCGAACAGGCGGACCGCATGGTGCACTGTGACCGCATTGCCATAGCCAGTGTCGGCATCCGCCATCAGCGGAATGTCGATGCTGCGCGCGAGATGGCGGCACGCATTGACGTTGTCGGACAAGCCCATGACGCCGGTGTCAGGTTGGCCAAGGAGCGAGTTGGAAAGGCCTGCGCCAGTCGTGCAGGCGGTCTTGAATCCAGCCTGTTCGACCAGGCGCGCGCTGTAGCCGTCATATACGCCGGGCGAAATCAGAAGTTCGTCGCCTTTCAGCAATTCCCGGAACCGGGCGGTCTTCTTCATGAGGG
>CAYTMM010000022.1:37928-38151 GCA_964438875.1 uncultured Sphingosinicella sp. | reverse complement strand
GGATGATGTCGCCTTCGGCGCCCTTCACTTCGTCGAGCACGCCCTTGAGGCGCTCCTCGAACTCGCCGCGATATTTCGCGCCGGCGATCAGGCTGCCCATGTCCAGCGCCATCAGGCGGCGGTCCTTCAGGCTGTCCGGCACGTCGCCATTGGCGATGCGCAGCGCGAGCCCCTCCGCGATCGCGGTCTTGCCGACGCCGGGCTCGCCGATCAGGACGGGGTT
>CAYTMM010000022.1:0-37918 GCA_964438875.1 uncultured Sphingosinicella sp. | reverse complement strand
AGGATCTGGACGGTGCGGCGGATTTCTTCGTCGCGGCCGATCACCGGATCGAGCTTGCCGTCGCGCGCGGCCTGGGTGAGATCGCGGGCGAACTTCTTGAGCGCGTCGTAGCGGTCCTCGGCGCCGGCCGTATCGGCGGTGCGGCCGCCGCGCAGTTCCTCGATCGCGGCGTTCAGCGCCTCGGCCTTCATGCCGGCCGCGGCCAGTGCCTTGCCTGCGTCGGTGGTGGTGGCGAGCACGAGGGCGAGCAGCAGTCGCTCGACCGTCACATAGGAATCGCCCGCCTTGCCCGCGATCTGTTCGGCGCTGTCGAGCACGCGGATCGTTTCGCTGTCCAGCGCCGGCGCGGCATTGGCGCCGCTGCCCGAGACGGCTGGGATTTTCGCCAGCGCAGCATCGGTCTCGCGCCGCGTCGCTGCCGCATCGCCGCCGGCGCGGGCGATCAGCCCGGCGGCCATACCCTGCTCATCCTCCAGCAGCGCTTTCAGGACATGAACGGGTGCGATCCGCTGATGATCGAGGCGGACGGCGACGGTCTGGGCCGACTGGAGGAAGCCGCGGGCCCGATCGGTGAATTTTTCGAGGTTCATGGTTGCGTTTCAGCCCCTGTCTGGTTTGTCGCGATGTAGTGTTGCCTTGAAGCCACACAAGAGATCGTCGTCGAATCCCGTCGGAGTGTCTTGTCTTGGCCGCACACCACGTTACTGTCCCTGCCATAGATTCAGGGGAGTCGCATGCGTAAGCTATTCACATCATTTGCGCTCGCCGCCGGCATTTCGCTGGCTGGCATCGGCGCCCTTTCCGGAGCACCCGCCGTCGCCCAGCCGGCTGCCCAGGCTCAGGGCGCTGATCCGCAGGCACTCCTGGCCCGGGTCAACATTCCGCACGAGACCTTTACGCTCGCGAACGGCCTGCGCGTCATCGTCCATGAGGATCGCAAGGCGCCGATCGTCGCGGTCAGCGTCTGGTACAATGTCGGCTCCAAGGACGAGCCTGCCGGCCGCACCGGCTTCGCGCATCTGTTCGAGCATCTGATGTTCAACGGCTCCGAGAACGCGCCGGGCGAATATTTCGAATATACCCGCGCGATCGGTGCGACCGACCTCAACGGCACGACCTGGTTCGACCGCACCAATTATTTCCAGACCGTCCCACGTCCGGCGCTCGAGCAGGCGCTGTTCCTGGAAAGCGACCGGATGGGCCATCTGCTCGGCGCGGTGACGCAGGAGAATCTGACCAACCAGATCGGCGTTGTACAGAACGAGAAGAGGCAGGGTGACAACCAGCCCTATGGCATGGTCGAATATGCCCAGCTCGAAGGCCTTTTCCCCGAAGGTCATCCCTATCGCCACTCCACGATCGGCTCGATGGCGGACCTTTCCGCCGCGACGATGGAAACGGTGCAGCAATGGTTCCGCGACAAATACGGCCCGAACAATGCGGTTCTGGTGCTCGCCGGCGACATCAATGCCGCCGAGGCGCGCCCGCTCGTCGAGCGCTATTTTGGTGACATCGCACGCGGTCCGGTGAACAACCCTGCCCAGGCCGATGTGCCGACCCTCCCCGCGCGCGTCGACCGGACAATGCACGACCGGGTCGCCAACACCCGAATCTACCGCAACTGGGCCGTGCCGAGCCTGACGGATCGGGATCAGGTGCCGCTGCAGGTCGCGGGACAGATTCTGGGCGGGCTCGCCAGTTCGCGCCTCGACAACGAGCTGGTGCGCGGTGATCAGACCGCGACCCGCGTCGTTTCCTATGTCATGCCTTTCCAGCGCGTCAGCATCTTCGAAACCTATGTGGACGTGCGCCCCAACGAGGACGTGGATGCCGTGTCCCGCCGGCTCGACCAAATCATCGCCGATTTCGTCGCCAACGGCCCTACCGAAGACGAGGTGCGCCGCGCCGTGATGCGGACGCTTTCCAGCCGGGTCCAGGGGCTGGAACAGGTCGGTGGTTTCGGCGGCAAGGCCGTCGCGCTCGCCGAAGGCCTGCTCTACGCTGACGACGCCGATTTTTATCGTACCCGGCTGGAGCAGCTGGCGCAGGTGACTCCGGCGCAGGTGCGTGACGCGATGCAGCGCTGGCTGTCGCGGCCCGTGCTTGCCATTCGCGTCGATCCGGGCGAGCGCGAGGCTTATGATGAGGCGCCGGGCGTGACCGGCGCGCGCGCCGAGGCCGCCAGCCAGAGCCCGCGTTACTATACGCCGCCGCAGGAAGGCGACCGGCCGCTTGCGCCCTTGCCCTTTGCGCAGCGCGAAGCACCGGGCGTGTCCGGCAGTGCCGAGCTCGATTTCCCGGCCACCGAGCGCGCCCGGCTTTCGAACGGCGTTCAGGTGATCTATGCGCGCCGCCAGACCGTTCCGGTCACCCGCGTCGCGGTCGAGTTCAATGCCGGCGCCGCCGCCGATCCGAGCAACCGGCTCGGTACCCAGGCGATGATGTTGAACCTGCTCACCGAAGGCACGACCAGCCTCAATTCGACCCAGCTCGCTGAGGCGCAGGAGCGGCTCGGCGCTACGATCGGCACGGGCCAGAGCCTGGACCGGACGACCGTGTCGCTGACCGCTCTCAGCGCCAATCTCGGGCCGTCGCTCGACCTGCTTTCGGACGTGATCCGTAACCCGGCCTTCGCGCCGGGCGAAGTGGAGCGCATCCGCCAGCAGCAGCTCGCCGGGATCGCGCAGGAGATGACCCAGCCGCAGGGGCTGGCGCTGCGCGCGCTGCCCGCCTTGCTCTATGGCGCCGATCATCCCTACGGAAAGCCGGGCACCGGCACCGGCGATCCCGCCGTCGTGCAGGCGCTGACCCGCGACGAGCTGATCGCTTTCCATCAGGCATGGATCCGTCCTGACAATGCGACGATCTTTGTCGTCAGCGATCTGCCGCTCAACGAGCTTGTCGCGCAGCTCGAAGGCCGGCTCGGCAACTGGCGGGCGCCCGCGACGCCGCGTGGCACCAAGACCTTCCCGGCGCACGCGCCGGCGGCGGGGCCGCGCATCGTGCTGATCGACCGGCCACAGTCGCCGCAATCGTTCATCCTCGCCGGCCAATTGCTGGCGGCGGAAGGAACGCAGGATCTGCTGAACCTCACAGTGTCCAACGAAGTGCTGGGCGGCGACTTCCTCGCCCGCATCAACATGGATCTGCGCGAGACCAGGGGTTGGTCCTATGGTGCCTTCGCTTTCCCCGCGATGCGCGAGCATCAGATTCCCTATCTGATCCAGGCGCCGGTCCAGGCGGACCGCACGGGCGATTCGATTCAGGCAGTCCGCGAACAGGTGAGCGGCTTCCTGGGAGCGAACGGCGTGACCGCAGCGGAGCTTCAGCGTGTGGTGCTCGGCAATACTCGCCAGCTTCCCGGACAGTTCGAAACGTCGCAGGCGGTGCTCGGCGCGTTGCGTTCGAATGCGCTCTACCAGCGGCCGGACGATTATTGGGAAACGATCGCGAACCGCTATGCCGGCATGACCGCGCCGGCTCTGGACGAGGTCGCGCGCCACTACATCCATCCGGAGAACTTCGTCTGGGTGGTGGTCGGCGATGCAAGCCGGGTCCGCTCGCAGCTCGATCAGCTCGGCATTCCGGTCGAGGTGATCCAGGCGCCCGGCGCGCCTGCGCCAGCCGGACAGTAATTGCGCCGGACCGGCTGGGTGGACGCTTAGCCCGCCCGGCCGCTCAAGCGGGTAACGTGACCCATTTTCCGGCCCGGGCGGGCGTGATGCTTGCCGTAAAGGTGCAGGTGCGCGCCGGGCTCGGCGAGCAGACCGCGCCAGCCGTCCACGTCCGCGCCGATCAGATTGGTCATCTCGACGCGCGGCGCCGTTCGGGTGGTCGCGCCGAGCGGTAGCCCGCAGATTGCGCGGACATGGTTCTCGAACTGCGAGGTCTCCGCACCCTCGATTGTCCAGTGGCCGCTGTTGTGGACGCGCGGCGCCATTTCGTTGAACACTGCCCGTTCGCCGACGGCGAAGAATTCCAGCGCCAGCATGCCAACATGATCGAGCGCATCCGCCACCTTCCGCGCCAGCGCTTCTGCTTCTGCGATGGCGGGCGCAAGCGTTTCGCCGGCCGGGGCGACGGACCGGGCGAGAATACCGTCCTCGTGGACATTGCGGGGCGCGTCCCACAGCACGATCTCGCCATCCCCGCCCCGGCACAGCAGGATCGAGAATTCCGCGTCGAACGCGACGAAACCTTCCAGCACACCCGGCGCCCCTGCCACAGCCTCCCAGGCCGCGTCCGCTTGGGCCGCCTCCATGATCCGCGCCTGCCCCTTGCCGTCATAGCCCAGCCGCCGGGTCTTCAGGATCGCCGGTGCGCCGATTTCGGCCAGCGCCTTGTCTAGCCCGGCGCGATCATCGACGGCGGCGAACGGGGCTGGGCGTCCGCCCAGGCGGGTGACGAACTGCTTCTCGTTCAGCCGGTCCTGCGCGATCTCCAGCGATTCGCGCGGCGGCCAGAGCGCAACCCTCTCGGTGATCGCGCGCAAAGGGCCGGCGGCGATATTCTCGAATTCGTAGGTGACGACATCGACGTCCGCCGCAAAACGCGCCAGGGCGGCCTCGTCTTCGAAGCTTCCGCGCGTAACGCGCACCGCCACCTCGCCGGCCGGCGGCGTCTCGTCGGGCGCGTAAATGTGGCATTTGTAGCCCAAAGGTGCGGCGGCCAGCGCCAGCATCCGGCCCAATTGGCCGCCGCCGACAATGCCGATGGTGGAGCCGGGCGGAACGATCATTCGGGGCTTTCGGCGACCCCGTCGGTCTGCGCCTGACGCCACGATTCCAGCCGTTCGGCCAGTGCTTGGTCGGACGTGGCGAGGATCGCGGCGGCGAGCAGGCCAGCATTGGCTGCGCCGGCCTTGCCGATCGCCAGCGTCGCCACTGGCACGCCGGCGGGCATCTGGACGATGGAGAGCAGGCTATCCAGGCCCTTCAGCGCCTTGGACTGAACCGGCACGCCGAGCACCGGCAGGCGGGTCATCGACGCCGCCATGCCGGGCAGGTGCGCCGCGCCGCCGGCGCCGGCGATGATCGCTTTCAGGCCGCGGCCTACGGCGCCGGTCGCATAATTGTAGAGCCGCTGCGGAGTGCGATGGGCGGAAACCACCTTGGTTTCATAGGGCACGCCGAGCGCATCCAGGATGTCGGCCGCCTCCTTCATCGTCTCCCAATCGGAGCGGCTGCCCATGATGATCCCGATGAGAGGCGATCCGGCGGTCATATCTGAAACCCGTCTGGTCGGCGAAGCGCACGCCTTAACCGGCCAGCCGCCCTTCGGCAATCCGCTGCCTTTCGCGCGTTGTTAACCACCGATGCGCTAAGCGGAACCGTTTGATGGGGTATTGGAGCGACAGGTGACGGCACGGCCGAATTTCGCGGTAGGAACGGAGTGGGACTCCTGTGCGCCCGACGTGCGCGAGGCGCTGTCGCGGCTGACGGACGAGAACGCCCTTTTGCGCGCCGCCCTGGCCGAAACCCGCGCCCGGCTCGGCGATCTGGAGGAGGCGGTCGACACAGATCCGCTGACCGGCCTCGCCAACGAGCGGGCTTTCCGCCGCGAGCTCGACCGTGTTGTCGGTCAGGCCCAGCGGCATCGCACGCCAGCGGCTTTGCTGTCGATCGACTTGTCCGGTCTCCGGACGCTCAACGACATGCACGGCCGGATCGCCGGCGATGCTGCGCTCTGCCATGTCGCGAGGCTGCTGAAGGGGCTGATCCGCGTCACCGACGTTGCCGCTCGGCTGGGTGGCGGCTTCGGGCTCGTTCTCGACCATCTCGACGCCGATTCCGCGATCGAGACCGGCGAGCGCATTGCCCGCTTCGTCGCCGGACAGCCGCTCGATCTGGGCGGCACCCGGGTGGCGCTGAAGGCCACGGTCGGCGTCGCGGCCATTTTGCCGGGCGACGGCGCCGAGGAAGTTCTCGTCCGCGCCCAGCGCAACATGGCGCGGGTCAAGGAGTTCTGAGCCGCTAGCGGTCCTTGAGATAATAGCGCTCGACCTCGGCGAGATTGTCGTCCAGTTCGTAGACGATCGGCTGTCCGGTCGGGATTTCCAGGCTCGTGATCTCGTCGTCGGGAATGTTCGACAGATGCTTGACCAGCGCGCGCAGTGAATTGCCGTGCGCCGAGATCAGCACCCGCTCGCCGGAGCGTAGTGCCGGGGCGATCCTCTCCTCCCAGTAAGGCAGGACTCGCGCGATCGTGTCCTTGAGGCTCTCTGTCGTCGGGATGGCAATGCCGGCATAGCGACGGTCGTTGGTGAGATCGAACGCCCCGGTGGCCTCCTGCGCCGGCGGCGGGATGTCGAACGAGCGGCGCCAGATATGGACCTGTTCATCGCCATGCCGGGCCGCGGTCTCGGCCTTGTCCAGCCCGGTCAGGCCGCCATAATGGCGCTCGTTCAGCCGCCAGTGCTTCTCGACCGGCAGCCAGAGCCGCCCCATCGCCTCCAGCGCGATGTTGAGCGTCTTGATCGCGCGGGTCTGGAGCGAGGTGAAGGTAAGGTCGAAATCCAGGCCCTTCGCGGCGAGCAGCTCGCCTGCAGCCTTCGCCTCGGCGACGCCCTGATCGGTCAGATCGACGTCCCACCAACCGGTGAAGCGGTTTTCCAGGTTCCATGCGGACTGGCCGTGACGGATAAGGACGAGGCGGGGCAAGGGTGATCTCCCGAATTGAGGCTCGGGATGCGCCTAGCCTAAAGCGGGCGCGACATGAAGCGGCTGAACGGATCGTTCGGCGGATAGTCGGCGAACGCGCCGGACTCCGTGAAGCCGAAGCTACGGTAGAAGGCATGTGCCGGTGCGAAGGCGGGACCCGAGCCGGTCTCAAGGCTGAGCCGCTTGTAGTCGCGCGCGGCGGCGGTCGCGACGATGTGGCGCAGCAATGCGGCCGCGACCCCCTTGCGCAAGTGATTAGGCGCTGTGCGCATCGACTTGATCTCGCCGTGGTCGGCGGTCAGCGCGCGCAGCGCGCCGCAGCCCAGCAACTCGCCATCCTGCCAGGCTGACCAGAAGGTTACATCTGGAGCGCGCAGAGCCTCGATACCGAGGGCGTGGACGCTTTCCGGCGGCGAAGTCTCTGCCATGCCGTAGAGATGAAGGTGAAGCAACGCCCGCACCTCGGGGCCTGACAGATCGTCTTCGCGTATCTCGATCATTTCGCCGCGGCGCGATACGCCGCGACGTCGTCTATGACGGCGTGCAGCGCATCCAGGCAGGCGCGTGCCAGCAGCCGGCAGCGGTCCGGCGACCAGCCGTAGACGGGGTCCGGCAGTGCGTCATAATCCTTGAACGGCATTTCCAGCGTCATCGAGACGGCGCCGAACCGCTCCGCGAGCTGTGTCGTGGACATGGAGAGATTTGCCTGGCCGGGCGGCGGGATGTCATAGCCGCGCTCAGTCTGGAAATCGGGCGAGATGTCGACCAGCGCCTGGCCGAACGCATCGTACAGAACCTGCTGGTCGGCCTGCCATGATGGAATGCCCTGGAAACCGGCGAGGAAATTGGCTTCGATCGCCTCGTCGCCATGAATGTCCATGGCGAAATCCACGCCGGTCTTCTTCATCTCCTCAAGGACATAATGGACTTCCGGACTCTTCTCGAGGCTCGGGGCGTGCCATTCGCGGTTGAGATTGATGCCGGCGGCGTTGGTCCTGAGATGCCCGCGCCGGGATCCATCCGGGTTCATGTTCGGAACGATGTGGAAGGTCGCCTTCTCGCGCAGCTTGCGGGTGACCGGATCATGCTCGTCGAGCAGCCGCTCGATCGCGCCTTCCATCCACCATTCGGCCATCGTCTCGCCGGGATGCTGGCGGGCATAGAGCCACACCTGCAGCGGACCGCCGGTAAGCTCGAGATAATCGAGCTCCTGACCGTCGAGCGTCTGGCCGAGCGAGCGGTAGGCGAGGCCCGGATAACCGATGACGGACGCGATCAGCTCGTGATGGCGCTCCATCGTATAAGGCGCGAAATATGCGAACCAGACGCTGTCCGACGACGGTGTGGCGTTGATGGTGAGTATGCCGTTCTGATAGGATGTTTCCACCCGTGCCCAATCCTCGCGGTCCTCGGACATGCAGGCTTGATAGCGATCCCAACCATGCGGATAGGCGGCGCCTGCGCAATTGCGGATGTCGAGAGTAAGCTGGCGTCCGCCGGCGCCGGTCACCCGGAAATAGAACCACTGATAGAAATCGGAATTGTGGTCCTTGACGATTTCCAGACCCACACGATCACCGTCAATGGAGATCAAACGGATATTGCCGCCATCAAAGGCGCTCGAAACGGAGAGAGTCATCTTTTCCTTGACGGATATTAAGGGAGTTACCGCACCCTGATAGTGCGCCCAGACTCTCCGGGGAACCCCTCAAACAGGGCGGCGGCCAATCGGTCCGTTGCATTGCGCGGATCGGCGAGCGGTGTGCCGTCCCGCGCCTCGAGCTGGGCGCGGCCTTCCCAGATCGCGGTGGCGTCCGACCGGCGCTGAACGCGGACGGACAATTCCGTAACGACGATCGGCCCTGATCCGCCGACCGGAATCGTCGTGCCCAAGCCGAGCCCGACGCCGCTGCGATAGCCGCCGGTGCCGCCACCGATGCCGATGCTGAGCCCGGAATTCTGGCGGGCGGTGCGCCGGCCCTGATCGATCCGGACCACCGCGACATGCTCCGAGGCGGGATTGCGGACCGTCACCGTCCAGCCGAGCCGGGTCAGTTCCCGCGCCACCGGCAAGGCCTGCTCGGCGAAGGCGATGCTGTTCGCATCTTCCATATCCGAAGCTTCGACCGCGATCTCGCCGCGGGGGATCGGCTGGTTGAGGTGGAAGCGCGTGATCGCGACGCCCGGCTGGACGCCGCCGCCCGTATCGGTGGCGCAGCCAGCCGCGGTGGCCGCCACGGCGAGGATGAGGCCCAGGCGCATGATCGATGTCTTCATTATCCACTCCCTGTCGGCGAATGACACTATACAGAAGGTACGACGATTCTCAGCGGCAAAAATCCGGCCAACGAAAAAGGAAAGAGCGAAGCGCATGGCAGTGCTGGTTACGGGCGGTGCGGGCTATATCGGCAGTCATGCGGTGCTGGCGCTGCGCGATGCGGGGCGGCCGGTGGCGGTGATCGACAATCTTTCGACGGGTTTCGCCTGGGCCGTGCCGGACGATGTGCCGCTTATCGAAGGCGATGTCGGCGATCAGACGCTGATCGAGCGGATTATCGCCGAGCATGGCGTGAGCGCGATCCTGCATTTCGCCGGATCGATCGTCGTCCCGGAATCGGTGGCCGATCCGCTCGGCTACTATCTCAACAATACGGTGAAGAGCCGCGCACTCATCGAAAGTGCGGTGCGCGGCGGCGTCAGGCATTTCATATTCTCGTCGACGGCCGCGACCTATGGCATCCCCGCGACGGTGCCGGTTCGGGAAGACATGCCGGTCCAGCCGATCAACCCCTATGGCTGGTCGAAGCTGATGACCGAGCGGATGCTGGCCGACACTGCGTTCGCCCATCCACTCAACTATTGCGCGCTGCGCTATTTCAACGTCGCCGGTGCCGATCCGCAGGGCCGGACCGGACAGTCTACCGCCGGGGCCACCCATCTCATCAAGGTCGCGGTCGAGGCCGCGATCGGCAAGCGTGGTCATGTCGACGTATACGGCACCGATTACGACACGCCGGACGGCACGGGCGTGCGCGATTATATTCATGTCAGCGATCTGGCGGCCGCCCATGTCGCGGCGCTCGATGCGCTGATCGCGGATCCGCAGACCAGCCACATCATGAATTGCGGCTATGGCTGCGGCTTTTCGGTGCTCGAAGTGCTGGACAGCGTTGATCGGGTAACGAATCGCGAGGTCGTGCGGCGGATGCAGCCGCGCCGGGCCGGCGATCCACCTGCGCTCATCGCCGACAATGCCCGCATCCTGGCGACCCTGCCCTGGCGTCCGGCGCGTGACGATCTCGATACAATCGTCGCCGACGCCCTTGCCTGGGAACGCAGGCTCGTCGAACGGACCTAGATCCGACGGGACGGGTGGAAGGAAATCCCGGGACGGTCGGTCCCGGCGGAAGGAAGTGGTCGTGCCCTCGGCCTCGATCGGAAAGATCGTGTGAAATTGTGTCATTCACCGTTCGTGCATTGCGGTGGGAGCGTGACGATGGTTTTTCTGGAGTTCCATGATTCGATATCAGGGGGATCAAAATGCGTTTCATTTCCACGGCTTTCCTTGCGGCCGGTCTGGTTGCGCTCAGCGCCTGCGGGGGCGGTGCCGAGCAGAATGTGACCGCCAACGATGCTGGCGATGAACTTCTCAACCTGTCGCCGGCCGATCTGGAGAGCGAAACCACGCTCAATGAGCTGGATGCCAATCTCGTGCTCGACGATGCGGTGGTTGAAAATGCCGTGACGGAGAATGCGACCGAAAACGGGCTGTAAGCTCGGTCAGGGTTTCCTTTTCATCATTCCTCTTACGCACCGCTGAAAGCTTTTTGGGTTGAAGCGGTCGATTGGACCTCCGGCTTGACGGCCGGAGGTCTTTTCGTTCGGGCGCGGTCGCGTCGTTTTCAGCAACGTAGGGCGATGCCGCCCCTGTTCCAGCCAAGCTGGAACAGACTTTGGTGTCAGCGGTCGATATGGCGGGAGAGCGGATAGGCGGTGTTGCTCTTCACCCGTTCCATCGCGAAGCGCGAGGTTACGTTCTTGAGCGGCACTTCGGCGATGAGTTGGCGGTAGAAATCGTCGAACTCGGCCATCGAGCCGACCACGACGCGCAGCAGATAATCGACGTCGCCGGCCATGCGATACACGTCCATCACCTCCGGCATCGCGGCCACGGTCGAGGCGAATCCATTCAGCCAGTCCGGCGAATGGTCCGCAGCCTCGATTTCCACGAAGACTGAAATACCGAGCCCGACCGCGATCGGATCGACGATCGCGACGCGCCGCTGGATCACACCTTGCGCCTCCAATTTCTGGATTCGCCGCCAGCAGGGCGTCTGGGACAGATTGACCCGGCTTGCCACCTCGGCGACGGGGAGCGAGGCGTCTTCCTGAAGGATGGCGAGAATCTTATAGTCCGTGCGGTCCATGCCCGATTCCTTGGTGTGGAATAATGTTCCAATCTGATAGAGTCACATCACGTATATGGAAAGATTATTCTCTCCAAGGCACCTGGCGCTGCTTCCGGTCGCGCGACTTGACTTGACGCTGCGCGCCGACTAGGTGAGCGCCTCGTTTTTCCGCACAACAGCATCGTTAGAGACAGGCAGGCGTTCCCAGCCATGAAGATCCGCAACTCTCTGAAGTCCTTGAAGTCGCGCCATCGCGACTGCCGCGTGATCCGCCGCCGGGGCCGCACCTACGTCATCAACAAGACGAACCGTCGCTTCAAGGCGCGCCAGGGCTAAGTGCCTGTCACCGCCGTCGTCTTCGACGTCGGCAACGTCCTCTACGGCTGGGATCCCGATTCCTTCCTCGCCACGCAGATCGCGGACGATGACGCGCGCCTGCGCTTCATCGAGGACACCGATCTCTACGCCTGGCACGAGATGCTCGACGGCGGCCGGCCCTATGCCGAGGCGGCGGCCGAACTCAATGAGACCTTCCCCCAATATGCCCAGCTGATCGCCGCCTGGAGCGATCGCTTCGGCGAGACGATCAGCGGACCGGTGCCGGGTGTGCACGAGATCGTCGCAGAGCTGGACATACGCGGCGTGCCGCTCTTCGGGATCACCAATTTCTCCGCCGATTTCTGGCCGCCCTTCCGCGCGCGGGAAAGTGCGTTCTTCGATCGTTTCCGTGGCATCGTCGTGTCGGGCGAGGAGAAACTGCTGAAGCCCGATCCGGAGATCTACTATCGCGCGCTCGACCGCTTCCGGTTGCGCCCGGCTGACGCGCTGTTCATCGACGACCGGGCGATCAATGTCGCGGGTGCGGAGGCGGTGGGGATGCAGGCGCATCTGTTCACCACGGCGGAAGACCTATGCGCGCGGCTGACGGCGGAAGGGTTGCTCGATCTCTAGCACTGGAAGCGTGGACATCTTGAGTAGAGATTGAGCGAGTCGAAGGCTTCGACGGCTGCTCAGGATGAACGGGGATGATTCCATCCATGCCGGGCCTGGGTTACCGCGCCAGCCCGGACAGATGATCGAACAGCTCGGCGCTGTTGCGATTCCAGCCGAAGCGTTCGGCCGATTGGCGCACGGCCGCCTGGTCGGGGGGCGAGCCAAGTAACTCGGCGATCCCGGCCGTGACGGATTCGACATCGCGCGCGACCAGCCGACCCGCCTCCGGCCGATCGATCGCCTCGCGCGCGCCGCCGGCGTCGCAGGTCACGACCGGAGTGCCGCAGGCGAGCGCTTCAACCCAGACATTGGCGAGTCCTTCCGATGCCGTGGGCAGCACCATCACGTCGGCGGCAGCGAGCAAGGTCGGCAGGTCCTCATGCGGGCGGTTGCCGAGGAAGCGGACGCGCCCCGCCACGCCCAGCCGCGCCGTCAGCTGGCCGAGCGCCGCGCGGTCCGGCCCGTCGCCAACCAGGATCAGCGTCGCGTCCGGAAGGCACGTCAGCGCCTCGATCGCGATATGCTGGCCCTTGCGCGCCATCAATGTGCCGGCGCTGACGAGCAGTGGCCCGGCCACGCCGAGCGCCGCTTTCGTTGCCGTCCGATCGGTCGGGCGGAAGCGATCAAGGTCGATGCCGGTATAATGGACCTTGATGCGCGTCTCCGGCATGCCGAGCGCCGCCATGTCGTGTTTCAGCGCTCCGCTGACCGCGAGCAGGCCGTCCGCCGCATGCCCCGACTCAATCACCTGTGCGCCGATGCGCGGTGCCGTGCCCCATATATGGATATCGCTGCCGCGCGCCTTGATCGACACCGGCACGTCCAGCGCCGCGCCGAGCGCTACCGCGGCGGGGCCGTCGGGCCAGAAGAATTGCGCATCGATCACGTCGAAAGGGAATCGTTCGCGAATGCCGCGCAGCAGCGGCAGGATCGCTTCGGCCATCCGCCGCGCCGTTCCCGCCTGACCGATGCGTGGCCAGACGCGATAGCGAGGGCGGTGGACGCGAAGCCCCTTCCACGTCTCGGTGCGTGGCAAGGCGGCGAGCGGCGCATAATGGGGATGGTACGCCAGCGGCCAGATTGGCAACCCGACCGGCGCCACGACCTCCAGCGTCACATCCGCGCGCGCCGCCAGCCCGAGAATCTGGCGCTCTACGAATACGCCGAGCGTCGGCCGGGCGGCATGTGGGAACAGAGTCGACAGGGTCAGTACGCGAAGCATCGCGCTCGCCCTACCACATGCCGCCTATCGCGGGGTTAAAGACGCTGCGTTCAAGCGCCGTTCAGGCCGCTCCGGCGCAGATGCGCGAAGTCCGCTTGGCCTCGCCCTGAGGCTCCGCTAAGAAGCCCGCCATGCACAGCTTTCGCCGCCCCCTTCTCCTCGCCGTCGCCGTCGCCGCGATCGTCCCGCTCGCCGCCTGCGGCACCCTGGGCGGAGGCGGGGGCGGGGGACGCACCAAGATCGACCAGCGCTATGTCGCGCGCGATGTGAACACGCTCTACAATGCCGGTTATCAGCGGCTGGAACGTCGCAACTACATGCAGGCGGCGGTGATCTTCGACGAGGTGGAGCGCCAGCATCCCTATTCGGTCTGGGCGCGGCGCGCGCAGCTGATGAGCGCCTTTTCCTATTATGCCGCCGGCGATCACACCAAGTCGATCGAATCGTCGCGGCGTTTCCTGTCGATCCATCCGGGCAACCGGGACGCGCCCTATGCGCTCTACCTGATCGCGATCAATTATTACGAGCAGATCAGCGACGTAACCCGCGATCAGGCGATCACCCGCCAGGCGCTCGATGCCTTGGGTGAGTTGGTGCGGCGTTATCCCGCCACGCCCTATGCGGCCGATGCGCGGCTCAAGATCGACCTGGTCAACGACCATCTCGCCGGCAAGGAAATGGAGATCGGTCGCTTCTATCAGCGACGTCAGCGCTGGCTGGCCTCGGTCATCCGCTTCCGCACCGTGATCGATCAGTATCAGCAGACCAGCCACACGCCGGAAGCGCTGATGCGGCTCACCGAATCCTATCTCGCGCTCGGCGTTCCCGATCAGGCGCAGCGCACCGCCGCTGTGCTCGGCGCCAATTATCCTGAAAGCCGCTGGTATCAGCGCGCCTATGATCTGGTACAGCGGCATGGCGCCGGAGCGGCAAACGCCACAGCAAGCGCCGAATAGTCCGTCGCATCCCGTTCTGTTTTGGATTCGAATCGCGCTGCCGTGCGCGGTGCTGAGACTTTTTGGCGTTGGGGTCGTATCAGGCTGTCCGATCCGCTAGGGCAGGGGATGGACCGGACAGTGAGCCCAGCCTGCCAGATCGAATTGAGGCCCACCGCGGAGCATGGCGTGACCACCTTCGAGGGGCTGGTGGGCACGCACCACTTCTGTTTCGCTGATTTCCAGCGTGTCGACCGCATGGAGTGGGGACCCTTGCGCGCCTTTCACGAATATCGTCTCGCGCCGGGCGCGCAGCGCCAGCCGAGTTTTCATTCCGGTTTCGAAATCCTGACGCTTGTTTCCCAAGGCAAGCTGCGTCGCACCGGGCAATGGTCTCCGCGCGAACCGCTTTTCCCCGATTCGGTGGAGCATATCCACGCGGGCTTCGGCGTCGATCTCGGAATCATGTCGATCGGGGACGTGCCGGCCCGCTATACCGAAATCTGGGTGAAGGCACCGCGCATCAACGACGAGCCGCGCCGGACGGTGCGCGCGCATGTTCCGCGCGGAATGGCGCGGCCGATCGCCTCGAACCGGTTGACCGATATCGGGAGCTTTCGCTGGGAAACGGATGCGCGCGCCACGCGGGCGACGTTGGCTGTGGGAGCGACGCTGACGCGGCGGCTGGAGGCGGAAGACCGCGCTTATGTCGTAGTGCGCGCCGGTCGGCTGGAAGCGGCGGGGATCGTCGCCAATGCCGGGGATGCGCTGGCGATTTCGGGGCCGGGCCGGCTGCGCCTCGCGGCGCTGTTGCCGTCGGATTTCTACTGGATACGGGGCCGGTCGCCCGATGAGGGGTAACGGCGCGGGAGGAGAGAGTCTCCCGCGCCGCCCCCCTGTCAGGATCAGTTCGTGCCGGTCGCCTCGCGGATCAGGCGGCGGGCTTCGGCGATTGCCGCCGAGGTCTGCAATTCGCCGTCGCCGATCTGGGTGCCCATTTCGAGCAGCCGGCCGGCGATCGGATTGCCCGCCTGCGCCTCTTCCGGGATGCGCACGCCGCCGGTCGTGGTCTGGACGCGGTCCCATTCGGCACGCACCGCCGCCCAATATTCGCTGGAGGCGGCCCAGTAGCGATCGGCCGCCGCCACGTCATAATCGGAGAAAGGGCGGTAGGTGTTCAGCACCGATTCCTGCACGAAGGGGACGAGACCTCCGTCGACCAGACCCATCTTCTGATTGTCCTGCCAGTGGATCCAGCCGCCGTCCGGCGTTGGCGAATGGCGGTTGATGGCGAGATAGCGGTCGTAGCGCGGATTGCGCGTGGCATCGCGTCGGGCGAGCGGCCGCCAGGTCCAGTCGGAGCGCCAGCGGCGCACGCCGCCGGTGTCGGTCCAGCGGCCGTAGGAGCCGTAACGCGGGCTGTCGTCCACTTGCCAAACGGTCTGCGTCCAGACGCCGCGGCGGCGCTCCTCCGGGATGCGCTCGACCCGCCACTGACCCTGGCCGGCATAGGCCAGATAGGTTTCCGGCTCGTAGGTCCAGTCCTGCCGCCAGTGCTTGATGATATGGGTCCGGCCCTCATGGGTGATGACCAGCATGTGCTGGAGGCTGATGAAGCGGCCGGTGTCGGCGATCACCCGCACAACCTCGTGCCCGCCCGAGGTCGAAGCCTCGATCGGCGTGTAATCCTCACGCCACGAGGTCTGCTCGCGCATATCGAAGCGGACCCGGAAATTGCCGGCCATGGCGAGGATCGACTGGCGGTCGGCCTCGAAGCTGGACGGCGTGACGACGCTGGCCTGGACCGGCGGCGCGGGCGGCTGGGCCAAAGCGGGCGCGGCGCTGCCGGCCAGCAGGGCGGCGATGATATAGGTCGGTTTCATGTCTCTCCCCGTGGTTGAAGATGGTCAGAAGCGCGCGGTCAGCGACACGCGGAAATTGCGGCCCGGCTGGGTATAGGCGTCGGTGACTGCCGACGTGGCGGCGATGCCGGCGACATCGCTCCAGTAGGCATAGCTTTCATCGGTGATGTTGAAGAGGCCGGCGCGCAGTGTGAAATTGTCGCTGACCCGGAAGAAGGCTGTGGCGTCGAGCACCGTCGAGGAGGCGGGGCGGAAGCAGGTGGGCGTGCACAGACCCGCCGTGCTGTCCAGCGACTTGCGGTCGGCATGGGTGAGGTAGAGATTGCCGCCGAAGCGCCCGCTTGGCGCGCGATAGCCGACGCCCAGCACAATTTTGAGCGGATCGATGCTCGACAAGGGTGCGGTCGTCCCGTTCGGCTGGACCACTTCGCCGGTCGCCCAGGCGAAGGCGAAGTCGGCGGTGAAGCCGCTCGGGAAACTGAGGCCGGCGTGGCCCTCGATGCCCTCGATGTCGACGCGATTGAGGTTGATGAACTGATAGGTGATTGGATCGGCGATCGTGCCGGTGCCGCCGATCACTTCCTGGCTGATGAAATCGTCATAGCGCCCGACGAAACCGGTCAGCGAGGCGGAGACGATCGGCCCGCGATAGCGGATGCCTGCCTCCCAGGTCTCGCTGGTCTCCGGCCCGAGATCGGGATTGGGGATCGAGACATAGGAGAAGAAGGGCGAGGTCAGATTCTGGAAGAACTGGTTGACCTGGCTCGGTGCCGGCGATTTGAAGCCCTGCGCGAAATTGCCGTAGATGCTGAGACCCTGGCCGATGCGGATAACCGCGCCGATGCGCGGAGTCAGGCGCGAGCCGCTCTGGTCGGCGCCAGCAAAAGCGGGCAGCAGCGGATCGTCGAGCGCGTTCAGGTTGTAATGATCGAAGCGCAGCGCCGGATGGAGCGTGACCACGCCGTCCCCGAAGCTGATCTCGTCGCCGACGAACAGGCCGGCAAGCGTATAGTTCGTTTCCGGGAAGGCGCGGGTCGGGAAAGTCTCGCCCGCCGGCGGCACGGTGCCGTCGCGCAGGCCTTCCTGATGGGTGCGCGAAATGTCGCCGCCGAAGACGAGGCTGTGGCCGACCGCGCCGGTCGCGAAGCTGGCTCGCGCCTCGGCGCTGGCGCCGATCACGTCGTTCTCGAAGGTATTGAGCCGGGTGCGATCGACCGCCGGATTGCGGTCCTCGAAGGTAAACTGGCGGTTCTCGCTATCCTGCCAGTAGACCGCGATCTGGGCGAAATCGAGAGCGCCGTCGCCATTGTAGCGCCAATCGAGGCTGGCACGGCGGCGCTCCGTCGTGTCGCGGCCCAGCACCTCGAGCACGGTGGCGCTGCTGCCAGAAAGGACATCGGTGAGGATGCGCCCGTCGGCATATTCGGCGCTCAGGCGTAGCCTGTGCCGGTCGTTGGGCGCGAAGACGATCTTGCCGAGCACGGCGTTGGAGCGCGTGTCCTGCGGATTGGGCGTGGTGCGTGCGGAAGTGGTGCTGTCGTTCGTGCCCTGATTCTCCAACTCGCTGCCGTCACGGCGGGTGTAGGAGACGAGCGCCGACCAGGCACCGGAACGGCCGGCGACCAACGCCGTTTCGCTGAACTCGTCGCTCGACGAATCATAGCCCGCGCGCAACATGCCAGTGATGGAGCGTCCGCCGTCGAGCAGGTCTTCGGGATCGGAGGTCTGGAAGCTAACCGCGCCGGCCAGACCGTCCGAACCGTAAAGCGCCGAGGCCGGGCCGCGCAGGATTTCGACCGAGCGGACGATGCCGAGATCGACATAATCGCCGCGTCCGGTGAGCTGCGCGCCGAAGGAGAAGCCGTCCGGCACGCGGATGCCGTCCACCTGGATCAGCACGCGATTGCCGCCGATGCCCCGGATGCGGAAGCCGGAATTGACGTCGCGGCCGGTGGCACCCAGCGCCGCGCCGAAGCGGGCTGGGGAGCGCGGCACGGAAATGCCCGGCTCGTAGCGGACAAGATCGCGCGCGTCGCCAGCCAGCTCGTCGGCGATCCGCTCCTCATCGATAACGGTGACGGTCGCGGGGACACTGTCTACGGCCGTGGGGACGCGTGTCGCCGTCACCGTGATTGTCTGGCCGGCGGCTTCCGTCGCGTCGGCTTCTGCGTTCAATTCGGCCCAAGCCGCGGCCGGCGTCATCGCCGCCAGCATCGTTCCGGCCATCCATAGCGCGCGTGTCATATTTCTCCGTTCTTTCTTGCTAATGCAAATGATTCTCAGTCGCTAATAATCAGAAAGGGCCGCGCGTCAATTGACGGATTGCGTCGGGGCTGGAGAAACTTGGCGGGGCCGACTACATCGCGGCCCATGTCGGCACCCATTCTCGCTTATGAAAATCTCGGCCTGGTCCAGGGCTCTGGCTGGCTGTTCCGGGAGCTCGACCTGTTCATTGGCGCGCGCGATCGGCTCGCGCTGATCGGCCGGAACGGCGCTGGCAAAACGACTCTGCTCAAATGCCTTGCCGGGACGATCGAGACGGACGAGGGCCGGCGCACGATCCAGCCCGGCACGAAGGTCGTGCTGCTGGAGCAGGATCCGTCGCTGACCGGCTTCGCCACCCTGCGCGATTTCGCCCTGGCCGGCCCGGACGCGCCGGCGGCGCATGAGGTGGAAGCGGCGGCGAGCCAGATCGGGCTCGATCTCGACCGCGAGGCGACGACCGCTTCGGGCGGCGAGCGGCGCCGGGCGGCGATCGCCCGGGCTGTCGCGCAGAATCCGGATGTCCTTCTGCTCGATGAGCCGACCAACCATCTCGATCTCGCCGGCATCGAATGGCTGGAGGACTGGCTCGGCCGCTATACCGGCGCCTTCATCGTCATCAGCCACGACCGGACCTTCCTCACCCGCCTCACCCGCTCCACCTTCTGGCTGGACCGGGGCAGCCTGCGCCGCGCCGAGGTCGGTTATGGCGGCTTCGAAGCCTGGACCGAGAAGGTCTATGAGGAGGAGGCGCGCAATGCCGAGCGGCTCGACGCGAAGCTAAAGCTGGAGCTGCACTGGCTGCAGCGCGGCGTCACCGCGCGGCGGCGGCGCAATCAGGGGCGACTGACCAAGCTGCATGAAATGCGCGCGGTGCGCGCATCCATGCTCGGCCCGGCCGGCACCGCGAAACTCGCGCTGGCGACGGACGATGTCCGCACCAAGACCGTCATCGACGCCGAAAATGTGACGAAGGGCTTCGGGGATCGCACGATCATCCGTGATTTCTCCCTTCGTATCCAGCGTGGTGACCGGATCGGCGTGGTCGGGGCGAACGGGACGGGCAAGACCACCCTACTCAAGCTGCTGACCGGCGAGATCGACCCCGACGAGGGCAAGGTCACCCGCGCCAAGACCCTCGCGGGCGTGATGATCGACCAGCAGCGCAAGCTGCTCGACCCCGACAAGCGCGTGCGCGACATCCTCGCCGACGGCGGCGACTGGATCGAAGTGCGCGGCATCAAGAAGCATGTGCAGGGCTATCTCAAGGAATTCCTGTTCGAGCCGAACCTGATCGACGCGAAGATCGGGACGCTGTCCGGTGGCGAGCGCTCGCGTCTGTTGCTCGCCCGGGAATTCGCGCGCGCGTCGAACCTGCTGGTGCTGGACGAGCCGACCAACGATCTCGACATGGAGACGCTCGATCTCCTGCAGGAAGTGATCGCCGATTATGAGGGCACCGTCCTCATCGTCAGCCACGACCGCGACTTCCTCGATCGCACCGTGACGATCACGCTCGGCCTCGATGGTTCGGGCAAGGTCGATATCGTCGCGGGCGGGTACGAGGATTGGGAGCGCAAGCGCCGTCAGCCTGTAGCCGCGTCATTGAAGCCCGCCGCGCCGAAGAGCGAGGCTGCGCCGCGCACAAAGGCGGCGAAGCTCAGCTACAAGGACCAGCGCGATCTCGATCTGCTCCCCATGCGTATCGAGGAACTGGAGGCGGAAATTGCCCGCGACGAGGCGGCGCTTTCCGATCCCGATCTCTACAGCCGCGATCACGGCCTGTTCGAGCGGCTGACGCAGGCGGTGGAATCGGCCAGGGCCGAGCGCGATGCGGCCGAGGAGCGCTGGCTGGAATTGGCGGAGAAGGCCGAAGCGTTGGCCGGCTAGCCCGCGCGCGCCTGCTCCAGCCGCCGGCGGATGTCCGCGTCGGACGGGGCGCCGCGCGCGGCTTGCTCCAGCAGCACAAGTCCCTCGGCACGGCGGCCGGCCTTGAACAGGGTCCAACCCAGCGTGTCGGCCATCACCGGATTGTCCGGATCGAGCGCATGAGCGCGCCGGGCGAGCGGGACGGCGCGTTCCACCGCGCCGGTTTCCGAATAGGCCCAGGCGAGATTGTTGAGCACGGTTGCGTCATTGTCGCCGAGCCGGGTGCGCAGGCTTTCATAGGCGCGGATCGCGCTTGCCCAGTCTCCCGCCAGCATCGCGCGATTGGCGCGGATGTTGAGCACCGGGACGTTGCGCGGATTCTGGCGCAGGAAAAGATCGAGCACCTGTCCGGCGGCTTCAGGCTGGTCTGAGCGTTGCAGCGCCTCGATCAGCCGCAGCGCTACGCCTTCGGAGAACGCGATATTGGCGGCGCGGCGATACTGCTCGGCGGCATTGGCGAAATCGCCGCGCACGCCCAGCGCGTCGCCGACCAGCATATGCGCTTCCGGCGCGCCGGGATTGGCGGCCTGGAGACGCTGCGCGCGCGTCAGTGCCTCCGCGCCCAGCCCGCGCGCCAGCAAAGCGGAGACGAAGCGGACCTGCAGCGGCCCGTCATTCGGCCGGGCATTGGCGTCATCGCGAAGCCGGGCGAAGGCGGCATCGTCGATCCGCTCGATCGCGGTCAGCGCTGCCGGGGCGGGATTGGCCGCGCGGGCGAGATAATAAGAGGCGCGGGCGGTGTCGCCGCGCTGGGCCAGTGCCTGCCCCATCAGCGACAGGCTGTACGAATCGGCGTCGGGCAGATCGACGAGGGGCGTGAGCGCGGCCATCGCCCCTTCCGTGTCGCCCAGCCGCCAGCGCGCGGCGGCGAGCAGGCGGCGCGCTCTGCGATTGCCACTCTGGCGTTCGACCAGGGCCTCCAGCCGGCTTGCCGCGCGCTCCACATTGCCGGTCTCAAAATCGATCGCGCTGGCCAGCAGCATCCCGGCCGGCATCTCATCGAATGCGCCGCGCGTGCGGTCGTAGAGGGATCGGGCCAGCGTGAAATTGCGGGCCCGGGCGGCCAGCATGGCCTGGAGATAGAAGGCCTGCGGATGGCCGCCGGTCAGCCGGTGGACCTCGCGCGTGTCGGCCAGCATCTCGTGCATCCGGCCCATGTCGCCATAGGTGATCGCGCGTTCCAGCCGGGCGCCGACATGGCCAGGGTCGACCTCGAGCGCGCGGTCGAACCAGGGCAAAGCGGCGGCGAGGCCATATTGCCCCCGGGTCAGTTCGGCGCGCAGCAGCAGCGCATCGACCGATCGGGGGCTGGCCGCGACGGCGCGGTCGGCGGCCTGAATAGCACCGCCGATATCGCCGGAGGCACGGCGGAAGCGGCCGACCTCGACCCAGGTGCCACCATCTTCCGGCGCCAGCTCCAGAGCGCGGTTGAAGGCCGCGCTTGCATTGGCCTGATCGCCAAGCCGTAGCCAGGCCTGTCCCCGGATGCGCGCGGCATAAGCCTCGTGCTCCGCCGGCGCTGCTTCGGCCTCGGCTAACGCGCCTTCGGCGTCGCCCTGTAGCAGCCGGGCATGGGCCATCAGATGGCGGGTACGCTCGACCGGTGCGCCGGATTGGCGGGCGCGTACAATCTCGGCTTCGGCGCCGGGGCCGTCGTTCAGGCCGATTAACACGCGCGCCTGCATGATCCGGGCGGCGGCATTGTCCGGATCGGCCTGGATCGCGTTCATCAGCTCGACGCGCGCAGTGCGTAGATCGCCGGCCTCGAACGCCGCGACGCCGCGTTCATAGGCCGTCCCCGATCCGCCAGAACAGGCGGCGAGGAGAAGAGCGGCGATAAACGCGAGACGCTTCAAGGCTGCAAACCGTATTGCTTCAGCAGGTCGTAGAGCGTCGGCCGGCTGATGCCGAGCAGGCGGGCGGCACCGGAAATGTTGTTGTCGGCCTGGGCCAGCGCCTTGCGGATCGCGCGGCGGTCCGCCTCCTCGCGTGCGGTCTTCAGGTTGACCGGCAACCCCTCGGCTTCGTTCGCCGCGAGGTCCAGGTCCTCGGCGGAGACGAGCTTGCCATCGGCCATGATCACGGCGCGCTTCAGCCTATTCTCCAGCTCGCGAATGTTGCCCGGCCAGTGCCAGCCTTCGATCGCCGCCAGCGCACCGGGCGCGAAGCCTTTCACCTGCGGGTTCATCTCCTTGGCGAAACGCGCCAGGAAATGCTTGGCGAGCAGGGCCGGATCGCCCGGCCGCTCGGCGAGGCTGGGAATGCGCACGACGATCTCGGCGAGGCGGTAATAGAGATCCTCGCGGAAGGTGCCCTCGGCGATCATCGCCTCCAGATTCTGGTGGGTGGCGCAGACGATCCGCGTATCGACGGGGATGGGCTTGCGCCCGCCGATCCGCTCGATCACCCGCTCCTGCAGGAAACGCAGCAGCTTGACCTGGAGCGCGAGCGGGATGTCGCCTACTTCGTCGAGGAACAGCGTGCCGCCATGGGCGAGCTCGATCTTGCCTTCGGTGGTGCGGACCGCGCCGGTGAACGCGCCTTTTTCGTAACCGAACAATTCGGCTTCCAACAGGTTTTCGGGGATCGCCGCGCAGTTGATCGCGACGAAGCCGCCATGACGCCGCGCGCTTGCCTGATGAACGCCGCGGGCCAGCAATTCCTTGCCGGTGCCGCTGGCGCCGAGTAGCATCACCGAGACATTGGTGTCGGCGACCCGCTCGATCGTGCGCGCAACCTTTGCCATTTCGGGCGCGGCGGTGATCATCGTGCCGAGCACGGTCTGCTCGACGCCGATCTGCGTCTCAAGCCGCCGGTTCTCGGTTTCGATCCCGTGTAGCTGGAAGGCGCGGCGTACGATCATGCCGAGCTGATCGATGTCGACCGGTTTCTGGTAGAAATCATAGGCGCCCGACGCGATCGCCTTCAGCGCGCTTTCCCGCGCGCCGTGGCCGGATGCGACGATCACCTTGGTCTCGGGCTTCAGCGACAGGATCGTCTCCAGCGCGGCGAAGCCTTCGGTAACCCCGTCCGGATCGGGCGGCAGGCCAAGATCGAGAGTCACCACCGCCGGCTCGGCGGCGCGCACGAGATCGATCGCGGCGCTTCGGTCGGACGCGATCAGCACCTCGTAATCGTCATAGGCCCAGCGCAGCTGACGCTGGAGCCCCTCGTCATCCTCGACGATCAGCAGCTTGGGTTTGACATGCATGTTCATGCGCGCATCCGTTCGCGGAAATGGACGCCCGGCGCATCGGTGCCGGGCAAGAGGAGGGTGAAGCAGGTGCCTTCGCCTTCGGTGCTTTCGACCTCGAGCCGCCCGCCCATCGCGTGGACGAGCGCGCGCGCCTCATAGGCGCCGATGCCGAAGCCGGTTTCCTTGGTCGAAACGAAGGGCTGGAAGAGACGGGCGCGGACGAATTCGCCCGACATGCCGGCGCCGCGGTCGATGATTTCGATGACCACGTCGCCGCCGCTTTCGCGGGCGTTGAGATGGATGGGGATACCGGGTTGGCTGGCGTCGATCGCGTTCTGGAGAAGATGGGCGATCGCCTGTTCGAGGCCCGCCGGCCCGGCAATGCATTCAAGCCCTGGATCGCAGGCGACGCGCACCGGATGCGCGCGTGCCTTGCCGTCGGCGAGGACGCGCAGCAGCGGGGCTAGCGCCACCACGCGCGGCGGATCGGCATCGCGCGCCGCGCCAGGGGAGAGCCGCACCAGAAGGTCGTTCATCTTGCGGACCGAGCTTTGCAGCGTCGCGATCATGTCGGCGCGGAATTCCGGATTGTCGGCGTGACGCTCGGCATTGCGGGTGACGAGGGAAAGCTGGCTCACCAGATTCTTGATGTCGTGCAGGATGAAGGCGAAACGGCGGTTGAACTCCTCGAAGCGGCCGGCATCGGCCAGAGCCTGCTGCCCGCGCGCTTCGGCGATATAGCTCGCCGCCTGGACGCCGGCGGTGCGGAACAAGTCGAAATCCTCCCAGTCGAGCGGACGGCGCTCCGGCGGATGATCTAGGATGACGAGACCGACCAGCCGGCCGTTGTGGATCAACGGCACGCCTGCCCAGGCACGCTCAAGTCCCGCCAGCCAGGCGGGCACCGGTAACGCCAGCCCGTCGATGGCGAGGATACCGCCGCGCACGCTGTCGAAATCCAGCACGAAGCCCTGCGATTCCATGTGGTGCAACAGACGCTCCGCGCCGTCGCCACCGGCCGGCAGGCGGACGTCCGAATTCCACCGCGCGGCGGGGGTCAGCCGATATTGCGCATCGGCGAGGAGCAGCAGCCCGGCCGAAGCGCCGCCGATATCGGCGAGCGCCTTCACCACCCGCTCCTCCAGCGGCGCGCCGTCAGCACCTTCGCGGTCCAGTGTGGCGACGAAGCGAAGCCATTCGCGGCGATAATCGTAGCGGTGCTCGAAGACATGCTTGGCAAGGAACACGCGCAACCAGGCCCGCGCACGGCCCGAAGGCAGCAGCACGAGCGCCGCGAAGGTCATCGCGAAGACGATGCCGAACTGGGCGATCAATCCCCAGCTGCCGCCGACGATCTCCATCGCCCGCGCCGCCGCCATCATCACGGCGAGATAGGCGAGGATCGCGACCGCCGAGACCGACTGGAAGGTCGCTGCGCGGGACAGCTGTAGCCTGAGTGCCGCGCCGCCGCGCAGGCCGAGTGCAAACAACGGCACCATCAACACCAGGACGATCCCGCGCAGCGCGAACAGGTCGCCGGCGAGGCCCTGGGTGAAATAGGCGATCGTATAGAGATGCAGGTCATACGCCCACATCAGGGCGAGCGCGAGCATGGGATATTTGAGGATCCCGCGCGAGACATGCGAAGCCTGGCCGTAGAGATTGTGGACGAGGATCAGCGCGCCTGCGGCGGCGGTGAGGCCGAGCAGCCGGCCGGTCGCAACCAACGCTTCGAAGGCGGCGGGCACATCGTGGAACTGGGGAATGAGACCGCCGACGATGATCTGCAGCCCGACCACGGCGGCGATCGCGGCATAGACGGCCCGGATCGCGCGCTGGCCAATGGCCTCGTCCCGCGTGGCCTCGCGCAGCAGCGCGTAGAGGAAGGCGAGGAAAGCGAGGTTTCGTCCGCCCTCGGCGAGCAGAGCGAGCGGGCTGTAGGCGCCGAGCGTCGCAATCGACAACGACCAGACCGACACGATCGCGAATGCGGCGGCGAGCGAACGGCTGCCGGAATCGTCATTCCAGTGTCGCGCGCGGGCGAGCGCCAGCACACCGAACAGCACGGCCGCGATCAGATGCCCCCACAAGGCGAGGAGGCCGAGCATCAGCGTGCGCCCTCCGGCCAGAGGATCACGCGCGCGGTCTGGAGCAGGATCAGGATGTCGAGGAAGGGCGTGTAGTTCTTCGCGTAATAAAGATCATATTCCAGCTTTTCGCGCGCATCCTCGACGCTGGCGCCATAGGGGTAGTTGATCTGCGCCCAGCCGGTGATGCCCGGTTTCACGACATGGCGCTCGGCATAATATGGCAGGCGTGCCTCCAGGTCGGCGACGAACTGTGGCCTTTCGGGGCGCGGGCCGACGAAGCTCATCTCGCCCTTCAGCACGCTCCACGCCTGGGGCAGCTCGTCGATCCGGACCTTGCGGATGAAGGCGCCGACCCGAGTGACGCGTGGATCGTCCTTCTGCGCCCACACGGCCTTGCCGCCGACTTCGGCGTCGGTCCGCATCGAACGCAACTTGATGACCTCGAACGTCTCGCCATAGAGGCCGACGCGGCGCTGGCGGTAGAAGGCGGGGCCCTTGCTCTCCAGCTTCACCGCGATCGCGGTCAGGAGGATGAGCGGCGCGGCGAGGATCAGCAAGGCGAGGCTGACCATTACGTCGAACAGCCTCTTGCCCCAGCTCGACAGGCGCCGCCCTGCGGAAAAGCCATCTGAGAAGATCAACCAGGAGGGGTTGAGGCTGTCGAGATCGACGCGGCCCGTCTCGCGCTCCAGAAAGCTGGAAAAGTCCTGGACATGGACGCCGGTCGTCTTGACCCGCAGCAGATCGCCCAGCGGCAGCGCGTTGCGCCGCTCCTCCAGCGCCAGCACGACCTCGCCGGCGTTCAATGTGAGCAGGTGATCGGGCAGGCTGGCGATGTCGGCGCGGTTGACCGCATGGGCGACCGCAACCGGGCCGTCGTTCATCGCGATGAAGCCGACGACGGTGAAGCCCGCGTCGGGCCGGGCGGCCAGCGCCTCGATCCGCGCCGCGCGTGCGCCGGCGCCGAGCACGAGCAGCCGTCGCTTGAACCGTTCGCCGCCAAGCACGTCGCTAAGCGCGAAGCGCACGCCGATCATGCCGACCAGAGCCAGCCACATCGCGTAGAGCAGGCTGGAGCGCCAGAAGCTGACCGGCGGTACGATGAAGAAGACCAACGCCAGGAACAGCAAGGCCAGCATCGCGGCGACCACGAGGCGCGCGATGGCGAAGCGCAGCGAGCGCAGCGCCTCGTTGCCGTAGACGCCGACCGCGACCATCGCGATCTGCATGGCGGCGGCGAAGGCGAGCAGGTTTGGCAGCCGGTCGCCGCCGGGCTCGAATTCTCCGGAGAGCTGCCACAGGCGGAACGTCCAGCCGATCTCCGCGGCCGCGACGAGCAGGGCGAAGTCGATCGCTCCCAGCAGCAGCACCGCATAGGGGATATAATGCTTGAACAGCCGGATCACGGCTGAGCCCTGAGTGTAAGGCGTCCCGACACCCGCAGAGTGTCGGAGAAATTGACAAATTATCGGTAAAGATGGGGCAAGGACGGGGGCGGAGCTCAATAGGGGGAGGGCACCGCCCCCGCCCCGCTCAGCCCGCCATGTACCAGGCGAGCAGAAGCACGGGCACCACCACGGCGACAGCGAATAAGAGCTGCGCCGCGATGCTCGGCCGGAACCGGGCGGCGTGAAGCCGGCGGAACGCGGCGAGGCGTGGGGCGAGGCCGTCGCGGCCGGTCACCATGCCCACTTCCAGCTGGCTGCCCTTGGTGAGGAAATGGATCAGTTCCTCCGTTTCCGCGTCGCTGATCTGCGGATGGCGGCGCAGCAGCGTCTCCATCCGGTCCATCCGGGCCTGGTTGTCGTCGTCACGGGTCTCGGCGCGCGGCTCCAGCACGCGCGCATTCGCGATATTTGCGGTCTTCATGTTTCAATTCACTTTCCTGCGCGGCCGGCATGCGCGCGTCGGCGCGGCCCGTCCGGCCGGTTCATCCGATGATGCGAAAAGGCCGGGCGATGCCGGCCTGTGCGTCAGCCGCGCGGCGGGGCGCGGGCGTGAAAGCCGCTCGCATGATGTGCGGCGAGCGGATCGGAGGAGAGGGGCAGTGGCGGCGTATCCAGCCGCGGCGGCACAGGCAATTCGGCAAAGACAGGGGGCAGCGCGGCGGCGCCGCCGTCGATCGGATCGCCGGTGCGAAGATCGGGCCGGGTGATCCGGCTGTCCGTGGCATGGCGCCCGGTGAACCGTGGCGCCGGGGCGGAATCGGCAATGGTGGAGGCGCCGATCGACGGCGTGCCGATCGGGTTTGCGATCGGCGCACCGGCTTCGCCGACCAGTGCCGAGAGCCACGCCGCAAGGAGCAGAAATGCCGCGACAACGCCCCTTTTCGGGCCGGGCCGGTCTTCGGCGGCAAGGCGGGCGGCGCCATTCATACCGCTGACATAAGAGGTGCCAGCGCAAGCGCAAGGCGGCTTGCGACGAGCGGGCTTTCGGCAACCGGCGCGAACCGGCTAGGATAGGGCATGACCAGTTCGTCCGATCCGCGCGTCACGCCCGTCATCCTGTGCGGTGGAGCCGGCACGCGGCTCTGGCCGCTGTCGCGCAAGGCCAGACCCAAGCAGATGCTGGATCTCAACGGCGGCGGCACGATGCTGGCGCTGACCGCTCGGCGGATCGGCGATGCGGTGCTCTACGGCCCGCCGCTCGTCGTCGGTGCGGCCGCGCAGGCCGATGCGATCGCCGGCGAAGTCGGCAAAGGCGCGACGCTCATTCTGGAGCCTTCGGCGCGCAATACCGCGCCCGCCATCGCGCTCGCCGCGTTGAATGCCGCGCCCGGCGCCGTTCTGCTGGTGCTGCCGAGCGACCAGCATGTCGCGGACGATGCGGGCTTCGACGCCGCCGTCCGCCGCGCGCTGCCGCTGGCCCAGGACGGCTGGATCGTCACCTTCGGCATGACGCCGGACCGGCCGGAAACCGGCTATGGCTATATCAAGCGCGGCGAACCGCTGGGCGAGGGGCTATTCGCGGTCGATCGCTTCGTCGAGAAGCCAGACGCCGCCACCGCCGCCGCCTGGCTGGCGGAAGGCGGCTATGACTGGAACGGCGGCATCTTCCTGATGCGCGCCGATGCGCTGATCGCGGGGCTGGAAGCCCATGCGCCCGACATTCTCGCCGCCGCGAGGGCCGCCGTGACGGGTCAGCGGGCGGAAGGCGCGCGGATCAGTCCCGACGCAGCCGCCTTTGTCGGGGCGCCGTCCATCTCGATCGATTATGCGCTGATGGAGAAGGCCGAGAAGGTCGCGGTCGCCCCGGTCACGATCGGCTGGTCCGATATCGGCGGCTACGCGGCCTTGCGCGACATCATGGCGCAGAACGAAGCGGGCAATGCGCTGGCCGGCGATACGATCGCGCTCGATTCGGAAAACTGCCTGATCCGCTCGGACGGGCCGCTGGTGGCGGCGATCGGGGTCAAGGATCTGGTGGTCATCGCGGCGGGCGGCGCGGTGCTCGTCGTGCCGCGCGATCAGAGCCAGCGCGTGAAAGAGATCGTGGAGCGACTGAAGGTGGAAGGACGCGACACATGGACATGAGGACACTGGGCGCGAGCGGCTTAGAAACGCCTCGGCTGGTGCTCGGCGGCAATGTGTTCGGCTATACCGTGAAGGGCGAGGAGGCGTTCGACGTACTCGACCGTTTCGTCGCGGCCGGCGGCACGATGATCGACACGGCGGATGTTTATTCGAACTGGGTGCCCGGCCATGTCGGCGGCGAATCGGAGACGCTGCTGGGCGAATGGCTGAAGCGGCGCGGCCGGCGCGACGACGTGCTGATCGCGACCAAGGTCGGCTACGACAAGGGCCTCGCTCCGGCGCATATCGAGGAAGCGATCGACGCCTCGCTGGCCCGGCTCGGCACCGACTATGTCGATCTCTATTACGCGCACAAGGACGACGCCGCGACGCCGCTGGCCGAGACGCTGGCCGCGTTCGACAGGCTGGTGAAGGCCGGCAAGGTTCGCGCGATCGGGGCGTCCAATTATTCGGCGGCGCGGCTGGCCGAGGCGCTCGACATCTCCGCGCGCGAGGCGCTGGCGGCTTACACCGTGCTCCAGCCCGAATATAATCTGATGGCGCGCGGCGATTTCGAAGGTGCGGTGCAGCAACTTTGCATCGAACGCGATCTCGGCGTCCTGCCCTATTTCAGCCTCGCCTCCGGCTTCCTCACCGGCAAATATCGCAGCGAGGCGGATTTCGGACAAAGCCTGCGCGGCGCCGGCATGAAGCGCTATCTGAACGACAAGGGCCGCGCGGTGCTCGCCGCGCTGGACGAGGTCTCGGCCGAAACAGGGGCCACCCAGGCCCAGATCGCCCTCGCCTGGCTCGCCGCTCGCCCGGGCGTCACCGCCCCCATCGCCAGCGCCACCAGCATCGCCCAGCTCGACGAGCTGCTCGCCGTCCTGACGCTGGAGCTGAGCGCGGCGCAGGTGGAGCGGCTGGAGGCGGCCTCGGCGGAATAGGCGGCGTGAGGGCCGCTGTGGGTGGAAAGCGGACGTCGATTACAAAATGGGAAGGTTTTCACCCAGCTTTCGATCGAGACACTCAAAGTGACAGCCGAAGTCCTGTTGAGGCGCATCAGCCTCACCCGACCATCCTTCGCTGGTCTGGATACTTACCCAACGAAAATTCTCGGCCGAAGGCTTCACCGGCTTATGACAGAACGGGCATTCCAGTTTTATCTGCATCGTGGAAGCTTATCGCTGCGATGCCAACGTCCGCAATGGGTCGATTGCGGACCTTCCGCCCTTCGCTTCCATTGTAGGAAATGCTCTGTCACGCTCGTTCGGAATCGGGGACTCGGCTTCGGCTCACGGCTCTTTGAAATGCGCAGCCCGATCGCTCCGCGCGCGCGCCGAAACACCCCTCACCCTGACAACTTAGTAAACTTTGCATTCTGCATAAATCGGGACGAGGCGGCCCGGTTCCGGGTGGGGGGCGGCGTCAGTCCGCGTCCTCGCCCAACCCCAGTTCCGCGACAATCTCCTCGACCGGCGCGCTGCGCGGGATGACGTGATAGGCGTTGGGCGCGCTGCCCTTGAGGACGGCCACCGCGTTCTTCGGGCAGATGTCGAAACAGCCGACGCGGGCGAAGAGGATGCGCGCCTTGCGGCCCTTGCCGGTCTTCAGCGCCTTCCTGACCGCCTTGTCGATCCGTTCACCGCCGTCCGGCCCGAAGCCGCCGTCGATCTTGCGCGAACATTTGCGGCAGACGAGGATCACCTCGTCATGGCCGCTGCGGACCTTGCGGATAGGCTTGCTCATCTCATGCGCCTCGCCCGCTCACATCGTCATGCGCGCGGGCGGGCGCAAGGGGAGGCGCGGCTCAGCGCCGGTCGAACACCCCGAGCGCGGCCACCGTCATCGCCTCGACGGCCGTCGAGATGGTCGGCTCCGGCTCCGGCGCCCAGAAGGGGCTGTGGAGCGAGGGAAGCTGCGACATGTCGCCGGCCGCCGCGTCCCAATTGGCCTGCGTTACGCCGCCGACCCAGAAGATCAGGCTTTCCATGCCGGGATTGGCAAGCCGGTAGCGGCCGAAATCCTCGCCGGCCATGACCGGGCGGATCGGGCGTACCCTCTCGTTGCCGAAATGCTCGCGGAAGCGGGTGGTGACGCTGGTCGTGAAATCGTCGGTGTTGACCGTCGCCGGGGTTGCCTCGGCCTCGCGCACCGTGACGATCGGCATGCGATCGTCCGGTACCCCGGCGGCGATCGCCTCGCCCCGCGCGATCCGGGCGATGCCGTCGAGCAGCAGGCGGCGGATCTCCGGCGTGTAGCTGCGCACTGTGATGAGCAGGCGCGCCTCGTCGGAGATGATGTTGTGCTTGGTGCCCGCCTGGAAGGAGCCGACGGTGATGACCGCGCTGTCGAGCGGGTCGAGTTCGCGGCTGACCAGCGTCTGGAGCGAGGTGACGATGCGGGCGGCGAGCACGACCGGATCGCGCGTCGTGTGCGGCGCGGCGCCGTGCCCGCCTACACCGCGCACAACCATGTCCACCGAATCGACATTGGCCAGTGCCGGCCCGTCCGAATAGCCGATCACGCCGGCCGGCAGCGTCGCCGAATCGTGGAAGGCGATGGCGTGGCTCGGGCGTGGAAAGCGCGTGAACAGGCCGTCCTCCAGCATCGCGATCGCGCCCTGGCTGGTCTCCTCGCCCGGCTGGGCGATCATGACGAGCGTGCCGGACCATTGATCGCGCATCGCCGCCAGCCGCCGCGCCGTGCCGACCCAGGCGGCCATGTGCGTGTCGTGGCCGCAGGCGTGCATCAAAGCGGTGTCCAGCCCCTCGCGCGTCGTGCCCCGCGCCCGGCTGGCATAAGGCAGGCCGGTCTGTTCCTCGACCGGCAGGCCGTCCATGTCGGCGCGGATCATCAGCACCGGGCCGGGGCCGTTCTCCAGCACCGCGACGACGCCGGTGACGCCGACCCCGGTGGTGACGGTGAAGCCGAGCGACCGCACCGCATCGGCCATCAGTCCGGCGCTGCGCGTCTCCTGCATCGACAGCTCGGGATTGGCGTGCAGGTCGCGATACAGTTCGAGCAGGTCCGGCATGTCCTGCCGGATCGCGGCGCCGAGATCCTGGGCGTGGGCGGGAAGGGCGGTGGCCATGACACAGGCGCATAGCATGGCGGCGAGGCTTTGGCGTCTCATCTTCGTCCTTCCTTATTGGCGTCCGGCGGGGATCAACTCGATCACGTCGGTCAATGATTCGAAGCGGGGCGAGGGGATGACGAGGCGCCAGCGCCGCTCGCCGATCCGCTCGACCAGACCGATCATGTCGCGATCGGCATCAATGCCATATTGATAGGCCCGCCGCTCGTCGCCCAATTGCATCGTGCCGAGAAAGACCATGCGGCGGTCGTGATCGGCATAGAGCCGCCCGATCGGGCGCTGCGATCCGGTCAGTTTGGCGAAGACCAGGCCCTGTCCTTCGGCGCGGAGGCGGCAGCGGAAAGGCGGATAGGCAACATAGGCCAGCGTGCCGGACTGGCTGCCCAGCTTGATCGTCCGGCAGGCATAGTCGCCCGGCGGCGGCGCGGGATCGGCCAGCGCGGCATCGGGATCGAGCAATGCGCCTTCCGCCGCGATCTCGGCGTCATGGCCGCTGGCCCGGGCCCCGGCGAGCCCTTCCACCCACGCTTCACGCCAGTCGCGCAGCCGGCGGCGGTCGTCGGAGCTGGCGATCGTGCGCCAGCTCTGCCCCGGCCCCGGCTCCGGCGCGGTGGTCGGCTGGGCGAGCACGGGAACGGCGAGGAAAGCGGCAGCGGCAAGAGAGAGGGAAACCAGGCGAGTCATACCTCATTCTAGCGGTCACATCGGGAATGGCGACAGAAAAGGCGGCTGAAGCCCGTATCAAGTGAAAACGGGATTGGCAGTTTGCCAATGCCCGATCCCGCGATAAACCGAAGAAGAAATCAGCGGGGGACGAAGATGAATCGTGGCCTGATACTTGCCGGTATGATGGTGATGGCGCTCCTGGGCGCGGTGATTGTCATGGCCGATCCTGCCCGCGCCGATGTGGTGCAGCAGAATAATACCCACGATCAGGCACGGATCACTGCGGCATTGCGCGCTCTCATGGAAGGCGATGAGAGCCGCTTGTATCGGGATGGGGATTATGCCGAGGAAATGCTCGGTCATTTCGATGTGCTTGAGGCAGCATATGACAATCCCGATCTTATGCTCGCGGTCGATGCCTTGAGGGTCATCGCGTTACTGTCGCTTGAAAGAAACGAAGAGATCGGGCCGGCAATCGACAGGGTGATGGCCTGGCGCCCGAATGATACCGTCTTCTACTATAACGCCTGGTGGGCGGCGCTCGTGACGAATGATTATCCCCGCGCCGTCGCGGCGGTGGAACAAGCGAGCCGCGTCGTCCGTGGGGCGGGCTGGGCTGAGCTCCGCGCGGACCTCGGAGATGTAAATCCCTGGATGGTGTTGCAGGTTTTACGTGAAAGAAACGAGACGGCCTTGCGCGTGCGCTTTGCCGAGGCGCTGTTCCGCATCGGCTGGCCGGGCGGCGGCGATATCGAAGGTGCGGATGCTTTGCGTAAGATCCTGCTGGATGACCATCTGCGGCAGGGGGATCGCACGGCTGCCGCCAATGTCGCGGGCGGCGTGACCGCGCCGGACACGATTCTGCCGCTGATCACACTCAGGCGCTATGACGGATTGCTCGACGGCGATGCCGATCCGGTCGCCCGGTTGCAAGCCGCGATTGACGAATATGATCGGACGACTGCCGGCGCGATCGTGCGCGACGTACCTCATTACCGCCGCCTGCTCGATCGCGCGCAATTCCTGGCGTTGGTGAACCGCAACGCGGAGGCATGGGTGCTGCTCGAACCCTATACCGCGAACGTCGCAGAGACGGTTGCGGCGGATCGCGACGGCATGTGGCTCGTCAACCAGGCCGTCTATGCCCTCGCGTCGCTTGGGCGCGAGACGGAGGCAATCGAACTGAGCCGGAGGCTGGCTGAAATCCCCATCGAAGTCAGCACGCATCTGATCGGTCCACACATCAATCATGCTTCAAACCTGAACGCAGCGGGATTGCATGAAGAGGCGCTGACTTATGCGCGGGAGCTTGAACAGGCGTCCGGTCATTTCGCCAACGATTATGGCCGGATGCTGATCTGGCGTGCCGTGGTGTGCGCGCTGGCGGCGCAAGGGCGCAGTGAGGAAGCGGCGGACACCATGACGCAGCTGCTCGCCGCCGATGACGCCAATCCCATGGCGCTCATTCATTCCCAAATGTGCCTGAACGATCTCGATGCGGCCGAAGCCCGGTTGGTCAGGTTTCTGGAAAGCGACGATCCCGGGACAGCGGCGATCGCCTTGCAGCATTACGAGCTGGATGCCGATGGGGCCACGACCAACGGGCTTGTGGTCCGCGCGCGGGATTTGCGCGATCGCCCGGCGGTGCGCGTAGCGCTGGAGCGTGTGGCACATGTCCGCTCCCTGCCTTTGGCGCGGGGCGCGTGGCGCTGAGTAAAGCGCGCGCGCCCCGCCTCAGGCCGCCGTCCAGCCGCCGTCCATGCTGAGATTGGTGCCGGTGATCTGCGCCGCTTCGTCGCGGCACAGGAAGACGGCCAAGGCGGCAACCTGATCAGGCTGGACGAACTGCTTGGTCGGCTGGGCGGCGAGCAGGACGTCGTTGATCACCTGATCGCGGGTGAGGCCGCGCGTCTTCATCGTGTCGGGAATCTGGTTCTCAACCAAGGGTGTCCAGACATAGCCGGGGCTGATGCAATTGACCGTGACCCCGGCCTGCGCGACCTCCAGCGCCACCGTCTTGGTGAGGCCGGCAATGCCGTGCTTGGCGGCGACATAGGCGGACTTGTTCGGGCTGGCGACCAGGCTGTGCGCCGACGCGGTGTTGATGATCCGGCCCCATCCGCGCGCCTTCATCCCCGGTACGGCGAGCCGGGTGGTGTGGAAGGCGGCCGACAGGTTGAGCGCGAGGATGAGGTTCCATTTGTCGACCGGGAATTCGTCGACCGGCGCGACATGCTGCATACCGGCATTGTTGACCAGGATATCGACCGCGCCGATTTCGGCCATCATCGCTTCGATCGCCTCGGCCTTGGTGAGATCGGCGCCGTTATAGCGGGCGGTGACGCCATAGGTTTCGGCGATGCCGGCGCGTTCCTTTTCGATCGCGTCCGGATCGCCGAAGCCGTTGATGACGATGTCCGCGCCCTCTGCCGCCAGCGCCTTGGCGATGGCGAGGCCGATGCCAGAGGTGGAGCCGGTGACGAGCGCGGTCTTGCCCTTGAGGAACATGGCGGAGGGTCCTTTCTACGTAGCGAGGTCGAAGGCGGCGGTGCGGCCGTCAGCGATGTTGCGGGCGAGCACGGCGTCGTGGCGCATCGTCTCGGCGATGGCGGAAACGCCCTCGGCCCAATGATGCTCCATCGTCGCGCGCGAAAATTCGAAATCCGCCGCGCCGCCCTGCCAGCCCTGCTTGCGGTAGATGAGGTGGACGACGCTAACCGCATGTTCCGCGGCCATGCTGGCGAGGCGCTTTGCGTCAGGATCGTCGGCCAGCTCCGGCGGCAGCTTGGCGAGCAGGCTGCGGATCGCCTCACGCTCTTTGCGCAGGCGTAGCAGCTGGTCCGTCACCTGGCGGGTGCGGCTCGAATAGCGGATGTCCTTCTCGCGCGCATAGACGTCCATGATCGTCGCGGGCATCTCGCCGCGCGCGGGAAAGAGATCGACCTGGAAGACCAGCATGTCCTCCTTCTGGTTGTCCAGAACATGCGCGAGCGGCGTGTTGGAGACGATGCCGCCGTCCCACCACCAGCAACTGTCGATCTCGACCGGCGGCAGTCCGGGCGGCAGCGCACCGGAGGCCATGATATGGCGGGCGTCGAGCCGCTCTGTCTTCGTATCGAAATAGCGGAAATTGCCGGTCTCGACATTGACGGCACCGACCGAAACGCGAACCGGGCCGTCATTCAACAGCTCCCAGTCGACATGGGCGTCGAGCGTCTCGGCGAGCGGGTTGCTATCGTAAAAGCTGAGTGCGCCCACGTCCCGTGCCGGGGCCAGCATCGGGCTGAGCAGGCGCGGCGTGAAGAAGCCCGGCACGCCCTGCGCGGCGACATAACCGGCGGACATCAGATGCACCCATTCGCGCCATTCGTCCCCGCCGGAGAGGGGCAGGACGGGCAAGGCCGCCGTCACCTGCTCCCAGAAGCTGCGCAGCCTTGCGACTCGCCGACCGGGCGGATTGCCGGCGAGGATCGCCGCGTTGACCGCGCCGATCGAGATGCCCGCGATCCAGTCGATCTCAATCGCGCGTTCGGCCAGCCCTTCATAGACACCGGCCTGATAGGCGCCGAGCGCGCCGCCGCCCTGCAGGACGAGCGCGACGCGGTCGGGAAGCGGCATCCGTTCGGGCGTGCGCGCGCGGCGGCGAGGCTGGGCGTCGGCCATATCGAGACTTCTCCTTTGCTGCGGCGCAATATGCAAGCGCGTCGTTGCAACCGGACAGGGGCGGGCGCATTGTACGGCCGGTAGTGGAGGAGTGTGTCGGATGCGTTTCGGGGACCGCAGGACCAGCGACAATGTGGAAAGCCAGCGTGGCCAGCGCTTTGGCGGGCGTTCCGGCGGCGGAGGCGGCGGCCTTGGCGGCGCAGGCGCGAACATGTTGTTCGGTCTGGTCGCCAGCAAGTTCGGCATTGGCGGCGTCATCGTGCTCGGCCTTGTGTTTCTCGCCTTTGGCGGCGGCCTTGGCGACATGCTCGGCGGTGGTGGCGGGCAACGGGCGGTGGCGCCGCAGGAGGCACGGCAAGGCGGGCAACCGGCCGGCGAGGTCTGCCAGTCGGACGAGGTGACGCGCTTCTCGTGTCAGGTTCTGGCCTCGACCGAGGAGCAATGGGACGCGATCTTCACCGCGAACGGGTCGCGCTACGCGCCGCCGCGTATGGTTTTCTATGATCGGCGCGGCAGCTCCGGTTGCGGGGCGGCCGATTCGGCGATGGGGCCATTCTATTGCCCGGCCGATCAGCGCATCTATCTCGACACGCAATTCTTCCGCGAACTGGCGCAGCGCTTCCAGGCGCCGGGCGATTTCGCCCAGGCCTATGTGATCGCCCACGAGGTCGGCCATCATGTCCAGACGATCACCGGCGTTACCGATCGCATCCGCGGCGCCCAGCGCGCGGTGGGCGAGACACGGGGCAATGCCTTGCAGGTGCGGATGGAATTGCAGGCCGATTGCTATGCCGGCGTCTGGGCCTCGCGCGAGCAGGGCATCATGGAAGAAGGCGATCTGGAGGAGGGCATGCGCGCCGCCGCCGCGATCGGCGACGACACGCTCCAGCGCGCCGCGCAGGGCACGGTGGTGCCGGAAAGCTTCACCCACGGCACATCGGCGCAGCGGCAGGAAGCGCTGATGCGCGGCTTCCGCGGCGGCAATCCGGCGGCCTGCGACGCCTATATGGATGGCGTCTGATCGTCATCACGAAAGGGACGCGCGGGCGTTTGTCTGGCGCCGGCCTTGAAACGAAAGGCGCCGGCGTGGCGGCTGCTGCCACGCCGGCGCGGACGGACGAGCAAATGGGGAGAGTCGTCCATCTTTTTCGAGCGGCCCGGAGATACGCGATCGAACCGTTCGCGAGTGTCTTCTCACTAATGCGAATTAATTGCAATATAGATTCGCGCAGATAATTCGACCGGTCGTCGCTTGGGCGCATTTCGTCCGAGATTGAGATGTGGCGGCGGCTATTCCGCCGCCAGCAGCCGCTCTGCCCCGCCAAGATCGACGCTCACCAGACGGCTGACGCCCTTCTCCACCATCGTCACGCCGAACAGGCGATGCATCCGGCTCATCGTCACCGCATTGTGGGTGACGATG
>CAYTMM010000021.1:34400-38583 GCA_964438875.1 uncultured Sphingosinicella sp. | reverse complement strand
AGACCTTCATCGGCGCGCCCGGCGCGGACGGCAACTGCAACTGCAATATGTGCCCCTATATGGCGCTCAACACGATGGAGAAGCTCTACGTGGCGCTGCGCGATCTGGAGCCACGCATCGAGATTGAGGAAGATCTGCGCGTGAAGGCCAAGCAGAGCCTGGACCGGATGCTGGAAATGGCCGGCAACACGGTCGGCAAGGGCGACGTGGGCAAGCCGCGGATTACCGGGGACTGATCGTCCTGTCGTCCCGTTCCATAGTCACCCTGAACGCGTTTCAGGGCCCATGAACACCGAGGGAGAAGATTGTCGCAGGCGGGGTGTTCATGGATGCTGAAACAAGTTCAGCATGACGCGCTGAGTGTCAGTCCGGCTTCTTGAGCCGTAATTCCGTCCGGTCGAATTTGTCCTCGCGTCGTTTGCCGAAGAGGAGGTTGCGCTCCATCCGGGCGCGGACGGCGTCGTAATAGGCGATCAGGAAATCGCGGTCGCTGCCGAGCAGGGTGGCGCTGATCTTGTAGCGGATCGTCGCGGCCACCGTCGCGATCGTGTCGGCATGGTCGGTGCGCAGGACCTCCTCCAGCGTCTGCAATTCGTAGATGCCGTAGACGTCGAGCTGGGCGTCGGTGAAGGTGAAGGCTTCCGCCGGGCGCTCGGTCTGGAGCCGGTCGATGCCGAGCTTGCGCCGGGGCACGTTCACGACCCAGGTGCCGGCGAGCAGGTCGCCGATCCTGAGGCGATCCTTGTTGAAGAAGGGGAAGATCACGAACAGACCGGTCCACAGCAGACCGGCGAGGGCGGTGAGGCCGCCGGCGCTGCCCGCCGCGAGATTGTAGCCGAGGAAGGAGAGCGGCAGATAGAATTCGATCTCCCGCATCAGGTTGCGCGCGATCACCCGGTCGGCGGTGAGCCGATCGCCGCCGCGCGCGACGACGCGCAGGCCGAGCATCCGCTTGCCGAAGGTCGCGGCGCGCGGCCCCATTTCGAACAGGATGAAGTAGAAGTTGCGCAGCAGGAAGAAGCCGAGCAGCCAGATGACGGCGCCCAGCTCCAAGCTCCCCCTTCCCAGGCTGACGACCAGGATGCCGAGGAGGGTGCTGGCCACGACCAGCACCACCAGCATCGCGATCAGGTCAATGATGAAGGCGCCCGCGCGCTGGCCGAATTCGGCGAGATTGAGGTGCAGGTCGACGCCCTCCGGCGTCACCAGGCTGCGCCGCCTGCCGCTCAGCGCACGGCGATTGATGGCGGCGAACTCAGCCATGCCGGGCCCCGCGCGGAACGTAGAAATAGCCGAGCCAGAGCGTCAGCATCGCAAGGCCGATCGCATAGCGTGTGACATCGCCCGTCACGAGCTGCCGCCCGAACCCTTCGAGCAGGCCGGCGACGAGCAGCATGACGATTACGCCGCCCATCACGATTGCCGCCGATCGGCCGGCCCGGGCGGCGGCGGCGAGCCGCGTCAGCTCGCCCGGAAAGACGACGCTCCAGCCGATCCGAAAGCCGGCGGCGCCGGCGAGCACGATCGCGAACAATTCGGTCGTGCCGTGAATGATCAGCCAGCCGCCCATCTCGAAGCCCAGCCCGCGCGATTCGAACAGGGCGATGAAGGCGCCGAGCATCGATCCGTTGTGGACGATCAGCATTGCGGTCGGCACGCCGAACGCGAAACCCAGGGCGAAGCACAGCATGGAAACCTGGCTGTTGTGGGTGAACAGCATGGTCGCGAAAATGCCTAGGCCGTCCGCGCCTTCGTCGTGGTAGAGCGTCTCGCGCAGGGTCTCGGCGCTGGCGCTGAAGTCGCGGCCGCTCGCCAGATCGGCGGGCACGAAACTGGCGAACCAGGCGGAATCGCTCTGGACGAGGATATAGCCGGCGAGCGCGCCGACGATCATCAGCAGCAACGAGGCGAGTGTTTCCTTCCACAAACCCTGTACCGCGACCGGCCAGTCGCGCGCGAAGAAGTCCTTGATCCGGCTGCCGGCGCGGGTGCGCACGCCGTAGACGAAGAAATAGGCGCGGGCGCACAGCGCCTCGAGATAGTTGATCAGCTCGAGATCGAGCGAGGTTTCGCGCGCGACCGAGAGCGAGGAAAGCGCCCCGCGATAGAGGATCGGCAGCGCCAGCAGGTCCTCGTCGTCGAGCTTGCGCAGCGATCCGGATTCGGCGCGGGCCAGGATGTCCTCCAGCCGGCGCCATTCCGGCTCCCGCGCGGCGCGGAAGCGGCGGGAATCGGCGGGGAGAAGGGCGAGGTCCGGAGCGTCGGTCACAGCAGGCTCCGCCGCTTGAAATCGAGATAGGCGTTGACCAGCGCCGGGCCGGCCTCCGCCGCTGGCGTCTCGATCACATGCGCGCCCAGATGGCGCAGCCGGGTCAGCACGAGCCGGCGCTCGCGCAGCAGCGAAGCGGCGGTCACGGCGCGGCTGATATCGTCGGTCTCCTCCGGCGCGGACGCGGTGAACGTTTCCAGCTCGGCATCGCGCAGCACCACGAACAGCACGAGGTGGCGCTTCAGCAACATGCTCACCGAGTCCAGCATCAACTCGGCCGAGATGGTGTCGGCGAACTCGGTGAAGATGACGATCAGCGACCTGCGGCTGAGCGTCCCGGCCAGGGTGGCGATGGCGAGCGTGTAGTTGGTCTCATGATCCGAATAATCGATCCCCGCCGCGATGCGCTGCAACGTCGTGAAGGCGCGTGGCCCTGAGATCGGCCGGCTCGACGCGCGCGGCCGGGAATCGAAGGCGAACAGGCCGACCCGGTCGCCGTCCTTCAGCGCGATATAGGCGGTGAGCAAGGCCGCCGACACGGCGCGATCGACGCGCGGCAAGTCCTCGAGCGGTTCGCACATCGCCCGGCCGGAATCGATCGCGATGACGATGTTGTTGTTGCGCTCGGTGCGATATTCCTTGGCGATCAGCCGCGTGTGCCGGGCCGACATCTTCCAGTCGATCGCGCGGCGGTCCATGCCCTGACGGTAATCGGCCAGCGCCTCGAACTCCGCGCCCTCGCCGACCTGCATCTGCGCGATCATGCCGTGCATCGCGTCGCGGTTGATGAGGCGCGGCGCTTCGTCGCGGACGGGGCGGATGTCCGGGCTGATCAGGATGGACTGGCCGAGGATGAGCCGGCGTTGTTTCCAGACCAGCCCGAGCGGGCCTTTCCAGCGCAGCCAGACGGCGTCCAGCGTCGCCGTGCCGCGTCGCTCCGCCTTCAGCACGATCGCCGCCGCGCTTTCCTTCATGTCCGTGGCGGTTCGCCAGCCGAGCGGGGCGCTGACCGGCCCGGAGGCTTCCAATGCGGCATCGACGGCGCGGGGCGCCGCGCGCGGGAAGCGGAGGCGGGCGACGATCGCGAAGCTCTCGCCGGCTGCGGCCGCGCCCGGCCCCTCGCAGGAAACTTCCACATCGCGAGACGACGGTCCCAGCAGGGAGTCGAGCAGGCTGCTGACGATCAGCAGCACGAGCAGGACGAGTCCGGCGGTCCACAGACCCGGCCGGAAAACGCCGATGAGCAGGGCGACCGGCGCGATCGCGGCCGCGAGCAAAATGGCGAGGCGGGTGGGGTAGATCAACGCGGCGCCCCGACCTCGTCGATCAGGCGGGCGATGATCGCCTCGACCGGGCGGCCCTCGATCTCGGCGGCGGCGGAGAGGAGGATGCGGTGGCGCAGCACGGCGGGGGCGAGCGTCTTGACGTCATCGGGGATCACATAGTCGCGCCCGTCGAGCGCGGCGCGGGCGCGGGCGCCGCCGGCCAGCATCGCGGCGGCGCGTGGGGAGGCGCCGCCCTCCAGGTCGGGCGCTTCGCGGGTCGCGCGTACCAGCGCGACGATATAGTCGGTCACCTCGCCGACCATCGGCACGGCGGCGACGGCGGCGGCGGCCTCATTGAGGCGTCCGGCGCCCACCTTCTGCTGAATGCCCCAGTCGCCCGGACGCGGCGCACCGAAGCGGGCGCCATGATTGGCGACGATCTTCCGCTCTTCCTCCACCGAAGGATAGCCCATCACATGCTTGAACAGGAAGCGGTCGAGCTGCGCTTCGGGCAGTGGATAGACGCCCTGCTGCTCGATCGGATTCTGGGTGGCGATGACCATGAAGCGGTCGCCCAGTCCGTAGGTCTCGCCGTCGATGGTGACGGCGCGCTCCTGCATCGCCTCAAGCAGCGCCGCCTGCGTCTTGG
>CAYTMM010000021.1:0-34390 GCA_964438875.1 uncultured Sphingosinicella sp. | reverse complement strand
CAGGTCGCAGAAGATCGGGCCGCGCGTCAGCGTGAACTGGCTGGTCTGGAAGTTGAACAGGTTGGAGCCGAGAATATCGCCCGGCATCAAATCCGGCGTGAACTGGACGCGGCCGAAATCGAGGCCGAGCACGCGGGCGAAACACTGGGCGAGGAAAGTCTTGGCAGTTCCCGGCGGGCCTTCCAGCAATATGTGGCCGGAAGAGAAGAGCGCGATCAGCATCAGCTCGACCGCGTCGTCCTGGCCGACGATCGCCCGGCCCACTTCTGCGCGGATTTCGTCCGCCAGGCTCTTCACTTCGCTTACATTCACGCGATCACGTCCTTCTTCCAGTGATAGAGGTCGCGTGCCGCCGCCATCAGGCTCTGGCGGTCGCGGGCTTGAGTCAGGCGCGCGGCCAGCGCGCTGAAGGCGGGGCCGCCCGACCTGTCGAGACGATCGAGATAGGCGTCCAGCGCCTCGCCCTGCAGCCAGGCCGGCGCGCTCGCGGCGCGCGCGGCTTCCTGGCGCACGACATCGGCATAGGCCGCGCCCAGCCGCGCCTCGCGCCCGGCGAGGCGTATGAGGGCGGCGCTGTTCTCCACCAGCGCCGTCTTGCCGAGCGGGATCGCGCGCTCCTCGGGGCGCGCCGCGCCGAAGCGGAAGGCGCCGTGCAAGCCGGCCAGCAGGGCGGCGGCGAGCAGCGCCAGTGTCATCGCCAGAAAGGGCGGCTCGAGCGCGAGGCGCAGCAGGTTCGAATTCTGGTTCTCGCCCAGACCATTGACGGTGAGATCGAAATCGACGGCCGTCTCGCCGGTCGGGTTGAGCTGATCGATCAGGGCGAGCGCCGCGCGCGCCGTGGCAGGATCGCGCAGACCCTGATTGTTGAGCATGTCGGGATCAGCGACGACATAATGCGGGCCGCTGGCGAGGCGCGCGACGAGTGCGCCGCCGCCCAGGGGCACCAGCGGCGTGAGGCCGTCTCCCCGGATGACCTGCGGTGCGGCCGGGACCGGGACGGTCAGCGAATGGAGGAAGGAATCGCCGCGCACAGTGCGCGGCGCCGTTCCCCCGGCGGGTCCTACCGTCAGCCCCTCCCCCAATGCGGACAGGGCCGGCACGGGAATTCCAGGTCCGATGGCGCTTACCCAGCCGCGCCGGCGATTGTCGGGCAGGGTCAGCCATTTGGGGAGGATGAAAAGCGTTGCGCGGCCTCCCCGGCGGGCGAGCAGGGCCGTGATCTCGGCGGGGCTGGTCTGCGGCTCGATCGCCACCACGAGTAGATGTTCATAGGTGTCGTCGAGATCGCGGACCATATGCGTCTCGCGGAAGCCGGAGACCAGATCGACCAGCCCTTTGTACCCTGTTGCCGCCACCGATTGCGCATGGGCGCGCCCGTCGCGCTGCGTACCCATATTGCCGCCAAAGGCGAGCAGCAGCACCAGCAGCGCGAAGCCGACCACGCCGATCGCGACCAGGGCGAAGACGAGCCGGGGATTGAACGGATTGGCCGCACTCATCTGCGCCATCCCTCGGCGAAGGCGAAGTCCTCATAGGCCGCGCGCGCCTCGCGCCAGTCGGCCTCGGCCAGCAGGTGCCGCGCGAACAGGCTGCGTTCCACCGCCCGGGCGATCCGGGCGAAAGCGCCGCGCGGTCGCTCGGGGATTGCGTCCAGCCCGGCGATATCGCGGCTCGTCAGTGACGGACGGACCAGATCGGGCCGCCGCGAGTCGATATCCTCGATGCTGCGGAACAGGAGCAGGCGGACGGCCTCCGAGAACAGCCCGCGCGCGGCGAGCGCGTCGGCCTCGCTCAGCAATTGCCGCGCCGGCACCTCGTCGGGCCGCCAACTATCCTCTGCCGGGATCTCCTTGCGCTGCCAGCGCCATTCGCGTCCGGAGAGGCGCATTGCCAGCACATAGAGAAGGAACAATGCCAGCACCGCCAGCGCGGCCCAGAACAGCACCTGCACCACTGGCCAGATCGCCTGTATGAAACGACCCAGGCTGCCCATCCAGTCCGGCATCTGAGGCGGTTCGACCTGCTGCATCTCGAACTGGATCGAACGATCGGCGAGGAGTTGGCGATGGGCTTCCGCGAAGGCGGCGTCCTCGATCGGTGGGGCATCGCCGCCGGGCACCGGGAACGTGTCCGGTCCTGGAGGAGCGGATGGCTTACCTCCCCCCGGAATAACGGGCGGTTTGGAGATCATCCCGTCACTCTCCTTTCCGCCCCAGCATCGCAGATCCAGTCTAGGCAGTGAGCGGAGGGCGACGCAAGCGCCTCATCGCGCCGGTGCGAGGCCGAGGATCAGGGTGGGGAGCAACTCCGAGACCGTCGGATGGATCGGCACGGCCCAGCGCAGGTCGTCGAAGGTCGCATCGGCATTCATCATGTCCAGCACGCCGTGGATCGCCTCGTCCCCGCCGGTGCCGAGGATGGCGGCGCCCAGGATGCGGCGGGTCTCGGCATCGGCGACGAGCTTCATCAGGCCCTTGGTCTCGCCCTTCTCGATGGCGCGGCCCACTTTGGTCATCGGGCGGGTGGAGACGAGCAGCGGTCGTTCGGTCCTGCGCGCCTCGGCCTCGCTCATGCCGACCCGGCCGAGCGGCGGATCGGTGTAGAGGGCATAAGCCGATAGCCGCTGGTGCAGCCCACGATCCTCGCCATCGAGCAAATTGGCGGCGACGATCTCGAAATCGTTGTAGGAGGTGTGGGTGAAGGCGCCGCGCCCGTTGCAATCGCCGATCGCCCAGATGCCGGGAACATTGGTTTCGAGCTTGTCGTCGACGATGATGTAGCCGCGCGCGTCGGTCGCGACCCCGGCCGCGTCGAGGCCGAGATCGTCGGTATTTGGACGGCGGCCCACCGCGAGCAGGATGTGGCTGCCGACCACTTCCGGCGGCCCTTCATGGCAATCCAGCGCGACTGCCGGACCGTCGAGATGCGGCACGAGACGAATGCACTCGGCATGGGTGCGGACATCGATGCCCTCATCCTCCAGCGCGGCGCGGATCGCATCGGAAATCTCCGGGTCCTCACGACCGATCAGCCGTTCGCCTTTCTCGACGATGGTGACCTCGGCGCCCAGGCGGCGGAAGATCTGGCCGAATTCCAGCCCGATATAGGAACCGCCGACGACGATCAGGTGGCGCGGCAATTCCTCCAGGTCGAGGATCGAACTGTTGTTGAGGAAGGGCACGTCGCCGACGCCGGGAAAGTCCGGCACATTGGCGCGGCCGCCGACATTGAGGAAGATTTTCGGCGCGGTGATCAGCGCGTCGCCGACGCGGATCGTGTCCGGCGCCTCGAAGCGCGCATGTTCGCGATAGAGGGTGAGCCGGTCCATGCCGGCCAGCCATTTCTCGTTATTGGCGCGGGCGTTCAGCGTCACCTGGCGCGCGCGGGCATGGACCCTGGCATAATCGACGCCGACCTCCGGCACGATCAGGCCGTAATCGGCGCCGCGCCGCGCGAGATGAGCGGCATAGGCGCTGGCGACCAGCGCCTTGGTCGGCATGCAGCCGGTATTGACGCAGGTGCCGCCGATCAGGTGGCGCTCGGCCAGCGCCACCTCCATCCCCGCATCGGTCAGCCGCCCGGCCAGCGACGGGCCGGCCTGGCCGGCGCCGATGACGATCGCGTCGAAGCGCCGCGCGGTCACAAATGCCGGGCGAGCGCGAGGACGATCAGGGCCGCACCTCCGATCGCGACCGCGTCCTCGATCAGGGCTGCCGGCAGGTCGCGCCCGAAGCGGCGGGCAAGGGTGCCGCGCGCCGCCGCGCCGGCATAGGTGCCGATCACGGCGCCGACGACGCCCGCGATCAGGCCGGGGACCAGCATGTCCGCCGTCGCCCCGATCGCCGCGCCGCTCGCGCCGCCCACGAGCAGACGCGTGCCGAGCTGAACCGGCACCTTGCGGCTGGGCGTGGAGGGCAATTGGTCGCTAATCAGCTCGCCCACGGCGAGCAGACTGAGGAGGCCCACCGCCCAGATCGAACCCAGAAAGGCGAAGGGCGTGCCGGCGAGCGAGACGCAGCCGAGCCAGGCGCCCCAGCTCAAGGCGGCGGGCGCCGTCATCGCGCGCAAGCCGGCGACGACGCCGATCGCGGCGGCGAGCAGATAGATCATCCTTCCGTTCCTTTCCCCCGTTGAAGAAAAAGGTGGATGCTGGCAAGACGCGACAGTCCGGCGCCACCGGCGGCGAGAGTGCCGCGTGGCGGGGAGTCGGTCAATCGGGAAGGAGAAACCGGCGCGGCCGATCAGTCGTCGGCGGGACCGCTGTCATGATCGGGGCCGAGATCGAACACCCAGCCCTTGCCGCGGATCGCCTTGATTGCCGCGTCAGCGCAACCGGCGGCACGCAGCTTGGAGCGGATCTTGAAGATGAACATGTCGATCACCGCTTCGCTGACATCGTCGCGATCGCCATAAAGGCGTTCGACCAGCGTCTGGCGCCGCACCGGCGCCGGCATCTGCTCCCAGAGCAGCTCGAGAACCTTATATTCGCTTTCGGTCAGGGGGATGCGACGGCGGCCGATCCGCGCCGTGCGTTGCTCCGGGTCCATCCGGAAGGGGAAAGCGGGCGGCGCGGGGGGCTCCTGACAATCCTCGTCCTCGATAGCCTTGCTGCCGTCCGGGCCTTTGCCGATCGCGTCCAGGACAGTTTGCGCCAGCCGGTCATGCTGTGCGGAGAGCAGGCGTTCGAGAGCCCGGTCGGCGGGGGGCAGCCCGACATGGCGGATGGTGTGGATCGCCGTTTTGATCGCTTCCAGCGCCCGGCCGATCTCACGCATCGCACCGCGCAACCGCTCCGCCTCGGCTTCGAGTGTACCGACGAGATCATCTTCGAGGCCCTGAACCAGCGTCACAGCCATTCTCCGTCCGTTGAATGGAGCGGTGATGGTGATCCGGTTTGCTAAAATTTTGGTAAAGATCAGTTTGACACGAGCGGATTTTCACGCGGCGAAGGCGCCGGTGCGAAATGTGGATTCCGCAAGGACAATCATCGCAAGAGCGAAGAAGTCCCGCCGCAGATTTACACCTTCGGCCCGGCGGCATAGCCCTTTTGCATGACTCATGAGATCGATCTTGTCGTCGTCGGCTATGGTGCCGCCGGCGCTGCCGCTGCCATCACCGCCGCCCGAAAGGGCGCCCGGGTCGCATTGATCGACAAGCAGCCCGCCGACGCGCATTTTTCCAGCACCCGGATGTCCGGCGGCCTGTTCATGGGGGCGACCGATGTCGAGCAGGCGGTGGTTTATCTTGACGCCTGTTCGGGCGGGATGATCCCGACCGAAGTCAGCCGCGCCTGGGCGGAACGTGCCGTCAGCGTGCAGCAGTGGGTGCGTTCGATCGGGATCGAATGCATGCATGCGGCGGGCGGCTGGTATCCCAAGCTGCCCGGCTTTGAATCCATCGCCGTCTATGCCCCGATGCCGCGCGGCGTGGACCCGGCGAGCGTGGATTATACGCTGCCGGCGCCCGGCGAACTCGCCTTCAAGGGGCCGGTGCCGTTCGGCAACGGCCAGACGCTGCACGATCAGCTCGTTGAGGCCGTCGAGGCGGAGCCGAATATCAGCACCTGGTTCGCGCACCGTGCCGAGCGGCTCATCCAGGAGGACGGCCGGATCGTCGGGCTCACTTGCCGCGCAGGCGATCAGGCCGTCACATTCCGGTCGAAGCACGGGGTCATCCTTGCTTGCGGCGGGTTCGAGCAGGATCAGGACATGATCCTCAATCATCTCAAAGCCTATCCGATCTATTTCTACGGCTCGCCCGCCAATACCGGCGACGGCATCCGAATGGCGCAGGCTGTCGGCGCCGAGCTGTGGCATATGAATCAGATGATCGGCCGCGCCGTTGGTCATTTCACCCATCCGGACGGGCGCGAGATCAGCTTCAACATCTCGGTCAATCCGCCAGGCTATGCGATCGTCGACAAATATGGCCGGCGTTTCGCCAACGAATATCTGCAGGCGGTGTCGAAGCCGAATTTCTATTACGAGCTGCTCCATTATGATGCTGACTTGCTCGAGCATCCGCGCATCCCGGCCTACTGGATCTTCGACAGCCGCCGGCTGAACGCGCGTCCGCTGTCCGGCGGCTCCTACGGCCACTATGCATGGAGCAAGGACAACCGCGCCGAGATCGACATGGGATGGATCAAGGAGGCTGCCACGATCGAGGAAGCCGCGCGTGCCGCGGGCTGCCTCGATCCTGAGGCAGCCGCCGCGACGATCGCCGCTTATAACGCCGCCTGCGCCTCCGACGAGGATGAGCATGGGCGGCCGACCAGTTCGCTGATCCCGATCGACCAGCCGCCCTATTATTGCGTGCCCGTCTATCCGGGTGGAGCGACGACCAATGGCGGCCCGCGCCGCGACGAGAAGGCGCGCATCCTCAATTCTTTCCGCGAACCCATTCCGGGCCTGTTCGGTGCCGGCGAACTGGGCGGCGCGATCGGCGTGCTTTATCCCTCGCCAGGTGCCAACCTGGGCGAGGCCTTTGCATTCGGCGTCATCGCGGCGGAGACGGCGCTGGCGGAATAGACCGGGCCTGTCGCCCGAGCGTTGACTGGAAGACGAGCGGAGGTGGTATGTCGATCGATAAACCAGTGATCGTGACGGGCGCGGCCGGCGCGCTGGGCAGTGAAGTCGTCCGCCGCCTTAAGCGTGACGGCTTGAGCGTTGTCGCGATCGACTTTGCCGATGAGTCGCACCAACCGGATGAGGCCGACTTCGCATTGGGCGGGGTGGATTTAACCGACGCAGACGCTGCGAGGACGGCCATTACGGCCGTCGCCGCGAAATATGCCGGTATCCGGGCGCTGGTGAATGTCGCCGGCGGCTTTGTCTGGGAAACGATTGCCGACGGCAGTGCAGAGACGTGGGACCGGCTGTACAATCTGAACGTCCGCACCGCGCTCAACGCCAGCAAGGCGGCGCTCGGCCTGCTGTCCGAAGGCGGGACGATCGTCAATGTCGGCGCCGGCGCGGCCGCGCGGGCCGAGGCCGGCATGGGCGCCTATGCGGCATCGAAAGCCGGGGTCGCGCGACTGACGGAGGCCTTAGCCGCGGAACTGCGCGATCGGGCTATCCGGGTGAATGCAGTACTCCCGAGCATCATCGACACGCCCGCCAACCGCGCCGATATGCCCAAGGCGGATTTCGGCAAGTGGGTGACGACGGCGGAACTTGCCAATGCGATCGCCTTTCTCATTTCCGACGAGGCCAGCGGGATCACCGGCGCCTCGCTTCCGGTGAGCGGCCGGGTCTGAGCAAGCGGATCAAGAACGAAGAGGAGCGCAGGGATGCTGATGGCGGACAAGGTCGTGCTGGTGACGGGCACGGCGAGCGGAATCGGCCGCGAGACGGCTTTGATTGCTGCAAGGGAAGGCGCACGCGCCATCGCCTGCCTCGATCTGCATGACGAGAATAACGCTGCGACCGCGCACGAACTGGAGGCGCTGGGCGTCAAGGCGATCGCGCTTCATGTCGATCTCGGCAATGTCGATCATATCCGCAATGCCTTCCGCCGGACGTTCGATGAATTCGGCCGACTGGATGCCTCCGCGCATATCGGCGGTTATTCTTGGCGCGGTGAGACGCTCGATGTCACCGAGGAACTCTGGGATCAGGTGATGAACGTCAATCTGCGCGGCAGTTTCTTCTGCTGTCAGGAGGCGCTGCGCATCATGTATGCGCAGGGCAGCGGCGCGATCGTCAACATGTCCGCGGATGCGGCATTCAACCCGATCTACGGCTTCGCGCTTCAGGCGGCGGGGAAAGGCGGGATCGTCAACATGACCAAGACGCTGGCGCTGGAGGCCGCGCCGCGCGGTGTACGCGTCAACGTCGTGTCGCCGGGGATCTGCCGGACGCAGAAAGCCGGAGTGGATCGTGCGTTCCAGCCCGCGCTCCGCCGCGAGACATCGCCGCCGGCCGACGCCGTGGAGCGGCTGGGTGAGATGACGGCGATCGGCCGCTACATGACGATGACGGAGGTGGCGGACGCTTTCGTGTTCCTGTGCTCCGATCGTGCGTCAGGTATCAATGGCGATCTGATGTTCGTCAATGGCGGTGGCTACCCAACACTGGATTACTGAGGCGACGAGGCTTGCCGGATCGAACCGGCGGGCGACGCATCGCTGCGCAGCATCGCGCGTTCGGCACCGCCGAGGTTCTGAGCGCGTCCAGCACAGCGTCAGGCCGCCGCGGGTGTCCTGGCGCTTTCAATTCGTGCGATATGGGTGCTGCCACGGGCGAAGCAGAGCGCTGCGACGGCGAAGAACAAGCCGACGGTGCCGAGGGACCAGCGCAGCGGATCTTCGAAGCCGAAGCTTCCGAAGACGTCGCTGAGAGTTCCCGCCATGGTCGGGCCGACGCCATAGCCGACCAGGTTGCTTGCGATCAGCAGGATGGCGGAGAGGGCGCCGCGCATCCGGACGGGTGCGAAGGTCATGTAGGTGGCGAAGGTTGCACCATAATAGGTGTAGTTGAAGAAGTTGTAGGACGCGAAGAAGATCGCCGTCACCAGCCAGCTTTCCGCGAACAGGCCGATCAGGGCGAGCGGAGTGGCAATGCAGATCAGGGCGGCGCAACCGCGCATTGCGGAGGCCGAAGAGCGCCGGGTCAGCCAGTCGGCGAAGAATCCGCCGAGTACAATACCGATGATACCCGTCGGGCCCTTGATGATCGCGACCAGGAATCCCGCTTCATCAACCGACATGCCATGCACGCGGATCATGAACGGGACCATGAAGGCGGACAGGCCGGCCATGGCGAGGACGACGGAGACGGCACCAAGCATCAGCCACAGCAATGGCCGGACCCGCACCAGCGCCGCAAACGCGTCCTTTAGACGATAGCGATCGGCGGCGGCCTGCGCATCATAGCCGTCATATTGGCCGCGGCGCGGCTCGCGGACGCTGGCGACGAGCAGGAGAGCGAGCAAGATGCCGGGTATGCCGAAGATGAAGAACACCGCGCGCCAGCCATAGGCCGCCGCCAGCAAGCCGCCGATCCCGAATCCGAGCATCGTGCCGATGGGGGTGTTCGAATAGAAGATACCCATGGCGGAGCCGCGCTTTTCCTTGGGGAAATAGTCGGCGATGAGGGAGACGGCCGCGGGCGACGCGCCGGATTCCGCCGCACCTACACCCGCTCGGGCGAGGATGAGCGCGAGCCAGGACGTCACCAGGCCGGTGAATGCCGTCAAGGAGCTCCAAATGGCCAACAGGAGAGCAACGACGCGGGTCCTGTTGTAGCGATCGAGCAGAAGGCCGACGGGAATGCCGGCCGCCGAATAGGCCAGAGCGAAAACAAGACCCGTCAGCAGGCCGAGTTGCGTATCGCTGAGAGCGAATTCGTGTTTGATCGGTTCGGCCAGCACCGAGACCAGCGAGCGGTCGATCGTGCAGAGCATGCTCATCAGCGCGAGCATGAAGACCATGTAATAGCGATAGCCGAGCGAGAATTCGTCGGGGCTCTCGGACTGCGACTGGCCGCTCATAAGCTTATCTCACAATGATACGTGACGGGAATGGTCGACGTCCCGAAAACGTTCGTGACGCCGGAGGGAGATGACAACGAGATCGCCGAGACCTTCGACGTGGCGCGTGGATTGATCGTTCGCACTTTCAGCCGCCGGATCATTGATCGTCACGGCTTCTTGAGCGGTGAGTAGCTGGCCGCTACGATGGCGATCGCCGATGCCGCCTTTGGGGCAAGCAGGATATGTGCGTCCGGCTTCATCGGTGCCCTCTCCATGACGGGCGATTGGATCATCGACGTTCTTGCGCGCCGTTGTGCCTCGGCGGTCGGCCGAACCTGATCGTATTGTCCGGGCAAAGGCTGCTCTGTCGACAAGTTTGTCAGAGTGGCTCGTTAATTCGGAAGAGCGATGAATCCGCGCGCGCTCTTGCGTGCTTTCTCTGGTCTCGTCACGCAGCGGGGTGTGGGCAGGTTTGGTGACGCGCCGGCTAAACATCGTTGGGCTGCAAAAGTGTCGACAATAATCAAGATTGAATGCGAACAGCTTAAACTTTCGGAGGCCAGGCGTGGCCGTGGTTGAGCCTCCCATAGCCTATGAAGCCGATTATGTAATTGTCGGTGGAGGAAGCGCGGGATGCGTGCTCGCCAAACGCCTGTCCGCTTCGGGGCGCTATTCGGTATTGTTGATCGAAGCGGGCGGCGAGGATCGCAATCCTTGGATACATATTCCGCTGGGCTACGGTAAGCTCTTCGGGCACGCCAGGCTCGACTGGCGTCTGGCCACTGTGCCGCAAGCGAATCTCGACGGCCGCGAAATCGCCGTTCCGAGGGGCAAGGTGCTGGGCGGCAGCAGCTCGACGAACGGGTTGCTCTACATTCGTGGTCAGCGCGAAGATTATGACAGCTGGGCCGCTGCGGGAAATGCCGGCTGGTCCTTTGCGGACGTGCTGCCCTATTTTCGGAAATCCGAAGACCACCAGCATGGTGCGACCGCCTATCATGGTGCCGGGGGACCGATCGCCGTGCGCGATCCTGTTGAGCCGCACGAACTGGCCGAAGCCTTCATTGCCGCGGGCAATGAGATCGGTATTCCCCGGACGGCCGACTTCAATGGCGCCGAGCAGGAAGGCATCGGTTATTACCAGATGACGGTGCGCGGCGTGCGGCGGTGCAGCACCTCGATGGGATATCTTCGACCCGCGCGTCGCCGGCCGAATCTCCGCGTCGTGACCGGAGCGCATGTCGAGCGCATCGAGGTGGCGGATGGCCGTGCTTGCGGTGTGCGGTATCGCACGGCGCGTGGAGCCGAAAGGTGCCGGGCCGGGCGCGAAGTCATTCTTGCCTGCGGCGCGATCGCCTCACCCCAGTTGCTCATGCTGTCCGGTATCGGACCCGCATCATGTCTGCACGATATGGGTGTCGCGGTGATCGCGGATCGCCCGCAGGTGGGCGAAGGGCTGCAGGACCATCTCAACATCCGCAGCCAATATATCGCCAACCGCCCGATCACGATGAACGACCGGCTTGGAACCTGGCTCGGTCAACTAGGGGCTGGCGTCGAATATGTGACGCGGCGCAAAGGGCCGCTCACCATCGCTGCGGGTTATGGAGGTGCCTTCTTTCGCGCCGACGGGAAGCGCGGTCGCCCGGATACGCAGGCCTATCTGCTGTTGTTCAGCACGGATCGTATGGGCACCCGGCTGCTGCCCAATTCGGGTTTCATGACCTCGGCCTATCAATTGCGGCCGGAAAGCCGGGGCCGCATCCGGCTCGCCAGCCCGAACCCCTTTACTCCGCCGCTGATTGATCCTGCTTACCTAACTGCAGAGCGGGATCGTCACTTCGCTCTGGCTGGTATGAAGCGATTGCGGGCGATCCTGCAAGCGAGGCCGATGCAGGCCTATCTGGCCGATGTCGGCGATCCACCGCTTGATTGCAGCGATGATGAGTTGATGGCGCACATCCGGGAACGGTCGAGCGCGGGGCACCATTTCGCGGGATCGTGCCGGATGGGCGCGGACCCGGACTCGGTGGTCGACCCGCGCCTGCGGCTGCGCGGACTGGAGGGGCTGCGTGTCGTCGATGCCTCGATCATGCCGGCGATCGTGTCCGGCAACACCAATGCACCCGTCATCATGATCGCGGAGAAGGGGTCAGACATGATCCTGGAAGACGCAAGGCAAGGATGAGTTTCGTGGACGGTAAATTGTTCATCGGCAGCAAATGGGTGCAGGGCAGCGCGCTGCCGCCGCTCGACGTCGTCAATCCGGCGACCGAGGACGTCATTGCCCAGGTGGCGCAGGCCGACGTAGCGGATGTCGCGCTTGCGGTGGAGGCTGCGCGCAGAGCGTTCGATGACGGGCCTTGGCCACGCATGGCGCCGGCCGAACGGGCCGCGCGCCTCCGGATCGTCGCGCAGCATCTGCGTGCGCGGCTGCCGGAATTGGCGGAGGCGATCACGCTGGAGATGGGCGCGACCCTGAAGACGTCGACAGCGAGCTGCGCCGTGCCGCCTATGCTATTCGATTTCTATGCCGACCTGATCGAAAGCACGGCTGAGATCGAGACCCGGCATCGTCCGGTGGGCCAAGCCTATACGGTGATGGAGCCGGTGGGAGTCGTCGCGGCGATCGTTCCCTGGAACGCGCCGCTCAATCTCAGCGCTCTGAAGGTCGCTCCGGCGCTCGCCGCCGGGTGCAGCGTGATCTTGAAGGCCGCGCCCAGCACTCCGCTCGATGCGTTGATCTTCGCCCGATGCCTGGAAGCGGCGGGACTGCCCGAAGGCGTGGTGAGCGTGCTTCCGGCTGGGAACGAGGCTGCCGACGCGCTGGTCCGCGATCCTCGCGTCGACAAGGTGACGTTTACCGGCAGCACGGCTGTCGGCCGGCATATCGCGGAGGTCTGCGCGAACCGGGTGGCGCGCGTCGCGCTGGAGCTTGGTGGGAAATCAGCCGCGATCATCCTCGACGACATGCCGATCGAGGAGGTGGTGACGAAGCTCATTCCCGCCTCGACGATGCTGACCGGTCAGGCCTGCTCCGCTCTGACCCGCGTCCTGGTGCCACGCCATCGCCACGACGAATTCGTTGAGGCTTTCGCGGCCGGACTCGCCGCCGTTCGCACCGGCGATCCGTTCGACGCGGCGACGGACATGGGGCCGATCGCCATTGCCCGGCAGCGGGAACGGGTTGAGGACTATATCGCCATTGGCAAAAGCGAAGGAGCGCGGCTGGTGACCGGCGGCCGTCGCCCCGCGCATCTCGAACGCGGCTATTTCCTGGAGCCGACCTTGTTCGATCGGGTCGACAACGACATGAGGATCGCCCGCGAGGAGATATTCGGCCCCGTCGTCGGGGTCATCGCCTATGAGGGCGAGGACGAGGCGGTCGCCATCGCCAATGACAGCGAATACGGACTTTACGGCAGCATCTTCACAAATGACGACGATTCCGTCTGGCGGATCGGTCGCCGTCTGCGGACCGGTAATGTGGCGAAGAATGCCGTCATCGTCGATCGCACGCTGCCTTATGGCGGTTTCAAGCAATCGGGGGTCGGCCGCGAAGGCGGCGTGGAGGGGTTGCGCTCGTTCCAGGAGCAGAAAACGGTCTATCTTTCCTGAAGAAGCGGCTGTTCGGACACCCGACTTCGCTCCTTCGATAAAACGTCCGTTCCGAACGTCTTTCGCCGCGAGCGTCGTTTCGCGGCACTAGTCTACGAACGAAGCCCCGTAAGCGTGAAGGATGTGACCCGATGCATGATCTCGTGATCCGCGATGCCCTGATCCTCGATGGACGTGGCGGCATTCCCTATCGCGCCGATCTCGCGGTGGATGACGGGAAGATTTCCGCCATCGGCGACGGTGTCGGCCAAGGTTCCGAGACGATCGACGCGGCCGGTCTCGCGCTCATGCCCGGCATCATCGATTCGCATACCCATTACGATGCGCAGGTGACGTGGGACGCCCTTTGCGATCCTTCTCCTGCGCTCGGCGTGACGACCGTGGTGATGGGCAATTGCGGCTTCACCATCGCGCCGTGCAAGCCGGATGATCGCAAGCTGATGATGGGGCATCTGACCCGGGTCGAGGGCATGGCGATCGAGGCGCTGGAAGAAGGGATCAAGTGGGGTTTCCAGACATTCCCCGAATATCTCTCGATGGTCGAACGGCAGGGCGTCGGTCCCAATGTCGCCGTCTATATCGGTCATTCCGCGCTGCGCACCTATGTGATGGGCGCTGATGCCACGGAACGTGCCGCCAATGACGACGAGATCGCGGCCATGCGTGGCCTGGTGGCCGAAGCGATGGAGGTCGGCGCGCTCGGCTTCTCCAGTTCGACCCATGAACAGCATGTCGGCTGGAACGGCGTGCCGATGCCGTCGCGCCTCGCCGACGACCGGGAGTTCAAGGCGATCGCCGCGACCGTGGGCGAGGCGGGCAAGGGCACGCTGATGATGGTCAAGGGCTCGAAGACCAGCATCGAGTGGATCGAAGATTTGGCGGTGGAATCGAAGCGCCCGGTGCTCGTGTCCGCGATGCGCCACCATCCCGGATCGCCCAACAAGGTGTTCGAGGATCTGGCGGCCCTGCGCAACGCGCGCGAGCGGGGTCGGCGGCTTTACGGTCAATGTTCCTGCATGCCGATGGCGATGGATTTCAGCCTCGAAAATCCTTACCCGTTCGAGGGTTACGATGCCTGGAAGCCGGCGATCGAGGCAAATGGCCGTGAGGCGTTCATCGCTGTCCTGAAGGACCCGGCATGGCGCGCGGCGATGAAGGATGAGATCGCCAACAATCCTGGCATGCGGATTTTCCGCGGCAATTGGGATACGCTGACCATCGCCGAGGCGGGGACTGAGGCGAACCGTGCGCTTGAAGAGCGTTCGGTGGGCGAACTTGCGCACGAGGCCGGAAAGCACCCGTTCGACTATTTCCTGGATCTCGCGCTGGATGAGGGTCTGAAGACCCTCTACGCGACCGAATTCTCCAATTACGACGTACCTGCGGTTAGTCGAATCCTGCAGGACCCGGACAATCAGATTTCCCTCGGCGATGCTGGCGCGCATTTGTCCTTCCTGTGCGAGGCCGGGTTTGGTCTGCACCTGCTCGGCCGCTGGGTGCGCGAATTGAAGGTTCTTGACCTAGCGGAAGCGGCGCGGCGCCTGTCGGGGCAGCAGGCCAATCTGTTTGGCATTCGCGATCGCGGCACGCTGGAGGTGGGACAGGCGGCGGACCTGCTGCTGTTCGATCCGGAGACGGTCGGCATCGGCCCGAAGAAGCGGCTGTTCGATCTGCCGGGCGGCGCGACCCGTCTGCGCACCGACGCGCGGGGCGTTCACGGCGTCTGGGTCAACGGCCGAAAGATGGCCGATGGCAGCGGCCCGATCGCGGTGACGGGCAGCGACCTGCCGGGCAAGGTGCTACGCGAGTTCGCCGCCTGAGGTTCAGGCGCCCCTGAAGTTGGGTGGCCGCTTCTCCTTGAACGCGGCCACCCCTTCATGATGGTCTTCGCTGCGCGACATCAGTGGCTGCATCGAGAATTCCGCCTCGAGGAACTGGTCCAGCGTCATTGCGGGGGCCAATTCGAACTGGCGCTTGGCCATGCCGAGCGCCAGCGTTGGTGCTGTGGCGAGGCTGGCGGCCAGTTCGTGCGCACGGGCGAGAAGCTGGTCCTGCGTGACTTTCTCCATGACGAGGCCAAGGCTCAGCGCCTCGTCGACACCGACCATCCGGCCGGAATAGACGATCTCTTTGGCCCGCATTGTTCCGATCTGCTGGCGCAGCTGCCACACCGCGCCGCCGTCCGGCACCAGGCCGATATTGCGGAAAATCTGCGCAAAGCGCGCCGTGTCCGATGCGATCACCATGTCGCAGGCGAGCGCGTAGCTCCAGCCGACGCCGACGCATACGCCGCTGACCGCCGCGATGGTCGGCTTCTTGAGAGAGGCTATGGCGCGGGCGATGCGGTGCAGGCGGCGGATCTTGGTCATCGACCAGGCGATGCCGCCGTCGCCCATTTCCCGGACGTCCATGCCCGCGCAGAAGGCATCGCCTGCGCCGGTCAGGATGACGGCACGGACATCGTCATTCTCGTGCAGGCTTTCGAAGGTGGTCCAGAGCTGCTCGCGCATCTCGATGGTGATGGCGTTTTTCGCCTCGGGCCGGTTGATCGTCACCACCGCCACGCCATTCTCGATCGAAAGGTCGATACCCATCGTTGCTGCTCCCGTTGGACGAAGCTCAGGTGACGCAACTACGGTGCAGGGTCAAAGAAGCGCGCACGAACATCGGGTAAGCGATAATGCGGATGTCAGTTTGCCTCGCCCAGACTTCTGCGCGATCGTTCCGTCGATCCCTCTTGGAGAGTGAAATGAGCGAAGCGAAACTGGTACTCGATCCTGTGACGACGGCGCTCGTCATCGTCGATCTTCAGAATTTCACGATCGGCATGAACACCGTCCCGACGCCCGCGCCGCAGGTCCTGGCGAACAATGTGCGTCTGGCCGACGCATGCCGAGCCGCCGGCATTGCGGTGGTGCTCGTCCGGGTGGGGCATGAGGATCACAAGGTGCCGCAATTGCAGCCTGTCGCTGACGCGCTCTTCTCCGGCTTCCAGTTCCCCCCGGGCGCGAAGGAGATTCCGGCAGAGCTCGGCCCGAAGGACGGCGACATCATTGTCGACAAATATAATTGGGGCGCCTTCTACGGAACCAATCTCGACAGCCATTTGCGGCGCCGCGGCATTCGCACGCTGATCGTGACCGGACTCGTCACCAATATCGGCGTCGATACCACCATGCGTCATGCCCATGAGCGCGGCTATGATCAGGTGCTGGTCAGCGACGGCTGCGCGGCGATGACCGTGGAGGAGCATGATTATACCCTCCGTTTCGTCGCACCGCGCCTGTCGCGGGTGCGCACGACGGACGAGGTTCTCGCGGTTCTCTGAACGTCGCCATGCAGGCGATCGCCTTCGATCCTTCCGCTCCAGCCGGGGCGGCGCTCGTCCGGCTGCCCGATCCCGGCGCACCCGGACCGGGCGAGGTGCGGGTTCGCATGCGTCTGGCGCCGATCAATCCGGCCGACCGGCTGGTCCTCGCCGGACGCTATGCGCCGCTAGGCGGCCTGCCCGAGATCGTCGGCGCGGAAGGCATGGGCGTGGTCGATGCGGTGGGCACGGATGTCGAGGGGGTCGCGGTCGGCAGCCGGGTCATCCTCCTGTCGCGCGGCAACTGGGCCGAATGGCGTCGGGTGCCGGCGGCAGACGTGCTGGTGGTGCCGAGTGATCTTCCCGACGAACAGGCCGCGATCCTGCGGATCAATCCGGCCACGGCGTCACGCCTGCTCGACCGGCTGGCGCTGGCGCCTGGCCAGTCCCTTATCCAGAATGCCGCGCGATCGTCCGTGGCTGGTTGGGTGAGGCGCCTCGCCGTGCGGCGCGGCATCCGCGTGCTGGACGTTGCGCGCCATGCATCGGGCGATGACATGCTGCCTGACGATGAGACATTGCCGGATCGTGTCAGGCTCATGTCGGACGCCGGCGTTGCGGGTGCGCTGGATGCGGTGGCCGGGGAGGCGACCGGGCGGTTGGCCGCCTGTCTTGCGCCGGAAGGACGTTTGCAGGTCTATGGCCATCTGTCTGGCCGTCCGTGCGAGATCGCCTCGACCCTGCTCACAACGCGCAGCCTGAGCGTTCAGGGCTTTACGCTGCGCGCCGCGGAAGCGTGCGAGAGCCGGGCGCACCGGGCCGGCCTTTATGCCGATCTTGCCCGGATCGGGAGCCGGGAACCCGAGCCGATCGCTGCGACTTTCCCGCTCGGCGACATCGCAGCTGCACTGGCTTTGGTCGCAGATCGTCCGCGCGGTCGGGTGCTCCTGTCTGCCTGAGCGGCACGCGAAACTTCGCCCACCCGAAAAGGCCTTCCTGCCCTGGCGGGCACGATTGACCCGGCGGGCAGCAGGGCCTTCTGGATCGATGTCGCCATTCAGGGGAGTCAGGCCCATGACCATCGCCGATCAGATCGCGCGCTACGTGCACGCAACCGGCTTCGACGATTTCGATGCCACTGTGATCGAACGGACCAAGGATCTCGCGCTGAGCTCGATCGGATCGGCTGTGCTCGGCGCCGGCATGGAAGTACCCGCCATCCTCGCTGATTATGTGCGGGCGATGGAGGGGCCGGATCAGGCCGGGGTGATCGGCTTTGGCTTTTCCTCATCCACCGAACTGGCGGCGATGATGAACTGCAATTCGTCGCATTGCACCGAGCTGGAGGACGTGGCCTGGCCGGAGGCGCAATATACGTGCTGCCTGATCCCCGCGATGTTCACACTCGCGCAGGCGCTGGGCAGCAGCGGCCGCGATCTGATCGAGGCGATCGTGATCGGGTTCGAGGTCGCGGCGCGGCCGGGAATGATCTGCTCTAACGGCGGCGCGGCGGCGCGCGGGTTTTTGTCCTGCGCCAACAACGGCACGATCGGTGTCGCTGCCGGCGCGGCGAAGCTGATGAAGCTGGATGAGGGCCAAATCCGCGATGCGGTGACGCTGGCGACATCTGTAGGCGGCGGACTGGTGCGGCAGACGGGGTCTGCGGCGCATGTCGTCGAGGCCGGCTTCGCGGGCCGTGACGGGATCATGGCGGCGACGCTGGCCGCGCGGGGGCTGGGCGGTAATCCGTCGATCATGGACGGCAAGGCGGGCTATTATGACGCGCTGGCCGGGCAGCCGGACATTGCCTTCGATCTCGGCACCGGCGCGGATCTGCGCGTCATGGCTGTGGGGCAGAAGAAATATCCGTGCTGCTATCTGGTGCAGCGGATCATCGATGGGGTGAAGGAACTGGTCGCGGCGCACGGCATCGCGGCCGATGACGTCGCCGAGGTGCGCGTCGAGGTGAACCGCGCCTTTCCGACCATCCTCAAATATCCCGAACCGCGCGATGTCGAGGAGGCACGCTTCAGCTTGCCGCATGTTGTCGCCGGGGCGCTGGTCGGAGAGCCGATGGACGTTCACACCTTCTCCGCCGCCAAGCTCGACGATCCCGCTATCCTCGCCCAGCGCGGCAAGGTGAAGATGATCGTCCACGACGAGTGGGGATACGATCAGCTGGGAAAGGAGGACATCCTCACCATCCGTATGACGGACGGGACGGAGCACCGGAAGGTCTGCACTGTCGCGCATGGCGATGCGGAAAGCCCGCTTGGCCGGGATGCGACTGTGGCCAAGTTCCGCGCCTGCACCGATGCCATCCTGCCGGGCGATGTGCAGCGCGACGCGATCGCGGCGCTGACCGGCCTCGAAGCGGTTGTCTCCGTGGCGCCGTTGATGGCGAGCCTGATACCCGCCCGCGCCAACCAGCTGAAAGCCGCCTGACATGAATCTCGATTTCACCGAAGAGGAACTGGCGTTCCGCGCCGAGGTCCGCACCTTTCTGGAGGGTGCGCTGCCGGATGATCTGCGGCAGAAGATGGTCGAGCGCCGCCATCTCGGCAAGGACGATATCGTGCGCTGGCAGCGCATCCTGAACGCGCGCGGCTGGGCGACGCCGAACTGGCCGATGGAACATGGTGGACAGGCGTGGACGCCGGCGCAGCGCTATATCTTCCAGGAGGAGATGGCGCTCGCCCACGCGCCGGAAGGCTCGCCGTTCAACGTCAACATGATCGGCCCGATCATCGCGAAGTTCGGCACCGATGCGCAGAAGGAGCGCTTCCTCGCGCGGATCGCCAATATCGACGATTGGTGGTGCCAGGGCTTTTCGGAGCCCGGCGCCGGCTCCGACCTCGCCTCATTGAAGACTCGCGCCGATCGCGACGGCGACGATTATGTCATCAATGGTCAGAAGATCTGGACGACTCAGGCCCAGCATGCAGACTGGATGTTCGCGCTCGTCCGCACCGACAATACCGGCCGCAAGCAACAGGGCATCACCTTCCTGCTGATCGATATGAAGACGCCCGGCATCAAGGTCCGTCCGATCGAGACGATCGACGGTGAGCATGACGCCAACGAAGTGTTCTTCGACGATGTCCGCGTGCCCGTGGAGAACCGGATCGGCGAGGAAGGGCGCGGCTGGGATTATGCGAAGCACCTGCTCGGCAACGAACGCAGCGGCATTGCCCGCATCGGCCTGTCCAAGGAACGTCTTGCCCAGCTCCGCCATCTCGAGCGTGATCTGTTCGCGCGGGGCCGCCTGACCGTGGCCGAACGCGATGTGCTGCGCCGCAAGCTGGCCGAGGTCGAGGTGGAACTGCGGGCGCTGGAGCTGACCCAGTTGCGGGTTGTCGCGGCGGACGCCCAGGGGGGCGGCGCGGGCGCGGCTGCGTCGATCCTGAAGGTAAAAGGCACCGAATTGCAGCAGCGCATGACTGAGCTGATGCTGGAACTGGCCGGACCCGCCGGGCTGGCCATGCCGGTGCATGGCGCGGAGCGGCAGGGGGAGGCCGGCTGGATCGAGGCGGCTGCGCCTTTCTATTTCACCATGCGCAAGGTTTCGATCTTCGGGGGCTCGAACGAGATCCAGAAGAACATCATCGCCAAGACCGTGCTCGGGCTCTGAGCGGAAAGGGCCTGACATGGATTTCGATTATACCGACGAACAGAAGCTGCTGGGCGAAAGCGTCGCGCGTTTCGTCGCCGACCGCTATGATTTCGAGACACGCCACAAGGCGATGGCAACCACGGACGGCTGGAGCCGCGAAGCCTGGGCCGAGCTGGCTGAACTTGGGCTGCTCGCCATGCCCTTCGCCGAAGAGGATGGCGGGCTCGGCGGTGGCCCGGTCGAAACGATGGTGGTGATGGAAGCGCTGGGCAAGGGCCTGGTGCTGGAGCCCTATCTGTCGACCATCGTGCTGGCCGGCGGCGTCCTGCGTGCGGTGGGGAGTACAAGTCAGAAGGCGGCGCGGATCGGACGCATCGCCACCGGCGAATTGCTGATGGCGTTGGCGCATCAGGAGCTGGATCGGCCCCGCCACACGCTGGAAGCCGGCACCTGCGCCAAGCGTGGCGACGATGGTCAGTGGATATTGAACGGCCGCAAGGTTGCGGTGATCCACGGCGCCGGGGCGGAGGAATTCGTGGTCAGCGCGCGCACGGCGGCGGGACTGTCGCTGTTTCTGGTGCCGACATCGGCGGCGGGCGTCGGCGTCGTCGCTCAGCGTGGTTATGACGGCGTACCGGTCGCGGAGATCGTGCTGGAGAATGTGAAGGTGCCGTCCGCGAACCTCCTCGGCGACGAAGGCCTGGGCGCGCCGGTGCTGGAAACGGTGTTCGACGAAGCCAATGCGGCGCTGGCGGCCGAGGCGGTCGGAATCATGGCCGACGCGCTCGATGTCACCGTCGATTATCTCAAGACGCGCAACCAGTTCGGCGTGCCGATCGGCAGTTTCCAGGCGCTACAGCACCGCGCCGTCGACATGCTTATGCAGGTGGAATTGTCGCGCAGCATGGCGATCTTGGCGGCGCTTTCGCTTACGCAGTCAGCGGCCCAGCGCCGGCTCAACATCGCCGCCGCGAAGATCCAGATCGCGTGCGCCGGTCGCTTCATCGGTCAGCAGGCTGTGCAGTTGCACGGCGCGATCGGCGTTACCGCTGAATATAAGGTGGGCCACGGCTTCAAACGGCTGACCGCGATCGCAGCCCTGTTTGGCGATGAGGATCATCATCTCGGTGTGCTGGCGGAAGCAGGCGGCCTTGAAATCAACCGGACCGCATAAGGATCGGGCGGAGCCACGCTCGGTGCATATATAAGCGAAATGGCCGGAGCAGGGACTTGGATCGTCCCTGTCAGCACCCGATATGCCAGCTCGCAGCCCACCATTTTTGTGAGGTGATGCCCTAAGCTCGGTGCCCGTTGGAGAATTGCAGCCCTGTCTCAACATCGCGCTGAAAGCTGCGCTTGCCTATTCTTGAAAGCCGAGCAAACCGAGCTTTACCCAACCAATAGCAGCCTTCTGTCGACATTTATCAGGTGGACGATTTTTCCGGAGCGGTCTTTCTGTCCGGGCGGTAGAGTATCATAATCGGAAACACGCGGCCGAGAACATAACGAAGCAAAGGGCTGTCTCATAATGTGTCGACAGATTTCCGCTTAAAGGGGAGGAGTTTATATGTTTGCGAAACGGTCCCAACTCACATTTATCACCGGCAGCAGCGCCGCTCAGGCGTCTTGCTTGCGTGCTCCGCGAAGCGGCTGGCGTTTCGCGAGGTCGCTCCTTCTTGCTTCGGCCCTGATCGGCCCGTCCACGCCGGCTTGGGCGCAAGACGCGGGCCAATCCGAGGTCGAGACGGCCTCCGACGCCAACGAAATCATCATCGTTGCAACAAGGCGCGAGCAGGCTCTACAGGATGTGCCGCTTGCAGTTACCGCGATAGGCGAGGATGCGCTTCGGCTGAATCAAGTGAATTCCGTCAACGACGTCGGATCGCTAACTCCCAATATGATCTCGGTGCCCGGCACGGCAGGTGGCGCAAGGTCGGCCCCTCAATTCTCGATCCGTGGTCAGTCGCAGCAGGAGCGGGGAGGGCTGTCCGACCCCTCCGTCGGAGTTTATTTCGGTGACGTTGCGATCGCGCGCACCCAGGGTCTCAGTCAGACGCTTTTCGATGTGCGCGCCGTTGAGGTTATCCGTGGTCCGGTTGGCACGCTGTTTGGAAAGAACGCGACTGGCGGCGCCGTGATCATCCGACCGAACTTGCCCACGACCAGAGGGTTTGAAGGCAGTGCGGGCATAACGGTCGCGGAATTCGGCACGATCAATGCGGATGCTTCTGCCAATATTCCCCTTGGGGATAGTTTTGCGGTTCGCATCGGTGGGGCGACATCAAACAGCGATGGCTATGTGTTTGACGAAGCACTCGGCCGAAACATCAACGACACCAAGACTTACTCGCTCCGGGCATCGGCCCTGCTGAGGCTGGGTACGCGTTTCGAAAACATCGCAATGGTCAACTATTTCAATGAGAACGATGGCGGATCGGGCGGATACTCCCCATATCTCAATCCTGCGGGGTCGATTGCCACGCTTGCGGCGGCACGCAACTATCGGCCGGTCGCAGATCTTCTCGCGGAGCAGCGGGCCCGCGGGCCGCTGAGGATCAACAACGGACTTCCCGAGTTCAACGATGTCGACACATTCGATTTCCAGAACACGACCACATTTGATCTGACCGACAACATAACGTTGAAAAACACATTCGGTATAAGGAATGTGAATAGCCATATCCTGGTTGATCTGGACGGCACCGAGCATCCGATTCTGGAATCTGAGATTTTTGATGAATCTGATCAGATCAGCAACGAATTTCAAATCATCGGTAACTTTAACCAACTCAATTTCATTGTTGGAGGATATTTCTTCAACGAAACTGGTGACAACAATGCGGCGAGCCGTATTCTTGGTGTGGAAACTGGTCAGGAATCGTCAAATCTATTTGTGACTGGCGCCACCAATAATCGCCAGCTTTTCGATAACACCAATTATGCTGTTTTCGCCGAAGGCACCTATGAGATTCTTGACGGCCTGTCTCTGACACTGGGCGGGCGCTATACGTGGGAGAATCGCCAGGCCACGATCTTGAATCGCGTCATCGATACGCGGTGCGGTTTCACCGTGGACAATGACGGAAACGCGGCAACGCCTGAAGTGAATCCTGGAGACGGCCCTGGTTGCAGGCTCGATCTGGACGCTAATTTCAATGCGTTCACATATAATGTTGCTGCCAGTTACGAGCCGGATGACCGGACTCTCATATATGCCAGTCTCAGGAGAGGCTTTCGCGCGGGCGGATTTGCCGCCAGAGCCACGACCGAGGCTGGTCTTCGGCGCCCATTCTTGCCCGAATTCGTGAGGAACACTGAGATCGGCGTCAAGCGTGACTGGCGGTTCGGCGGTGCTTTCCTTCGTACCAACGTTGCGTTCTTCCATTCCATCTATACCAATGTGCAGCGTCAATTGGCGGATACGACCACCGCGAACCCGTTCACGGTTACTGTCAACGCAGCCCGGGCAAGAATTCAGGGCATTGAAGCCGAGGTGACCTTCCGCCCCATCAGGTCTCTGGAACTGAGTGCTTTCTGGGGCCATATCGACGCCAAGTTCACGGATTTTATTGATCCGTTCACCGGAGCCGATCGTTCCAGCACGGAATTCGCCCGTGTTCCGAAGAACACATGGCGTGTATCTGGAACTCTCGATTTGATAAACCATCCAACCATTGGTGCCGTCAGCTTCACGGCGACTTATTCGGGTCGGAACAGTTATCTGGACACCGATAATGCCGTGGTCCCGGCTGGGCTTATCCGTCCCCATGAGCAGGTGGATTTGTATCTCAGGTCCAGTGGCTTTCTATCGAGAAATCTGGATTTGACCCTTTTTGCAAGGAATGTGGGCAACCGGATCGAGGAGTTGCCACTTGCTTCGGTCTTCCCGTCGATAGGGTTTGCATCGCGTGTGTCTGGCATGCCCCGTCAGATCGGAGTCCAGCTGCGGTACAATTTCGGACGATAAGGATCGCTCAACTGGTTCGTTGAAGGACGCCACCGACTCATTGGATCGTTTCCGTTTATGGAATGCGGTTTGATGAGCCGGTGGCTTCCGAATGAATCTCACAGATGAGATTGCGCGTCTGTCGCAATGGGATCCGAGCCCTCTCCGGAGCCGAACATCATGTGAGCAAGTGCACCAAGATATGGTGCTGACGGTCATTGCCGCTCTGGATGGTGACGAGACGCATCATTCAGGTGGACTGACGAACGCAGAGGTGTATCGGCCGCCGTGTGAACGGGGCGGCGGCCCCGGCGCAAGGCCGGGGGCCGGGGCTTTCTTGATCAGAAGCCCTTGAACTCGGGCTTGCGCTTGTCGGCGAAGGCGTTGACCGCTTCCTTGTAATCTTCGGTCAGCATGGTGATCGATTCATAGGCGATCGACAGCTCCAGAATCTGGCCGAGCTGGGCCTTCAATTGCTTGTTCACCGCCGCCTTCGACCAGCGCACCGCCCAAATCGGATTGGCGGCGATTTCTGTGGCGATCTTGTGCGCTTCGGCGACCACGTCGTCCTTCGGATAGGCATAGTTGACGAGGCCCAGATTGGCCGCTTCCGCACCCTTCAGCAGCTTGCCGCGCATCAGAAATTCCTTGGCACGCTGCGGCCCGACGAGCAGCGGCCAGATCACCGCGCCACCGTCGCCGGCGACGAGTCCGACCTTGATGTGGGTGTCGCCCAGCCGGGCATCGTCCGCCACCACGCTCATGTCGGAGAACAGCGCGAGGGTGAGGCCCAGCCCGATCGCGTCGCCATTGACGGCAGCGATGATCGGCTGCGGGACCAGCAGCATGTGCTCGAACACGCGCAATGTGTTCTGTGGCACGCGCAGCGCATATTCGAGGCCGAATTCGGTGCCGGCGCGCTGTGCCATGCGCTTCACGTCGCCGCCGGCGGAAAAGGCGCGGCCGGCGCCGGTGAAGACGATCGTCTTGATCGATTCGTCGCGGGCGAGGTCGAGCCAGATATCCTCGATTTCGCGATGCTGTTCTGGGCCGATCGCGTTGAGCTTGTCCGGATCGTTCATCGTGACGGTGCCGACGCCGTTGTCGTCGATCTCGACCTTGATGAAGGAATAGCGGTCGTAGCTGACCGGGTTGAGCCAGGTGCGTTTCATGTCTCTCATCCTTATCGTGACCGGCGCGCGGCGCGGTCTTTCTGCCATTGGAAGAAGGTGCTGTCGGTTTCGGCCAGCTCGCGCAGCAGCGGCGCGGGGGCGAGGCTTTCGTCGCCGCTCCTGGCCGCGAAATCGGTCAGCCGCTCAACGACGTAGCTGAGGCCGATTTCATCCGCATAAGCGAGCGGGCCGCCGCGCCAGCGCGGGAAGCCATAGCCATAGACCCAGACGACATCGACGTCGGAAGGGCGCAGGGCGATGCCTTCCGCGACGATCTTCGCGCCTTCGTTGATGAGCGCGAAGACCATCCGCTCGGTCATCTCCCGTTCTTCGATTTCCCGCCGCGCGATGCCGAGCTTCGCGGAGGTTGCCTCGATGACGCGGGCGGTCTCGGGATCGGGGATCGGATCGCGCGAGCCGGGTTCGTAGCGATAATAGCCCGCGCCGGTCTTCTGCCCCAGCCGGCCGTTCTCGACGAGCGCGTCGGCGATGTGGAACTTGGTGCCACGCCGCTTGCGGATGGCATAGCCGATGTCCAGTCCCGACATGTCGTTGGTCTGGAGCGGCCCCATCGCGAAGCCGAAGGCGCGGATGGCGGCATCGACTTGCTCGGGCAGCGCGCCTTCCTGCAGCAGCCGTTCCGCCTGGGCCGAGCGTTTGGCGACCATGCGGTTGCCGATGAAGCCGTCGCAATTGCCGGCGATCACCGGTACCTTGGTGATCGCCTTGGCGGTGGCGACAACGGTAGCGATTGTGTCGGCGTCCGTCGCAGCCGCCCGCACGACCTCGCACAGCTTCATCACGTTGGCGGGCGAGAAGAAGTGCATGCCAACAAAGCGGCCAGGATGTGCCAGCACCGTGGCGATCTCGTCCACGTCCAGCGCGGAGGTGTTGGTGGCGAGGACGGTTTCGGGGCAGCAGATCGCCTCGAGATCGCGGAAGATGTCCTGCTTCAGCGCCATGTCCTCAAACACCGCCTCGATGACGAGATCGGCCTCGGCGGCCGCCTTGCGGTCCGTCGCGGTGGCGATGCGGGACAGCCGCTGTTCGGCTTCGGCGGCGCTGATCGATCCGCGTTGCACGGAGGTTGCGTAATTCCGGCTGATCCGGTCCAGCCCGCGCTGGATGGCGGCATCGTCGGTGTCGATCAGCGTGACGGGCAATTCGGCGGCGGCGAAGGACATGGCGATGCCGCCGCCCATCGTGCCGGCACCGAAGATCGCGACCTGCCTGACGGCGCGGGCTTCGCCCCCGGTCAGCTTGGCGGCTTGCCGCTCCGCAAAGAAGATGTGGCGCAATGCGCGGGACTGGCTGCCGGCGGAAAGCTCCGCAAAGGCTTCGCGATCGAGCCGGATCGCCTCGTCGAACGGCAGAGTCAGCGCGCGGCGCACGGATTCCACGCAGACCCCGGGTGCATCCTGCCCACGGGCCTTTCGCGTCAGTTTCGCGGCGGCCGCATCGAATACCTCGTCGCTGATCTCGGGAACCTGCCGGGCGCGGGTCGGGCGGATGGGAGCGTTCTGCGCGATCAGCCGGCCGGCATAGGCCATCGCCGCATCATCGAGGTTGTCGGGCGTGATCTCATCGACGATACCGTGTTCGAGGGCCTGCGTCGCGACGATCGGATCGCCGCCGACCACCAGTTTCAGCGCCGCTTCCGCGCCGGCGATGCGGGCGAGGCGGTTCGCGCCGCCCGCGCCGGGGATGAGGCCGAGCTTGATTTCCGGCAAGCCCATCTTAGCGCTGGCCAGCGCGATCCGGTAATGCGCCGCCAGCGCGACCTCGAAGCCGCCGCCGAGTGCGGTGCCATGCAGCGCCGCGATGACGGGCTTCGGGCAGGCCTCGATCGCATCGCAGACTTCGGCGAGGGAAGGGGGCTGCCGGGGCTTGCCGAATTCAGTGATGTCCGCGCCCGCAATGAAGGTCCGGCTGGCACAGGTCAGCAGCACCGCCTTGACGTCGTCATTGCCGCCGAGCGCGGCGATCGCATCCACCAGGCCCTGGCGCACGGCATGGCTGAGCGCGTTTACCGGGGGATTGTCGACGATGATGCGGCCGATGCCGTCGGCGATCGCGGTCGTGACGGGAGAGTTCATGCAATGACTCCGGTTTCGATGACGGCGTCCAGTGCGAGCACGCCGTCGCCGGCGGGAAGGACGCGAAGCGGATTGATCTCGATCGTCTCGACGCTGTCCGCATTGGCGGCGGCGAGGATGCTGAGGCCGGAAATAGCCTGGGCGGCGGCGGCGATGTCCGCGCGTGGGGCGCCGCGCCAGCCGTCGAGCAGTGGCCAGGAACGCAATTCGCGCAGCATGGCTTCGGCTTCGGCCGTGTCGATGGGGGCGAGGCGGATGGCGACGTCCTGGAAAAGCTCGGCGGTGACTCCGCCCAGCCCGACCATGACCAGCGGCCCGAATAGCGGATCGCGACGGGTGCCGAGGATCAGCTCGGTGCCGGCCGGTGCCATTTCGGACAGGAGAAAGCCGTCGATCCGTGCATCGGGCAACGCGGCGCGGACGCGTGCCAGCATCTCCTCGGCTTCCCTCGCCGCCGCTTCAGGAGAGGCGAGGCCGAGCTTCACGCCGCCCACCTCGGTCTTGTGAAGGATGTCGGCGGAGACGATTTTCAGGACGAGCGGCAGGCGCATCGCCGCCGCTGCCTCGGCGATGTCAGCGGACGTTGCGACGACGCGTTCGGCGGGGGAGGGGATACCTGCGTTTTTCAGCAGCGCTTTTGCCGCCGCTTCGTTGAACGCGCTTCCGACTGCGATCGATGCGGCATCCGTGCAGTCCGGCGCCACGACGGCCGGCTGCTCGAATGCGGCGGCGAACCCGCGTAACGCGGCGAGCGCGCGTACGGCGCGGGCCGGCTCCTCGAACGCCAGATAGCCCGCCTCGGCGTAGCGCGCGGCTTCCTCCGGCGGGCACACGATGCTGACGATCATCGCCGCGTCGGGATAGTCGGCCCGCAGCGCGGTGAGGTCCTTCAGGAACACTTCCGAGAGCGCCGGGACGTTCGCATAGACTCCGAAGAAAGCGAGTAGCGCGTCATAGTCGCCGGTTTCGAGCAGCGCGCGCATGCTGGCGGCCAGCAGGTGCGGATCGGTCGAAAGCTGCGCGGTGATGTCGACAGGATTGAGCGGTGATCCGGGCGGGCAGAGCGTCTTCAGCCGTGCCTGCGTCTCGTCGTCTGGCGCGGGCAGGGTGAGCCCCGCATCGGACGCGGCGTCGGCGATCTGTGCGCCCATGCCGCCGGAGATGGTTACGACGCCGATCCGGTTGCCTTTGGGCAGCGTCGGCAGGGCCAGCGCGGCGGTGGCGACGTCGAGCAGCTCCTCGGTCGACTGGGCGCGATACACGCCGTGGCTGCGGAAGATCGCGTCATAGACGCGGTCCTCGCCGGCCAGGGATGCGGTGTGCGACGCCGCGGCCGCAGCGCCCGCGCTGGTGCGGCCCACCTTCAGCATCAGCACCGGCTTGCCGGCCGCACGCGCCGCCGCCAGCCCCTCGATCAATCCGTCGCGCTCGCGCACACCCTCGATATAGGCGACGATGACGGAGGTCAGCGGATCGGCGGCGAGCGCCTTAATCCCCTCGCCGAAATCCACGTCCGCCTCGTTGCCGGTGGTGATGAATGTGCCGACGGTGAGGCCGCGCTGCTGTGCCAGCTTCAGGATATGGGCGGCCGATCCGCCGCTCTGGCTGATCATGCCCAGCGCCGGTCCCTCGATCCGGTCCTGGAACAGCGAGGTGAAGCTGAGCCATGCGCCGTTGCGGCTGTTGAACGTGCCGAGGCAATTGGGGCCGATCACGCGCATGCCCGTCCGGTCGATGATCTGGCGCAGCTTCGCCTGGCGCGCGACGCCCTCCTCGCCCGCCTCGTTGAAGCCCGCACTGAAGATCACGAGTGCGCGGACGCCCTTCGCCGCGCATTGCTCGACGGCATCGATCACCAGCTCGCCAGGCAGGGCGATTACGGCGCAGTCCACCGGCTCCTCGACCGCGTCGATCGTCGGCCAGGCGCGCAGGCCCTGTACGGTCTGGCGACGCGGGTTGATCGGATAGACCGGGCCTTCGAACCGCCCCTGGATGATGTTGAACAAGGTGCGCCCGCCGATCCGCGTGGCATCGTCCGATGCGCCGATCACGGCGATCGATTCCGGATTGAGGAAGAGATCCAGCGTTCCGTCCGGAGGGGAATGGGGTGTGGCGGGTGGAGAGACGGACTCGACGCGCGACGACTCGGGCATGGGCAAAGGCAACCTGTTGGGCATGGAATCGGGTGAAACCTAGCAAATCGATTCCGATGCAGAACTGTCGACAGACATATGGCCACGGATATCGCGTAGTCGATAACCTAAGAAAAATGGCGGAATTGCGTGTGTTCTGGAGCGTGAATGTAGGGCCGTTAAAAAAAGTGTCGACACTTTAGCAATTTTGCGCATGATCAATGACAACGAGAGGCAAACGCCCCGGCGCATTCGGATCATGGGAGAGGGAAAAATGTCGCGGTCACTCGAAGCCAAGTCGATCAAGTCGGCCCAGCGCGTGTTCGAGGTGCTGGAATATTTCGATGCGGAGCATCCGGAAGCCAGCGTGACCGACATATCCCGCCGCTACGGCTATCCGCAGTCGAGCGCCTCGGAGCTGCTCAGCTATATGGTGCATCTCGGCTATCTTCGCCGCGGGTCGCGCGGTCGAACTTTCCAGCCGTCCATGCGTGTCGCGATGCTCGGCGCCTGGGTTCAGCCGCAGCTGGTGCGCAGCGGCAAGTTGCTGCGGCTCATGGACGATCTGGCGCTGGAAACGGGCGGCAGCGTCATTCTCGCGACCAATAGCGGTGTGCGCCTGCAATGCGTTCACGCTGTCCGCCGGTCGCAAGACGCGCCTCGCCAGGGCGATCTTCTCCCGTTTCTCCATTCCGGAGAAGGACGAGCCCTGTTGCTGACGGCTGAGCGCGAGTTGGTGCGCAAATATGTGCATCGGCTCAACAGTGAGACTCAGGACGAGGCGGAGCGCATCCGCTTCGATGACCTAGCCGTCGATCTCGATGGCGCCAGCGCGCGCGGCTATGTCCGCATGACGACCCCGACCGGGGCGTCTTTCGCAATCCTGTTGCCGAATACGGAACGCAATGAGCAGCTGTCCCTGTGCGTGCGCGCGCCGGTCGGCGCGAACGAGGAAGTCGTGGTCCGCGCGATGCGCAGCATCGTCTCGCGTACGCTTGGTCTGGTCAGCGTGCCATCGGCAATGCCGCCGCATGTCACGCAGCCGCGTCAGCTCGCCCAGTATGCGCGCTGATCGAGGAAATCGGGTCATGATCTCGCCGATCGAGGACATTATCGAGGAGGCTCGCGAGGGGCGTCCGTTCATCATTGTCGATGCGGAGGATCGCGAGAATGAAGGGGATATCATCATCCCTGCCCAGTTCGCGACGCCGGCTCAGATCAATTTCATGGCAATGCACGCGCGGGGCCTGATCTGCGTATCGATCACCGAAGAGCGGGCACGGGAGCTGCGGCTTCAGCCCATGTCCGCGCATAACGGTACACGCCACAGCACTGCATTCACTGTGTCGATCGAAGCCTGCGAAGGCGTGACCACCGGCATTTCCGCTCATGATCGCGCGCATACCGTGGCGGTCGCGATCGATCCGTCCAAGACAGCAAGCGATATCACCAGTCCGGGACATGTCTTCCCGCTGGTCGCGCGTGCAGGCGGTGTGCTGGTTCGTGCCGGCCATACCGAAGCTGCGGTGGATATCGCGCGGCTTGCAGGCCTGATCCCGGCCGGCGTCATCTGTGAAGTGATGAACGATGACGGGACGATGGCGCGATTGCCCGAACTCATGTCCTTCGCGGAGAAACATGGGCTGAAGATCGGCACGATCACCGATCTCATCCAGTATCGCCGCGGCAACGAACGCAGCGTCGAGAAGGTTGTCGAAGTGCCGTTCGAAAGTCAGAGCGGCCACGACTTCCGGATGATGATCTATCGCAATCTTATCGACGGTGCGGAGCATGTCGCGCTCGTACGTGGTGATCTGCGATCATCCACGCCGGCGCTGGTACGCGTCCATTCGGTTGACCTCGCCACGGATCTCTTCCTTCATGCGGGACCGCGCGCCGGCTTCATCGCGAAGGCGCAGGAGATGATCGGCACGCATGAAGGACCTGGCGTGATCCTCTTCCTGCGCGATTCCCGGATGAGCTGGGCACAGCGTTACAGCGATGGTCTGGAGGAATCCTCACCGTCTCTATCGTTGCGCGAATATGGCCTGGGCGCACAGATTTTGCGGGATCTCGGCGTGAATGACATGATCCTGCTGTCGACGAGCACAGTGCGTATGTCGGCGCTCGAAGGCTATGGCTTGCGGGTGGTGGGCTATCGGTCGCTGAGCGAGGAGCCCGGAGAACTGATCTCGGCCGCGGCGTGATGGCGCGGCGCTCAGACCCGTTCGAAATGCGCTGGGGATGCTGCTGTGATAAGCGGCAGCAGCAGCGCGCGGATTTCGCTGGCCTGGGCGGTGGTCGGATAATGATCGCGATGGTCGGACAGCGTCGTCCATTCCACCTGCACCTGATAGCGCCCGGGCGTCTCCATGCAGCGCAGCAATTCTGCGGAGCGACAGCCACGTACTTGCAACAGGAGCGGTGCGGCGCGCGCGAACGCAGCCTCGAATTCACGCGCCTTGCCGTGCTGGACGTCGATATTGTTGATTTCCCACACCATGTGGCGGGACCTGTTTCCCCGGCCTTTCGAAAGCAAGGGAGGCACGGCGGTAAAGGCCAAACTTCGCTCTTCCGAAAAGTTGACCGCAGCGCGGGAAAAGGCGGCTGGAGGGATGATTGGGGCGCTAAAATGTCGACACTTAAATGGGGTCAGGCTGAAAGATGACTTTGGGGACGGACCGCGGCGGGGGAATCACCCGCGCCGAGCTGCGTGATTTCTATGACGATTACAGCGCCTGCCTGGACGCGGAAGCGTTGCGCGACTTCCCGGCCTTTTTCACGCAGGACGCGCTTTATCAGGTGATTTCGCGCGAGAATCACGATGACGGGCTGGCCCATGCCCCAATCTACTGCTTCGGGCGTGCGATGATCGAGGACCGGGTGAACGCAACGGTCGAAGCCGCGCTCTACCAGCCGCGTTCACTCCGCCATTTCGTCAGCGGCGTCCGGATCGTCGGCGATGAGGGTGGCGAGGTTCGCGTCGAATCCAATTTCCTGATCATCGAATCCCTGATCGAGCAGGAGCCGCAGATCCTGATGGTCGGTCGCTATCTCGATCGCGTCGTGCGCCAAGAGGGGGAGCTGAAATTCCGCGAGCGCACCTGCGTCTACGACAATTACCGCATCCGCACGACTCTCGTGATCCCCGTCTGAGCAAGGAAGCCGTCATGAGCGACACGATGCTGCGCAATTCGACAGACCGGAAATGGCCGGAAGAGGGACCGACCCGCGTACCTGCCTGGATCTATTCCGATCCCGACATCTACGCGCGCGAGCTGGAGGTCTTCCATTACGGCAAGACTTGGAATTTCGTCGGCCTCGATTGCGAGGTGCCGGAGCCGAACAGCTTCAAGCGGTCCTGGGTGGGCGAACGCCCGGTCATCATCACGCGCGACGCCGAGGGCGAAATCCATGTCGTGGAAAATCGCTGCGCGCATCGCGGCTCGCTCATCTGCTGGAAGAATCGCGGTCAGGCGAAGGACCTCACCTGTCCCTATCACCACTGGGCCTACAATCTGAAAGGCGACCTGATGGGGCTGCCTTTCCTGCGCGGCGCGCATGGCAAGGGCGGCATGCCGCGCGATTTCGACAAGTCGAAGAACGGGCTGACCAAGCTTCGCGTCGCGGTGCGCGGCGGTTCGATCTGGGCGACCTACAGCGACGAGGTCGAGCCGCTCGAGGAGTATCTGGGCGAAGAGATACTGATGCGGCTCGATCGCCTCGTCTCGCGCCGGCCGCTCCGTCTGGTCGGCTACAGCCGGCAGGTCGTGGACAGCAACTGGAAGCTCTATTGGGAGAATAGCCGCGATCCCTATCACGCGACCCTGATGCACCCCTTCCTGTCGACATTCGGTATCCTGCGGACCGATGGCGATTATAACAGCGTCCCGCTGAAGGAAGGTCGTCACGAATATACCTATTCGCAATATGACCCGGAGCTGCGCAACAAAACCAGCGACGCCTCCAAGCAGATCAAGAGCATCAAGTCCGATCTGGAGATGCAGGACAAGGAGGTCATCACTTCCGTCGTCGACGAGTTCAAGGACGGGATGATGGGCGCCTTCCAAGTGTTCCCGACGATCCTCGTCCAACAATATTTCAACTGCCTCGTGGTGCGCCATGTCATCCCCAAGGGGGTCGGCAGGCATGAGCTGTCCTGGACCTATTTCGGCTATGCCGATGATGACGAACAGGTCACCCAGTTGCGCCTGAAGCAGAGCAATCTCGTCGGCCCCGCCGGCTTCGTCAGTCTGGAGGACAGTGAGGTCCTCTCGCTGATGCAGCCGGTTGTCGAGGGACGACCGGATTCCGTGCAGGTGCTCGAGATGGGCGGACACGGCACCGAAGCGCAGCCGACGATGATGACGGAGACGCTGATCCGCGCCTTCTACGATTTCTACCGCCGGGAAATGGGCCTCTAGGGGCCCCTTCGATCAAGGAATCCTGCATGAGTGACTGGGTCCGCGTCGCGGACGATGCCGATATCGTGGATGGCGAGCCGTTCGCTTCCGAATGGGAGGGCGAGGCGATCGCTCTCTACCGGCACGAGGGCGAAATCTATGCGATCGGGGACATCTGCACGCATGAAAATGTGCGGCTGTCCGATGGCTGGTTGGAGGACGGCAAGATCGAATGCCCGCTCCATCAGGCCTGTTTCGAGATCCGCACCGGCAAGGTCATCGAGGGCGGCCCCGCCACCGAGGACGTGCCGGCCTATGCGGTGAAGATCGAGGATGAGGGGGTTTTCGTGAGGCGCGCATCATGAGCGGCGGCGACGCATTCATTTATGCCGGTTTGCGGACGCCGGTCGGTCGCTATGGCGGCGCGCTGTCGCCGGTCCGTCCGGATGATCTGCTGGCGGGTGTGCTCGCGCGGCTGGTTGAGGGCTCGGGCTTCGACCCGGCGGCGTTCGAGGACGTCATCATGGGCTGCACCAGCCAAGCGGGCGAGGATGCGCGCAATGTCGCCCGTCATGCCTCGCTGGTCGCGGGCCTGCCCGTCTCGATCGCCGCGCAGACGGTCAATCGCT
>CAYTMM010000020.1:21776-40857 GCA_964438875.1 uncultured Sphingosinicella sp. | reverse complement strand
AAGTCGCCCCCCGCGCCGCCGCCGCCTGGCTGGCCCAGGCCCTCGTCCAGGAAGGCAATGGCCGCCTCCAGGTCTCTGACGATCAGGACGGCATGCTGTTGATCGGGGCGAGCCTGCCGGCATAAGGGCGCCGGGCGCTTCTTCCTCCAAACGTCACCCCGGACTTGATCCGGGGCCCAGCTTCTTCCTTGAAAAGGGCTGGCACTCAGTGTCTGCTATGGGTGGAAAGCGGACGTTGCTGAAACGCTCAATCTGACACGATTAGTAATCCGCCATTCTCAACGACTGCGAGTTGGTTGTGCTGCGCACGACAGCCTTCGAAACGTGTTTCGCCGATTTCAGGTTGACCAGCACGCCCGATGGTGAGGTCGACTGTCGCAAATACATCCTCGCCGTTCACGAAACAATCCAGCTGGGGTTCGCCATAGGGTATTGTTAGCCTTAAATATTCTCCGGCAGCTTCCCATAATCTAACCCGCTGGAATTGGATGACCCTCGTCCTGTTTGACTGGAGTTGCAATCGGATTGGGGCGGATGTTCCGCGTGTGACTGTGACTACCCAACCGGCCTCAACTGACCTGAATGTCGCACCTATGGTCTCTCCATTTGGAAGCTGACCTTCAGTCTCGTGCCTAGTTATAGTCGGAAAAGTCCCGTGTGGAATGTTAATCCAGATGTTTTCTGGAGCCGGAGCTTGTCCCGTGATGAGGGGAGACAGCGCTAATAGGAGAAGGCGTTTTCTATTCATTCGGCCAGCAAGTTAGGTCTTTCGCTGAATGTCCACAATGGGTTGATAAGACCTCCCGCCATCCACTTCCAATGTAGGAAATCTTCTGTCAGCCTGCCGGGATGCCCGATTCTGTCGCCCTTTCGCGCCGGAGCGGCTCGCAGGAGCCTTTCGGACCGTTGGGCAGGGGGCGTTGCCCCCGCACGTGGCGTCAGGTTCGTCAACTTCCGCGCCCGAATCGTCGCAGCGTCGCCGTGCCTTTTCCCCGCTTGGCCACAGGCTCAGTCCAGTGTCGTGCGATACCGGGCCAGCGCCAGCGCCGCGACGGCGCACATGAAGACGGCCAGCACCAGCAGGCTCGGCGCCATGTCGGCCAGGCCCTGGCCCTTGAGCAGGGCGCCGCGCACCACGCGCAGGAAGTGCGTCACCGGCAGCAGCGAGCCCAGCCATTGCGCCCAGTCCGGCATCCCCCGGAACGGGAAGAGGAAGCCGGAGAGCAGGATCGAGGGCAGGAAGTAGAAGACCGAAAGCTGCATCGCCTGGAGCTGGGTGCGGGTGACCGTGGAGATCAGGAAACCGAGCCCCAGCGAGCCGATGATGAAGAGCAGGATGCCGAGCGCCAGGCCCGCCCAGCCGCCCGCCATCGGCACGCCGAACAGCACCCGGCCGATGACGAGGATGAGCGTCGTCTGGATCAACCCGACGATCACGAAGGGCGCGAGCTTGCCGACCATCACCTCGAGCGGCTGGACCGGCGTGGCGAGCAGGCTCTCCATCGTGCCGCGCTCGGTCTCCCGCGTGACGCCGATCGCGGTCATCATCACCAAAGTCAGCGTCAGCACGACGCCGAGCAGGCCGGGGACGATATTGTAGGCGGTGATGTTCTCCGGATTGTAGCGCCGGTGGATCACCACCTCGAAGGGCGCACCCGCATGGGCCGGCGGGGCGAGGGCGCCGGTCAGGTCGCGGCGCAGCGATTCCTGCGGCAGACGGGCGAGGGCGGCGAGGGCGCTGCCGGTCGCGACCGGATCGGTCGCGTCGGCCTCGACCAGGATCTGCGCCTGGTCGCCGCGCACCACGCGCCGGGTGAAATCGCCCGGGATGGTCACGGCGAACTGGACCTGGCCGGTGCGCACCAGCGCGTCCAGCTCGGCCGGCGATCGGGCCTGGTGCGTGATCGAGAAATAGGAGGAATTGGCGATGCCGGAGACGACCGAGCGCGCCATCACGCTGTTCTCCTGCACCAGCACCGCCGTCGGCAGGTGCCGTGGATCGGTGTTTACCGCATAGCCGAACAGCAGCATCTGGATCACCGGCACGGCCAGGATTAGCGCATAGGTGATCCTGTCGCGCGACAGCTGGATGAATTCCTTCACCAGCACGGCGATCATCCGCTCCAGCGAAAAGGCCTGCTCGCCCCGGCGGCCCTCGGCGCTCATCGGAAATTGTCCTCGACGCCGCTCATCAGGTGGATGAACACATCCTCCAGCGTTGGCTCGGTGCGGGTCCAGCGGAAGGGCGGGCGGTGATAGGGCGCCAGCGCCTGCTCCAGCGCCGCCGCGTCGCCGCCGCTGACATGGAGGGCAAGGCCGAAGGGCGCCGCCATCTCGACGCCCGGCGCCTGTAGCAATTCGTGGCCGAGCCGGTCGACGCCCGGCCCCTCGCCGCGCCAGGTGGCGAGCTTCGCGGCGGCGATCACCTCGTCCGCCGTGCCGCGCGCCAGCAGCTCGCCATAAGCGATATAGGCGATGTCGTGGCAGCGCTCGGCCTCGTCCATATAATGGGTGGAGACGAGCACGGTGAGGCCCCGGGCGGCGAGCGCGTGGATCTCGTCCCAGAAGGCCCGCCGCGCCTGCGGATCGACGCCCGCCGTCGGCTCGTCGAGCAGCAGCAGCTTCGGCTGGTGCAAGGTGGCGACGGCGAGGGCGAGCCGCTGCTTCCAGCCCCCCGACAGCGTCCCCGCCAGTTGTCGCCGCCGCTCCGCCAGCCCGAGCTGTTCCAGCGCCTCGCCGACACGCTCGTCCCGCCGGTCGAGCCGGCGGATGCGCGCGGCGAATTGCAGATTCTCCTCCACGTTCAGGTCTTCGTAGAGCGAGAATTTCTGGGTCATGTAGCCGGTGCGGCGCTTGATCTCCCAGCTCTCCGAAATGATGTCGAAGCCGAGCGCGGTGCCTCTGCCGCTGTCGGGTGTCAGCAGGCCGCACAGCATCCGCAAGGTCGTCGTCTTGCCCGAGCCGTTGGGGCCGAGAAAGCCGGTGATCCGCCCTTCCTCGACCTGGATGGCGAAGTCCTTCACCACCCGCCGCCCGCCGAACGACTTGTTGAGCCCGGTGACGTCGATCGCGATCGTCACCTTATCGGCTCCACATCGACGGGGAGGCCCGGGACCAGTGCCGCACCGTTCTCGGGCCGCGCCTCGACCATGAAGACCAGCCGGTCGCGCGACTCCCGGCTGTAGATGACAGGCGGGGTGAATTCCGGGCGGGGGCTCACATAGGACACGGTCGCCGACAGGTCTGCCGGGCAGCCGTCGCAGGCGAAGCGGATGCGGGTGCCGGGACGGTAGGCTGCGACCTCGCGCTCCGGCACGAAGAAGCGGACGAACACCCGGTCGTCGGGGATGAGCGCAACCACCGGCTGGTTGGCCGCCGCCCATTCGCCGCGCTGGAAGAAGACATCCTCGATCCGCCCGGCCGCCGGTGCGATCGGCGAAAGGGTGGCGAGCCGGGCGCCGGTTTCGGAGACGCGGGCGCGAGCCTGGGCGACGCGGGCGTCGGCGGCGCGGACCTGGTCGCTGCGCTGGCCCAATTCGGCGACCTCGATCCGCCGGCGCGCGGCGGCAAGGTTAGATGCGGCATTCTGGTGATTGGCGCGCGCCTCGTCGAGGCGGACCGGCGCATAGACGCCGCGCCGTACCAGCTCCTCGGCGCGGTTGAGCGCGATGCGTGCCTCGCGTTCGACGCCGGCCGCCGCGTCGCGGCTCGCCTCCAGCACGGCGATCTCGGCCGGGCGCTGGCCCTGCCGCGCATCCTCGGCCTGGGCGCTGGCGGCGGCGAGGTCGGCGGTCGCCTGCTCCTGTTGCGCCTGCTGCTGGTCCGGCTCGATCTGGAATAGCCGCGCCCCGGCCACGACGCGCTGGCCGCGCCGGACGCCCACTTCGGTCACCTGCCCGGCGCTGGCGGCGGAGAGGTAGAGCGCCTCGCCTTCGATATAGCCGGAGAGCGTCGGCGCCGGCCGGAATTGCGGCGCGAGGGTTCGCCAGCCGAGAAAGGCTAGGGCGAGCGCGGCGAGGACGAGGATGATGATGCGTTGCGGCTTCACGATTGCGGCTCCTCGATCAGCAGGCCGCCGAGGATCGTCTCGGCATGCTGGCGGGCGATGGCGGAAAGATCCGGATCGACGCCGCCGATCGGCGTGAAGGTCTCGCGCCACAGCACGCCGATCATCATCGGTCCCATGATCGAGAAAGCATGCGTGCGCGGATCGCCGGGCCGGACCTCGCCTTTCGCCTGGGCGCGTCCGACCAGCCCGGCGATCAGGCCGACCGCCTGCTGGATCACGTCATCGTGCCAGACCTTGGCGAGCTCCGGAAAGTTGCGCGATTCCCCGATCACCATCTTGGCGACAGCGCCGACCGGCACCGTCGTCACCAGATCCGCGAAGCGCGGCAGGAAAGCGCGGATGATCGTCGCGAAGGGGAGGTCGGCCGCCTCCATCGCCGCGCGCACCGTCTCCAGGTTCGGCGCCACCACCTCGCGCACCACAGCGCGGAACATGTCCTCCTTGGTCGCGAAATAGAGATACAGCGTGCCCTTCGACACGCCCGCCCGCTGGGCGATCTCCTCCATCCGCGCGCCGGCGAAGCCCTTCTCCGTGAACACGCTCAAGGCGGCGGCGATGATGTCGGCCGGCCTTGCGTCCTTGCGACGGCGCCATTTCGGTTCGGCGGGATCGGCCATTTCATTACCTTAATAAATGACCAGTCAGTTATTAAATGATTCGTACCCACCTGTCCAGCCGGCTGTCCCGGGCGGTAAACGAGATGTTTACCAAGCAACTCCATAACGCTGCCCGCGCAGACGGATGGATCCATGGACGACCTGATCAACGACTTTCTCGCGGAAACCCGCGACATGCTGCAGGCGCTTGCCGGGGCGATCGTCGCCTGGGAAGCGGAGCCGGGCGACCGCGAGCGGCTCGACGAGATTTTCCGCTTCGTCCACACCGTGAAGGGCAATTGCGGCTTCTTCGATCTGCCGCGCCTTCAACAGCTCAGCCATGCCGCCGAGGATGCGCTCGCCGATGTGCGCGCGGGCCGGCGCGTCGCCGATGCCCGCCTGGTCAGCGCGGTGCTCGCCGTCATCGACCGGATCGGCGAACTCGTACTGGCGCTCGAAACCGGGGAATCGCTCGCCAGCGAAGATGACGAGCAGCTTATTGCCGCGTTGGGTGACGAAGAGGATGACGGTCAGGTCGAGCTGACGGCGCAGGAAATTTCGCCTGCGGTCGAGATTGCCGCTCCCGAGACCGACCGGCGCAAGTCGGTGCGGTCGATCCGCCTTGCCGTCGACCTGCTCGACCGGATGATGAACGGCGTGTCCGACGCCGTGCTCGCCCGCAACGAACTGGCCCGCCGGTTGCGCGATGCGCCGCGCGATGTCGCGATCGAGGCCGCGTTCGACCGTGTTTCCACCTGCATCGCCGAGATCCGCGACGCCATCACCCGCACCCGCATGCAGCGGATCGACAATCTGTTCGGTGCGCTGCCCCGCATGGTGCGCGATCTGTCTTCGGAGCTGCACAAACAGGTGCGGCTCGAAGTGGACGGCGGCGACGTGGAGCTGGACCGCGAGATGATCGAGATGATCCGCGATCCGCTAAGCCATATCGTCCGCAATGCGATCGATCACGGCATCGAAAGCGCGGACGAACGGGCGGGTGCGGGCAAGGAGATGGCCGGACTTCTGCGCGTCAGCGCGCGCCAGGCCGGCAACCAGATCCTGATCGAAGTGGCGGACGACGGGCGCGGGATCGATCCCGAGGCGCTGGCGCGAAAGGCCATCTCGGCGGGGATCGTCTCGCCAGAGCGGGTCGAGCGCATGTCACTCGCCGACAAGACCGGGCTTATCTTCGCGCCGGGCCTGTCCACCGCCGGCACCGTCACCGCCATCTCCGGCCGCGGCGTCGGCATGGACGTGGTGCGCGCCAATATCGAGCAGATCGGCGGCGTCGTCGACATCGATTCCCGCAAGGGCCACGGCGTCCGGCTCGTGATCCGCGTGCCGCTCACGCTCACCATTATTCCGGCCCTGACGGTCAGCGCCGGCGGGCAGATCTTCGCCATTCCGCGCTCGGCGATCGAGGAGATCCTGCGTGCTCGTGGCGACGCCGTCCGCGTCGATCGGGTCGGCGAGGCCGAGGTCGCGACGATCCGCGGCCGGCGCGTGCCTTTGGTGTCCCTGTGCCACTTGCTCCAGGTCGAAGCGCAAGAAGAGCGCGATCAGCGGCTGATCCTGCTCAAGCCCGCCGGGGGCAATGTCTACGCGCTCGCCGTCGATGCGGTGCACGATCATGAGGAGCTTGTCGTCAAGCCGGCCGCGCCGCTGGTGATGGCGGCCGGCCTCTATGCCGGCACGACGCTGGCCGATGATGGCCGGCCGATCCTGCTGCTCGATCCCTCCGGCATGGCCAACCGCGCCGAAGTGGCGGGTGAGGAGCAGGAGACGGAGCGCCGCACTGGAGACGAAGCCGCCACCGCGCGCGAGGACAGCCTGCTGCTGTTCCGCACCCTCGAGGGCGGTCTGCGCGGCATGCCCGTGCCGCTGGTCGAGCGGATCGAAGACGTTCCGGCCGAAGCGATCGGCTTCACGGCCGGCCGGCTCCGTGTCTCGATCGGCGATCGTATCCTGCCGCTCGTCGGTTGCGCCGCACCGCCGGTTGGCGGTTTGCTGCGCGTGCTGCGCCTCACGGACGGCCAGAGCGAAATCGCTTACGGGTTCGCCGAAGTTGTCGATATCCGCGCGCTGACGTTCGAACTCCAGCCGCCGCCTGCGCCGGGCGAGGTGGCCGGGGTTGCGCTGATCGATGGCGCCCAGGTGGAAATCGTCGATCCCTATTGGCTGTTCGCGGCCCATGCCGGCGAGACACAGAATGGCGGCGAGGCGCCGGTGTGCGCTCTGCCGCAGGGCGATCCGTGGATGGAGAATATCCTGCGTCCGCTGATCGAGAGCCTGGGATATCGGGTTGTCGCTGCCGCCGAAGGCGTGGCCGCAGACATCGTCATCGCCAGCGCGGAGGGCGGTGATACCGCGCCGGCCTGCGCGGGCGAGGTGGTGCGGATCCGCGCGCGCCCGGAAGTCGCCGGCGCGAAGGACGACAGCATCTACCGCTACGACCGCGCCGCCCTGATCAACGCGCTGGCCCGGCATGTGAAGGAAAGCGCTCATGGCTAATCAGCTCGTGCTTATCGTCCGTCTGGCCGGCCGCCGGATCGCCTTTCCCGCCGCAGAGGTCGAGGCAGTGGTCGAGCTGGAAGGCATCACGCCGGCGCCCCGCGCCGCGCCGCATGTCGCCGGGCTTTCGGCGCTGCGCAGCCGGGTGCTCACGGTCATCGATGGTCTCGCCTCGCTCGAACTGGGCTGTGCCGTCGCGGAAGGGCTGATCGAGGCGATCGTCGTCAATTCGGGTGGGCATCCCTATGCCCTGCTGGTCGATGAGGTCGAGGATGTGGTCGAGACGCCGGCCGCGCCGCAGGCCGTGCGCGCGCCGATTGGCGCGGGCTGGGATCGGATCGCCACGGGGATGATCGACGTCGACGGCGATCTGCTGCTGCTTGCCGATCCGCATCTGATCATCGCCGGCCCGACCGCGCAGGCGGCGTGAAAATCGAATTTACAATTTAATCTATGCTTAGTTCTTGCCGTTATGAAGACATAGCCGGGATCACGGAGCATGCAGGAATGAAAAGCTGTCTTGTCGTCGACGATAGCAAGGTGATCCGCAAGGTCGCCCGCCATATCCTCGAAACGCTGGATTTCAACGTCGAGGAAGCGGAGGACGGTCGTCAGGCGCTCAATCATTGCGAAGCGAGCATGCCGGATGTGATCCTGCTCGACTGGAACATGCCGGTGATGAGCGGCATGGAATTCCTGCGTGCGCTGCGCCAGTCGCCCGAAATGACCCAGCCCAAAGTCGTTTTCTGCACGACCGAGAATGATATCGGCCACATCCGCGCCGCGATCGCCGCCGGCGCCGACGAATATGTGATGAAGCCGTTCGATCGCGAGACGATCCACAGCAAGCTCCAGATCGTCGGCCTCGCGTGAACGCGCTCCCCGTTGCGGATTGGCGGCGGGGTTCGGAGGGACCGGCCGAACCGCCCATACGCCTGATGATCGTCGACGATTCGGCGGTCGTGCGCGCCGTGCTGTCGCGCATGCTTTCCGCAGATTCCGGCTTTGAGGTCGTTGCGCAGGCCGGCAATGCCGGCGAGGCGCTCGACGCGCTGAAGACCGTCAAGGTGGACATCGTCCTGCTCGACGTGGAGATGCCCGGCACCAACGGCATCGATGCCTTGCCTGACATCATCCGCGCGGGCGGTGGCGCACGGGTGCTGATCGTCTCATCCATGGCCGAGGACGGCGCCGAGCTGGCGGTGCGCGCGCTTGCCCAGGGCGCTGCGGACACGCTGCCCAAGCCGGGCGCGGCCTCGTCCGTCAACGGCCGCTTCTCGCAGGTGCTGGCGGACCGGGTCCGCCGCATCGGTCGCGCCGGCGCCTCCCGCGTCGCGGCGCCCGTGAGCATCTCCGCCACGGCGATCCGCCTGCGCGGCATGCCGGACGCGCCCTTGGGCTGCGTCGCGCTCGGCGCTTCGACCGGCGGGCTGCACGCACTGGTCGCCTTTCTCGGCGCGCTGCCCGATACGATCAACGCGCCGATCCTGATCACGCAGCATCTGCCGACGATCTTCATGCCCTATTTCGCCCGCCAGCTGGAAACCGCTTGCGGCCGCACGGTGCAGGTGGCGCGCGACGGGCAGGCGCTGGAGGACGATATCGTGCTGGTCGCGCCCGGCGATGCCCATCTGTGCGTCGAACGGATCGCGACCCGGACCCGTGTCCGGCTGGATCGTCGTCCGGCGCCGTCCGGCTGCTGCCCGTCGGTCGATCCGATGCTGGAATCGGTCGCGGACCTCTATGGCGCGGGCGGTATCGGCGTGATGCTGAGCGGGATGGGTCGCGACGGGCTGAACGGTGCGCGCAAGCTGGTCGATCTGGGCGGCGCGATGCTGGCCCAGGACGAGACGAGCGCCGCGATCTGGGGGATGCCGCGCGGGGTCGCCGAATCCGGACTTGCCTCAGCGGTGCTGGCGCCGGCCGCGCTCGCGCGGCGGGTCGCCCTGCGTGCAGAAGGCCGGTCATGGAACTGAGCAGCGCCTCGCAGCGCATCCTCGCCTCTATGCTCGAGGCGCGCAGCGGGCAGCAGCTTTCCTTCGCCCGGCGCTGGCGGATCGACAGCGCGCTGTCCTCGATCCTGCGCAAGCACGGCTTCGCCACGCTCGACCAGCTCGTCGCCCGGCTCGTCTCCAGTCGCGACAAGGCGCTGACCGACGAGGTGATCGAGGCCTTGCTCAACAACGAGACCTATTTCTTCCGCGACAAGCTGCCCTTCGACCTGCTGCTCGGCGGGCCGCTGGAACGGCTGGAGAAGGCGCGGGCGCGCGAGCGGCGGATATCCATCTGGTGCGCCGGCTGCTCAACCGGGCAGGAAGCCTATTCGCTGGCGATGAGCTTCGCCGACGAACAGGCGCGCTGGGCGGGCTGGAAGATCGACATCGTCGCCACGGACCTGTCCCGTTCCGCGATCCACAAGGCACGCGAAGGCGCCTATTCGCAGTTCGAGGTGCAGCGCGGCCTGCCGGTGATGCAGATGGTCCGCTGGTTCGAGGAACAAGGCGACGGCAACTGGCGGATCAACGAGAAGCTGCGCCGCGCGGTGCGCTTCGAACCCGGCAATGTCACCGAGCCGGCCCCGGCGCCGGGCCGCTTCGACATCATCCTGTGCCGCAACGTCCTGCTCTATTTCTCGCCCGACATGCGCCGGCTGGCCTTCAACCGGCTCGCCCAGGCGATCGCTCCGGACGGCACGCTGATGCTCGGCGCGGGCGAGACCGTGCTGGGGCAGACCGACCGCTTCGTTTCGGACAGCACGTTTCGCGGGCTCTACGTTCCGGCCCCCGCCAAGGCGGCGCCGGCCGTGCGCGTCGCCTGAAACGCTTGACGCCGCCGCGCTTTTGGCGCCGGATGCGCGCGTGACCGGGATCATCGACTGCCCATCGCCCAATTTCGACGAACGGGGTCAACCGATCTCCGTCATCGTGCTCCATTATACCGGCATGGAAAGCGCCGAGGCCGCGATCGCCCATCTGCGCGATCCGGACTCGCGCGTCTCCTGCCACTATCTGGTCGCCGAGGACGGGCAGGTGCTGCGCATGGTGCCGGAGGACAAGCGCGCCTGGCATGCCGGCCGCTCCTACTGGCGCGGCCATAGCGGCCTCAATCACAGCTCGATCGGGATCGAGATCGTCAATCCCGGCCATGCCTGGGGCTATCGGCCCTTTCCGGACCAGCAGATCGAGGCGCTGATCCCGCTGATCGCCGATATCAAGGACCGGTACGGCATCACGCGGGGCAATATCGTCGGCCATTCGGACATCGCGCCGACGCGGCGGCAGGATCCGGGCGAGCTTTTCCCTTGGGGACGGCTGGCCCGACTGCGCCTCGCCTTGCCGCGGCCGACGAAGAACCTGCTGGACCCCAACTGGACGGACAGCGGCTTCCTGCTGGCGCTGGAACGCTTCGGCTATGACGTGACCGACGAACTGGCGGCCGTCGTCGCCTTCCAGCGCCGCTTCCGGCCCGAGCTGATCGACGGCACGATCTGCGGCGAATGCCGCGCCATCCTCCTCGCGCTGCTGTTGCCCCGGCCGCAGGGGGACGATTGAGCGGGGTTTCCGGCGGGCACCGCCCACTCTGTTAAGTTTACTAAGTTGTCAGGGTGAGGGGTGTTTTGGCGGGGTATCGATGGCGGCATCGGACCACGTTTTTCAAAGAGCCGCGAACCGGAGCTGAGTCCCCGATTCCGAGCAAACGTGACAGAGCATTTCCTACATTGATAGCGAGGAGCGGACGGCCTGAAACCGGACCGTTGCGGCCATACGAGGCCGGTTCCCTTTTCCAGAAATCGGTCTGAGCTTGCCCGGCACCTAATGAACGACGTGATGTGACTTATCTGCAGATATGGCCTATAGTGGGTCATCGCCGGGCACCGAGAGGTAAGCATAACGGCGGCTGAGAGACCCTGTGCGCTCCCGCTTACGATCGGAGCGATTTTGGGGTTCAGCGATTTTCTCGACGGCGTCACTCTTGCGATCCCGGGGCTTTACGTCCTGCTTCGCTGGGGCGTGGATGTGCGATCACGTCTCAAGCGGTATCGGGCCAGCATGGCTGCGACATGACGGCGGCGATTGAAGCCTTGCGCGCAAGAGCCCGGCAATGCCGGGAGTTTGCCACCAAATATGCCGGTGTTGTTGGCCCTTCTCTGGGAGAACTGGCCCAAGAGCTCGACAGGCGCGCCGATGTGCTCGCGGCGCAGAGCCGGATCGCGGATTCCAGAGAGACAGGAAAAGGCCTAGAAAAATGAAGCATATTCAAAAGGTCACCTGCAGTAGTTGCAAAATGCGGGTCTTGCGCTCACATTGTCCGAGCTGACGTCGTTTGCGACGGAACCGACAGGCCTTTCGCCTCTCTTTCCATTCAAGCCGCCCGGCCGCGCTGATGCAGCGCGCCATTCGCTGTAGCTTCAGGAGGGCGGCATGAAGGAAGAGCTGATTAACCTCGAGGGACAGATCGACGAGGTTCTGCCTGACGGTCGCTTTGGCGTACAACTGGATAACGGGCATCGCATCATCGCCTATACGGCGGGTCGTATGCGCCGCTTCCGCATCCGCTCCATCATCGGCGATCGCGTCCACGTCGAGCTTTCCGGCTACGATCTGAGCAAAGGACGTATCGTCTACCGCGAAAAGCTGGTCGGCCAGAGCCCCGGTCAGCGCCGCAAGTTTTTCAGGAAAAAATGAGAATGAACAAGCAATCCAAGATCGCCGTACCGCTCGGCACGATATCACAATCATCGTTGGTCAACGAAAGCCGTCGACTTGACCATATGCGCCCGATCATCAGGCTGTTTCGATCGAGACCGGCCCCCGGAGGAACGCTAACACGGCATGAACTGAAGCGCATCGTTGCGGCGGCAATCGGATGAGCCGCGTCAGAGATCACGACCGCGTTCCGCCAAAGCCCTATCTGATTACATCCGATGGCGCGGGCTTTCGCCTCACCATTCGCGAAACGCGCTACAACAGCCAAAATTATCCCATTGTCACCGCGACACCTGTCGATGAGCATTTTGCGACAGCCTCGGCCGCGCGGATTTATGCGAAGCTTACTTTTGGAGCCGTCGCCGGCCAGTTTGCGACGAAATAGGCCGGTTTAGGAGAAGGCGGGGGGCTGGTCGGGTCTTCTCTTCGGTCCAGCCAAATTAGGTTGCAGGGGTGTGATACAAGTCCGATATCCTCGGCGTCCTTTTTGCGAGCATACCGATCGACGATAAGACGCTGCTGTGAACTGACTCTGACTTGCGGGCGCTAAGCCTTTGATTGCGTCGGACGCCTTGCAATCGGCGAGGGAGGTCCCATATTATTTTCGCTTCGGTCGCAATAGACGGTCTTTGGTGCTTTGCGGCCCCTTCTTCCTCTCTCGCTTCCCCGGCAATCCGGGCGTATCAGTTATGACGACGCCCAGCAGAAAGGAAGAAATATGCCCATCGGTACAGTCAAATTCTTCAATGCCCAGAAGGGCTATGGCTTCATTGCGCCGGAAGATGGTGGCAATGATGCCTTTGTCCACATCAGCGCGGTTGAGAAGGCCGGGCTAAACAGTCTCGTGCAGGATCAGCGTATATCCTACGAGCTTGAAGCCGACCGGCGTGGCAAGATGAGCGCCGTCCAGATCGAGACCCTCTAACCATCACCTCCGTCTGACGGAGGAGGTCCTTGCCTCGCCAGGACGTGCAGCGCTCCAATTCCCGGAGCAGCCGCATGTCACCGTAGCGGGGAAGTTGACGGGAGCTGGTCTTCAAGGATCGGCTCCCGTCAGCGCTCTTATGGCAATCGGTTGGGAGCGGTCATGGCCACGCATCAGGAATTCTATCGCGAGCAGGCGGACAAGATGCGTTGTGACGCGCAAGCGACGACGCTCGACAATGTACGCGAACGTTGCCTCCGCTCCGCCGAGGCGTGGGACGAAATGGCGAGCCGGGTCGAGCGCACCGATCGTATGCGCGCCGAGCAGGAGGCCCGTAAGGCCGCGGCGCAAGCGTGATGGCCTATTGGAACCGCAAGCCCAGAGCCGAGCGACCCGAGTGGCCGAAGCTTGTGCAAATCTATCTCTCCGCGCAGGATGTCAGGATATTGGAGCCGGACCTGCTGACGCAGGACGAGCAGGCGCGCGTCGTCGATGGTGGCGGGCACGGCCTGTTCGTACGTTGTTTCAATCCCGCGTCGGAGGCACTCGCCAAATCATGGCAAGGCCGTAAAGCAGGCCGGTACGACTGAAGGCGCTTCCCGGCGACCGTCAACGCAACGAATTGCGCTTCAAGGCACGGCGCGAGATGCTCCCCGAGATGACAGCGCTACTCGTCGATATCGCCAGTCGGAAAGCGGTCGGTCACGATTCCGCCCATGAAGGATACGCTCCGATCAGGGCTTACACCCCCGCCCGCGCATCGCTATATCGCTCCTGCCAGAGGGCCGGGCGGCCGCGGCTCGCGCAAGCGGGGCGAGGAAAGTCCGGGCTCCATGGAACGGCGGTGCCGGGTAATGCCCGGCGGAGGCGACTCCAGGGAAAGTGCCACAGAAAGCAAACCACCGCATTTCGATGCGGCCAGGGCGAAAGGGTGGGGTAAGAGCCCACCGCGCTTCCGGTAACGGCGGCGGCATGGCAAACCCCACCGGGAGCAAGACCGAATAGGGGCGGCATATGGGCTTCGTTCCAGCCTCGTCGCCCGGGTTGGTTGCTTGAGGCGGCGCGCGAGCGTCGTCCTAGAGGAATGGTCGCCCAGTCCCTTCGGGGACGGACAGAACCCGGCTTACAGGCCCTCTGGCATTTTTTCGTCGTTCACGGGCTGGCCCAAAGGCCGGCCTTTTTCTATCTTGAGGCTTATGGCGCGGCACAGGCGATCGGACGATTGGGGCTTTCCCCGCTGGCGGAGCTACGGCTCCGGCCGGCAGGCCGAGCCGGTGCGCCTGTGCGATCGGCATGGCTGCGAGGAGCCGGGCGATCGCCCCGCGCCCAAATCGCCGAACAGCCCGGAGCGCTGGTATTTCTGCGAGACGCATGCCGCCGAATACAACCGCAACTGGAACTATTTCGAAGGGCTGAGCGCCGAAGAGGCGGCGGCGCGCGCGGCCGACGAGCAGCGCGGCGCCGACGCCTTTGCCAGCGCCTCCCATTATGGCTGGGGCGGGCCGGGCGACGGCACGCGCAGCCGCGACGAGATGCGCGCGCTCGACGTGCTGGAGCTTGAGGCCGATGCCGGGTTCGAGGACGTGCGCGCGGCCTATCGGCGGCTTGCCAAGGCCAATCATCCGGACATGAAACCCGGCGATGCCGAAGCGGCGACACGCTTCCAGGCGGTGCAGGCTGCTTATGACGTGCTGCGCAAGGCCGAGGAACGCGGCGCGGCGGCTTAGAATCTCCGTCATTGCGAGTGCAGCGAAGCAATCCAGAGCAGCTTCAAGGCCCGCTGGATTGCCGCGTCGCTACGCTCCTCGCAATGACGAGATGTGTATCAGTCCGTGCCCATGAAGGCCGCGCTGACATGCGCGACAGGATCGGCCGGATCGCCGTCATGCGCCATGCCGCGGGCGAAGCAGACACTGCGGGTGACGCCATAGCATTCGGCGCGGCCGATGATGGTGCGGCCGGGCATGGCGGGTCGCAGATAATCGACGCGCAGGTCCAAAGTCGCCTGCGGCCGGAACTTGCCCAGCCGGATCCAGATCGACATGCTGGTCGCCATGTCCATCAGGCTGACGATCGGGCCGGAGGCGATGATCCCGCTGTCCGGCATGCCGACCAGATGATCGGCATAAGGCAGCTTCAGTTCGATCCAGTCTTCGCCATGCGCGTGATAATCATAGCCGAGCGCGCCACCATGACCGAGCGCGCGAACATAGGACATGAACCGCGCGGGATCGAAGGCGGCTTCGGCGGTTTGCGGACTTCCCTCGCTCATGCCGCCAGCCGCCGGGCGGTTTCGCGGATCAGGGCGATCATGTTGGGAATGCCCTGCGTGCGGTTCGAGCTGAGCTGATTGCGAAGATCGAAACGGGCGAGCGCGCCTTCGATGTCCAGCACGGCGATCTCCGCCGCATCGCGATCCTGCACGGCGAGCAGGATGAGCGCGACGATGCCCTTGGTGATCGCGGCATTGGAATCGGCGAGAAAATGCAGCCGTCCGTCCGCCTGCGGCACGGGATAGACCCAGACCGCCGCCGAGCAGCCGCGGACCAGGGTCGCATCCGTCTTCAGCGCATCCGGCATCGGCTCCAGATCGCGGCCGAGATCGATCAGCAGCCGATAGCGATCGTCCGCGTCGAGCAATTCGTAATCGTCGAAAGCCGCGTCGAGGGTCTGGAAGGTCATGGCGGGCAGATAGGATGCGCCGGGCCGTGTGTCACGCCGGGAAAGGCTCAGTCCTCCGCGCCATCCGCGATCGCTTCCAGACGGCGGACGCGCTCCTTCAGGTCGGCGAGCTCGACCCGCTGCGGGACCGAGCCGCGTGTGTTACCCCGTCCGCCCAGTTCCTGGCGCTTGAGTTCCAGCCAGCCCTGCCAGCCCTTCAGCGCCGCGGCCACGGCGATCGCGACCGCGAAGGTGCTGGCGGTGGCGAGGACGAAGAGGGGGGCGGGATCGCTCATCGGGTCGTTCCTAGCGGTCCCTCAGCTGCTCGATCTCGCGGGCGAGGCTGTTTTCCTTTTCGACCGTGATCCGCTCGAGCACTTGCAGCCGCTCGCGCAGCTGGGCGACCTCGTCGCGCAGCCGTCTGGTCTCGGCATCGTCGCGCGCCGAAAATTCATTGCCATGCTTGTCGCGCCTGATGCCGTAGCGCGCGCGCAGCACGCCGGCGATCGACACGATCAGCACAATGCCGAGGACCATTTCGAACGGGTTCATGCGGGTCTCCTCCGTCGCGCCGCGTCAGTTCTTCGTCACGCGCAGGGCTTCGATCTCCTGCGTCAGCCGGTGGCTGTCGTCGGTGACGATGCGCTCGACATTGGCGAGCCGGTCCTTCACCGAGCCCAGTTCGGCCCGGAGCTGGGCGTTTTCCTGACTGAGCAGCTTGACCCGCTCCATCGCCTCGTTGCTGTGCTTGGGATGGATCGCCTGACCCCACATGCCTTCCAGCGGATAGCCGTTCCTGATCTTCAGCCAGGTGGTGAACACCATCCCGGCCACGGCGATGAAGCCGATTAGCAGGCCCGCTCCGATGATCCAGGGCAGGTGGGGGACGATGATGTCGGCGGCATCCATGACTCGATTCTCCTCAGTTCATGCGCTCTTCGCGCAAATTCTCGATTTCGGCGGCGAGATGCGTGCCCTTGTCGATCGCGATCCGCTCCAGCACGCGCACCCGCTGCTCCAGCCGCTCGACATGGGCGCCATATTGCGCGGCCTTCTCGGCCGTTTCGCGGCTCTGCAATTCCAGCTGTTTTTCCTTGAGCTTCATCCACCGCTTCGCGGTGTCGCCCAGGATGCCGGCCACGACGGGAATGCCGACGACGATGACGAAGAACCAGATCCAGCTCGGCATCTCTTTTTCCTCAGCGCAAGCTGTCGATTTCGCGCGCGGTGCGCTCGGCCGGATCGGTAGCGATGCGCTCCAGGACGGCGATCCGTTCTTCAAGCCGACCGAGTTGGCCCTTGAGTGCCGCATTCTCATTCGACAGCAATTCGATCTGCCGCGTCGCGGTCGGGCCTTCCGATTTCTCGACCGTGCCGAAGAACTGGTCCTCGATCGGATAGCCGTGCCTGGCGCGGATCCAGGTGGTGAACACCCAGCCGGCAGTGCAGATGGCGATGATCGCGATGACGAAGACGGGTCCGCCGAAATTCATATTCGTTCCCCTTTTTAACGCGCTCGGATCAGCGCAGCTCCTCGATCTCGCGGGCGAGGCGGTTGTTGGAGCTTGTGACGTAGGTTTCCATGTCGGCGAGCCGCCGGTCGATGTCGCGCAGACGGCTACGCACCTCGCGCGATGTGCGGTGCGGATTGGCCCGTACGCCCTGCCAGAATTTCTGCTCCTCTGCGGTGCGGGCATAAAGCTCGATCGGCTTTTTAGGCGCCATCCAGGCGGCGAGGAAGTAGATGATGAAGGTCATCGGCCCGAGCACGAAGAGCGAGGCGAAGAAGCCCAGCCGGACGAGGGTCACATCGATGCCGGTATAATCGGCGATCCCCGCGCAGACGCCGGACCATTTCGCGTTCTGCTTGTCGAGGTAGAAGCGGGTGTGAGGTGAGGCCATCAGTTCCTCCTGGCGCTGGCGCGGTTGGAGCGGGATTCGGAGAGATCTCGGTCGGCGCGGCTCTCGAGCACGGTATCGGCGGGATCGTAGGCGATGGCTCGCCAGTTGGGATTATCGGCCTGCACGATCCGCTCGATCGTCACCATCCGCTCATCGAGCCGGCGGGCGAGATTGTAGAGTTCGTCGAGCAGATGCTCGTCCTCGGTGGTGAGCGTGGCGGCCGTCTTCCACTTGCTGATATAGTGCAGGATGATCCAGGGCAGCGCGATGAACAGCGAGCCGAACACCATTGCCGGGACGATGATTTGCTCCATCGGATCAATCCTCCTTCTTCGCTGCTTCGCCGCCGTTGGAACGGCGTGACAGGCTGGCCTTCAACGCTTCCAGTTCCGCATCGACTTTGTCGGCGTTCCTGAGTTCAGCGATCTCGTCGTCGAGCGTGCGGGGCGGGCCGCCCAGTGAAAGTGCGTCGGCATGGCCCTCCGCGAGGTCAGCGTGACGCTCGAGCACGTCGAAACGCGAGAAGGCGTCGTCCACCTTCGGGCCGGAATGCAGCTCACGCAGGCGGGCGCGGTTGTGGGCGCTTTCCATCCGGGTCATGATCGCGTTCTGGCGGGCGCGAGCTTCGCGCAGCTTGGTCTGCAGCTTGGCGATATCGCCCTCGGAAGCGCGTAGCGCGTCGTCGAGCACCTCGATCTCGGTCTTGAGCTGATCGGCCATGTCGGCGGCCTTCTGCTTCTCGAACAAGGCGGCCTTGGCGAGATCCTCGCGATCCTTGCTGAGTGCCAGCTCGGCCTTTTCGACCCAGCTGTCCTGCAGCCGGTTCAGCTTGTCGATCTGCCGGCGCATTTCCTTCTGATCGGCGATCGTCCGGGCGGCGGAGGCGCGCACCTCGACGAGCGTCTCTTCCATTTCCAGGATGATCATGCGGATCATCTTGGCCGGGTCTTCGGCCTTATCCAGAAGATCGGTGACGTTGGCGGCAATGATATCGCGCGTCCGCGAAAAGATACCCATGGGGAAAAGCTCCTTCATTACGAATGGCCGCGTCGGGCGATCGTCGCGGTTGCGATCCGTGAAGCCCATCCGGATGAGCTCCCCGGCCGCGACCACCACCCGCTTCGGCTCAGCCATGCGCCTGCACGTCCTTGGAAACAAGGGCGGCATAGGCAGGCTGGCTGGCGCCGGCCGGCGTGGCCGGGCCGACCGCGGTGGCAACCGAGAGGGTCGAGAGGACGAGCGCGCCAACCGCGGCGGTGGCGACCCGGGCAAAGCGGTCGAAATTGAACATATCCGGTCTCCTTGAACCTTGGTTTTCGATCCCGTCCCGCCGACCATCCGGCGTGACGGCTTCTGTTAAGCAGGGGATGTGCCAGGCAAGGAAAGTGGGAGAAATCCGCCAAAAACGACTGAAGTGACTTGGTTCGGTCAAACAATTATGTTGCCAAGTATTGGCGAAATGCGCCAATAAGCGGGAATGGATCGCAATACCCATCTGGTCGGTCAATCCTCGTCATTTCTCGACGCGGTCGAGCGGGCCAGCCGCGCCGCGCCGCTCGATCGTCCTGTCCTCGTCATCGGCGAGCGGGGCACCGGCAAGGAGCTTATCGCCGAGCGACTCCATCGTCTGTCGGCGCGCTGGGACGGGCCGCTCATCATCATGAACTGCGCCGCGCTGCCCGAGACCCTGATCGAGGCCGAGCTGTTC
>CAYTMM010000020.1:16310-21766 GCA_964438875.1 uncultured Sphingosinicella sp. | reverse complement strand
TTCGGGCACGAGGCGGGGGCCTTTACCGGCGCCACCAAGGCGCGCCCCGGCCGGTTCGAGGAGGCCGATGGCGGCACTTTGTTCCTCGACGAGCTGGGGACGCTGTCCAGCCCCGCCCAGGACCGGCTGCTGCGCGCGATCGAATATGGCGAGGTGACGCGGATTGGTGCGAGCCGTCCGGTGCGGGTGGATGTGCGCATCGTGGCGGCGACCAACGCGCATCTGCCCCGCATGGTCGAGCAGGACCGCTTCCGCGCCGATCTGCTCGACCGGCTGAGCTTCGAGGTGGTGACCCTGCCGCCGCTGCGGCACCGGCACAGCGACATTCCGGTCCTCGCCGATCATTTCGGCCGTCGCATGGGGCTGGAGCTGGGCTGGGACGTCTGGCCCGCCTTCAGCGAGGACGCGATGGCGCGGCTGCTGGCCCATGCCTGGCCGGGCAATGTGCGCGAGCTGCGCAACGTGATCGAACGCGCCGTCTATCGCTGGGAGGACCAGACGGTTCCGATCGACGAGATTCAGTTCGATCCGTTCGAAAGCCCCTGGGCGCCCGCGCCGACCTTGGCGGCCAACGAGAATGTCGCAGGCGCGACGCCCGCGCCGGCTGCCGCCCCGGCGGGCGATGGCCTGTCGGCTGCTGCGGCAGTGGCAAGCTACGATCCGGGCGCCTGCGGAGATTATCGGCTGGCCGTCGCCGAATATGAGAAGGCCATACTTGCGGCCGCGCTGGAGAAATGCCGCTGGAACCAGCGTGCGGCGGCAGCTGCGCTGAGCCTCACCTACGATCAGCTCCGCCACGCGATGCGACGGCACAAATTGCAGGAAAATTAGAGCCCGCGCAGCAGGGCAGCGATCTCCTCGGCATAGCCCGGAGATCGCCAATCGGCGGGCAGCATCCCCTCGGCGGCGGCGAGATTGCGCAGCTGGCTGGCGAGATCGCAGCCCTGGCCTGAGAACCAGCGCAGATTGTCGATCTGGGGGCGCAGCGAACCCGGCACGCGGCGCCAATCGGGCCGTGCTGGGTTGGCTTCGGCCAGCCGCGCGTCGAGTGCCGTACGATAGGCGTCGCAGAGCGGACCGGCGGCATCGAGATCGAATTCGTGCAGGCGTTCCAGCCTGTCGAGATCGGCGTCGCTGCCCAGCATCCGCGCCGCATCGGCGGTGCGTGAGGGCAAGGCGCGGATACCGGTCACAGCCTCCTCGGCGAACGGGCCGGAAATATAGTCCAGATAACCGTCCAGTCGCGATTGGGGACCGAGCGCGCGGAAGCGGGCTTCGTAAGCCCGCGCGTCTTCCGCATCCCGAGCATCATATTCGGCCTGCGCCTGCGCCAGATCGGCGGCGCGTTGCGGCGCGTTGGCCATCCACTGCCATTGCGCGATCCCCGCCGGCGCCATCAGGGCGATCCCAGCAATGACAAAAGCGGCGAGGCCGATGCGCGCGGCGGTGGCGGTGCGCCGGTCCGCGCGTTGAATCCACAGGCCGAAGATCGTGACGAGCGGCGGCAGTCCGCAGATCGGAATGGCCAGCCATCCTGGCCGATAGGTCGTCGAGATCGCATCAACGGACGCCACCGCTCCCCCGGTGACGAGAAACAGGGCGACGATGACCGTTCCGGCGTTCGGCGCAGCGCGGATACAGGCGAGCAGCATGAACAGGCCGAGCACCAGCCAGAGCAGCAACATGCCCAATGTGGCGAAGCCCCGGGCCATGCCCATGCCGGCGGCATCGCCGCCGCCGGAATCGGCATGAAAGGCGACCGCGGCAAGATAAAGCAGAGTGGCGACGGCGAGAAGCAGGGCGAGCATGATCGTGCAACCGCGATTGGATTGCTGCGCTGCCATCCCGTTTCTCCCCCATCGTCGGGCCACGGCCCGCCGGAGACAGCTTAGCCCGGCAAGCGTGCCTTGGGAAATCCGTCCCACGCTTCGTCGTAATCCGGCTGGGCATGATCGAGCGCGAACGCAGTGGGGCGATAGGGCCAGCAGGTTTCGACCATGAAGGCGAGGGTGCCGTCGATCTTGTGCGGCTTCAGCTCCGCCTCGCTGGCACCGCGCCAGCTTTCGACATCGGGGCCATGGCCGGACATGAGATTGTGCAGGCTCATCCCGCCCGGCGCGAAGCCGTCGGCCTTCGCATCATAGGCGCCGTAGATCAGCCCCATGCATTCGCTCATCACGTTGCGGTGGAACCAGGGCGGCCGGAACGTGTTCTCCGCCACCATCCAGCGCGGCGGGAAGATCACGAAATCGGCATTGGCCCGGCCCGGTGTCTCGGACGGGCTGGTCAGCACGGTGAAGATGGACGGATCGGGATGATCGAAGCTCACCGTCCCGATCGTGTTGAACAGGCGCAGATCATATTTGCACGGCGCGAGATTGCCGTGCCAGGCGACGACGTCGAGCGGCGAATGGTCCAGTGTCGTCGTCCAGAGCGATCCCAGATTCTTCTGGACCAGCTCGACCGGGCCGTCCTTGTCCTCATAGGCTGCGACGGGGGTGAAGAAATCGCGGGGATTGGCGAGGCCGTTGGAGCCCAGCGGCCCAAGCTCGGGCAGGCGGAAGAGGGCGCCGTGATTTTCCGCGACATAGCCGCGCGCGGCCCCGTCCGGCAGAGTGACGCGGAAACGTACACCACGCGGGATCAGCGCGATCTCGCCCGGCTCCACGTCGATCCGGCCCAGTTCGGTGGCGATGGCCAGCCGGCCTTGTTCCGGGATGATCAGCAGTTCGCCGTCCGCGTCGAAGAAGTAGCGGTCCATGTCTGCATTGGCGCGATAGACGTGGACGGCGACGCCGGTCAGTTCCTCGGGCGCGCGATTGCCCACCATGGTGACGAGGCCGTCGACGAAATCGGTCGGCGTCTCCGGCATTGCCAGCGGATCCCAGCGCAGCCGGTTGGGCGGCAGCGGCGCATCGGGCAGGGTGGGGGCGAACAGCGGTGCGCCGCGATAGGGCTCGAACGGCGGATGCGCGGCGGACGGGCGCATCCGATAGAGCCAGGAACGGCGGTTTTCGTGGCGCGGCGCGGTGAAGGCGGTGCCGGACAATTGCTCGGCATAGAGGCCGAAAGCGGGACGTTGCGGCGAATTGCGGCCCTGGGGCAGCGCCCCCGACACCGCCTCGGTCGCAAAATGGTTGCCGAAGCCGGACATGTAGCCAGCATGCATGCGCGTCGCTCTCCCGCTCTCGTGTCGCGGGAGGCCTACACCGATCGGGGCGTGGGTTCCAGATCGCCGAAGAAGAAGCGGAAGGCACGGCGGGCCTGGCCCTCCAGCATCACGATCCCGCCGACGGGCGTCAGGCCGTGCGCCTGCGCGGCGGTCAGGAAATCGGTCTCCGGCGGGCTGTACACCATGTCGAAGGCGACGGCGCCGGGCCGCGCGCCGGCAAGGGAGTCGCGCAAGTGGGCAGGCATTGGGCCGATATGGGTCATACCGAGGCTACTGGCGTTCACGATCGCCGCGACGCCGGCCATTGCTTCCGCCGCCCGATCGAAGCCGAAGGATGTGAAGGGCGCGACGGCCCGCAGCGGTTCGGTCCGTTCCGGATTGCGGGCGAGGAGGCGGATATCGGCGGCGCCCATTTCCGCGAGTGCCGCGAGGCCCGCCCGCGCCGCGCCGCCCGCGCCGATCATCGCCACCGACGCGCCGGTCAGGTCCGCGCCCGCGAGCGCGGCGATCACGCCGTCCACGTCCGTATTGTACCCGGTGAGGCCGTCCGCTTCCGGCACGATGCAGTTGACCGCACCGATCGCCGCCGCCGCCGGATCGAGCCGGTCGAGATACGGGATCACGGCCTGCTTGAGCGGGGCGGTGACGTTGCAGCCGCGCCAGGCCCGATCATCGCGACGACCGGCGAGGAATGATTCCACTTCTTCGGGAGTTACGCGGGTCGCTTCATAGTCTGCGGCGATACCTGCCTCGGCCAGCCAGTCGCCGTGGATGGCGGGCGAGCGGGACTGGGCGATCGGATCGCCGATCACCTCGGCATAGAAAGTCACTGCGCGTCCAGAAAGGCGACGACGTCGGCCAGATCGACGTCGCGGTCGAGATAGGTTTGCCCGATCCCGCGCGCGAGCAGGAAGGGCACCTTGCCGCCCGATGCTTTCTTGTCATGCGCCATATGCGCGGTCAGCGTGGCGCCGTTCGCGTCGATCCCCGCTTCGGCCAGAGTCGTGACGAAGCCGCTGGCGGCGAGATGGCGCGCGACCCGCCCCGCATCCTCCACTGGACACAGTCTGCGCGCGGCGGAGAAGTGGAAGGCGAGGACCATGCCGAGCGCTACCGCCTCGCCATGCAGCAGGCGATCGGAGAAGCCGGTTTCCGCCTCCAGCGCGTGGGCGAAGGTGTGGCCGAGATTGAGAAGCGCGCGGGTGCCCGTCGTCTCCCGCTCGTCGGCGGCGACGATGCGGGCCTTGGCGCGTACGCTGGTCTCGATCGCATGCGTCCGGGCCGTGCCGTCGCCGGCCAGCAAGGCCGCGCCATTCGTCTCGCACCAGGCGAAGAAGGCGGGATCGTCGATCAGGCCATATTTGACCACCTCGGCATAGCCGGCGCGGACCTCGCGCAAGGGAAGGGTGTCGAGGCAGTCCGGGTCGATCAGCACCAAAGCAGGCTGATGGAAGGCGCCGACGAGATTCTTGCCGGCCCGGACGTTGATCGCCGTCTTTCCGCCGACCGAGGAATCGACCTGCGCGAGCAGGGTGGTCGGCACCTGCACGAAGCCGCAACCGCGCTTCAGGATCGAGGCCGCGAAGCCGACCAGATCGCCGATCACCCCGCCGCCAAAGGCGAGAATATGATCGGAGCGCTCCACCCCCAGTTCCAACAGCTTGTCGAGCAAGACTGAGAGTTGATCCCAGCCCTTTGTGCCTTCACCGGGGGGCAGGATGATCGGGAAGAGGTCGGCGCCAGCGTCGAGTCGGGCGCCTTGCGTCGCCCAGACATTCTCATCGCTGACCACGATCAGCCGGCCGCCGCGTACAAAGGGAGCGAGGGCAGGGGCGGCGCGGCCGAGCAGGCCCGGCTCGATCAGAATCGGGTAGGAGCGGTCGCCGAGCGCGACATCCACTCGGCTCATCCCCGTTCCCCGCACTGCGCGCGGTCGAGCAGCATCTGATCCGCCAGCACCAGGGCAACCATCGCCTCGACCACCGGCGCGCCACGAATTCCCACGCACGGATCGTGGCGACCTTTGGTGGCGATCTCGGTCTCCTCGCCGTCGCGGGTTAAGGTGCGGACCGGGGTCAGGATCGACGAGGTCGGCTTGAACGCGGCGCGCACGACGACCGGCTGTCCGGTCGAAATCCCGCCCGCGACGCCGCCGGCATGATTGGCGAGAAAGACGGGCCTGCCGTCCGCGCCGGCGCGCATTTCGTCGGCATTCTCGCTGCCCTTAAGGCGCGCGGCGGCGAAGCCGTCGCCGATCTCGACACCCTTGACCGCGTTGATGCTC
>CAYTMM010000020.1:0-16300 GCA_964438875.1 uncultured Sphingosinicella sp. | reverse complement strand
TGCCGTAGACCGGTGCGCCCCAGCCGGCGGGCACGCCCGTCGCCACGCATTCCACGACCGCGCCCAGTGAATCGCCGGACTTGCGCACGGCGTCCACCATCTCCTCCCAGCGCGCGGCAGCGACGGGATCTGGGCAGAAGAAGGGATTGGCGTCGATCGCCGCGTCATCGAAGGCGGCGCGGTCGATGGCGTCGCCGCCCAGCTCGACGACATAGGCGCGGATCGCTACCTCCGGCACGATCAGCCGCGCCACCGCGCCGGCCGCCACCCGCGCCGCCGTCTCGCGCGCGCTGGAGCGACCACCGCCGCGATAATCGCGAAAGCCGTATTTGGCGTCATAGGCATGGTCGGCATGTCCGGGACGCCAGGCGGCGGCGATGCTCGAATAATCCTTCGATCGCTGGTCGACATTCTCGATCATCAGGCTGATCGGCGTGCCGGTCGTGCGCCCCTCGAACGTGCCGGAGAGGATGCGGACCTGATCCGGCTCGCGGCGCTGGGTGGTAAAGCGCGACTGGCCGGGGCGGCGCTTGTCCAGAAAGGGCTGGATGTCGGCTTCGGTGAACGCAAGCCCCGGCGGGCAACCGTCCATCAGTGCTCCGAGCGCCGGGCCGTGGCTTTCGCCCCAGGTTGAGAACCGCAATATGCGGCCGAAGCTGTTGAGGCTCATGCCTGCATCTCCTCGGCTCTGGCGAGAACGCAGAAGATGGTGTGATTGTCCTCGCGATCGTGGATGTCGCGACGCAGGATCTTGAGCCCATAGGCATCGGCGGCGGCTTCGGACGCAATGACGCCAAGCGTGGTATCGCCAGATTCCGCCAGCTGTTGCGCCGCGAGAGCGGTGTTCGACGCCTCCTTCGTGGCCATGTCCGATTCCGCGATCCATCGCCCGCATTGCGCGAGTGCGACCGGATGGCTCGTCACTCGGACGATCCCGTCCATAGTGGCGTCGGGAAGACCGAGCAGGTGCATCCGGATTGGCAGACGGTGCCGGTCGATCACCAGCAATCCACTGTCGCGGATCAAATCCTCCACGCCGGGCACCGGGCCGGCAATAGCGTTACGCAGCGGCAGGATGCCGCGCTTCGCCTTGCCGGCGATCACGGCCTTCACCACGCCGGAAAAGGTGGCGCGCGCCACGGGCGTGCATTCCGGAAGAAAGGTGCGGCAGGCTTCCCAGCCGAAGGCGCCGGGTGCCCCCTGATAAGCGATCTTCACCCGTGATCCTCCGCCAGCCCTGCGCCGAGCGAATACATCAGATCGACGAAGCCGGGGAAGGACGTTGCGATCATATCGGCGCGATCGACTGACACCGGCGTCCGCGCGGCGAGGCCGAGGACGAGAAAGCTCATCGCGATACGATGATCGCCGTGGGTCGAAACCGATCCGCCGCCGGCCGGTGCACCGCCGGTGACGATCAGCGTGTCGCCTTCCGCGCGGGCCTCGACCCCGCAGGCGGCGAGGCCGGCGAGAATCGCGGCCAGCCGGTCGCTTTCCTTGACGCGCAGCTCACCCAGGCCGTGCATGACCGTTTCACCTTGGGCAAAGGCCGCGGCGACGGCGAGGATCGGATATTCGTCGATCATCGACGGCGCGCGGGCCGCCGGCACGACGATGCCGCGCAAATGCGTGGCGCGGGCGGTGATGTCCGCCACGATCTCGCCGCCGATCGTCCGGCGGTTCTCCAGCCTCAGGTCCGCGCCCATCTCGATCAGCGTCTCGAACAGACCGGCGCGCAGCGGATTGACCAGCACATTTTCGACGACGATCTCGGAGCCCTGAACCAGCAGCGCCGCGACGAGCGGGAAGGCGGCTGACGAGGGATCGCCCGGCACGGCGATGTCCGTGGCGACAAGCCGCCGCCGCGCGCCAAGTCGCACCGTCACCGCGCCATTTTCATCTGTTTCGCGTGCTACATCGCAACCGAACGCGGCCAGCATATTCTCGCTATGGTCGCGGCTCGGCCGGGCCTCGTGCACCCGCACTTCGGCATCGGTACCCAAGCCGGCGAGCAGGATCGCCGATTTCACCTGCGCGGAGGATTTCTCATTGTCGAAATCCAGCCCGTCGAGCCGACCGCCATGCACGGTGACGGGCAGGGTGTCGCCGCCTTCGAAACGCGCGCCCATTGCGCTCAAAGGTCCGGTCACCCGCCGCATAGGTCGGCTGCGCAGCGACTCGTCGCCGGTGAAGGCCGCGGTTACCGGCCGCCCGGCAACCGCGCCCATCAGCAACCGCGCGCCGGTGCCCGAATTGCCGCAATCGATCACGCCGTTCGGCGACGTCCAGTCCGATTTGCCGCGCACCCGCCACCGGCCATCGCCCAGCCTCTCGACGTCGGCACCGAGTGCCCGGACGGCCGCCGCCGTCGCCAGCACATCGTCGCCTTCCAGCAATCCTTCGATGTTGGTTTCTCCATCGGCCATGCCGCCGAGAATCAGCGCGCGATGAGAGATGGACTTGTCGCCGGGCACGGCGATGCGTCCGCGCAGCGCCGGAGAGGATTCCGCGCGCAGCCTCATGCCCGCGTTTCCCGCGCTATACACAGCCGCAAATGTCCGCAGGCAGCGAGCGTTTCGATATTCTCGCCAGCGATCTTACGCTGCTGCAGCGTGACCTCGCTGACGATCGGATAGGAAATCCCGCCCGGCAGGCTGTCCTCGGTCAGCCTGCCGATGGCGAGCGCCAGCGTGGAGCCGTCCTCGGCCACCACCCGGTCGAACACCATCAATTCGGGATGATCGAACAATTCGGTCCACCAGCGGCTTTGCGAATCGAGCTCAATCACCGCGATCGCTTCGCGTGTTCGGGCGGCTTCCAGCGCATCATGCGCTTCGACAGCGATCACCACCGGCCAGGCGCAGCCGAAGCGCTGGCGGGTGGCGTCGGTGATGCGGATCGGCTGGCGGGTGGCGTGCAGCACCAGCTCGGTCCGGCGCTGCGCCTGCAGGCTGACGCCCATCAGCTCGCGCCACAGGATGCCGATCGTGTCGTGCCGGAGGGCGGCAGCCCGGTCGGCGAGCCGGTTCAGCACGGCTTCTTCCCGGTCGGGACGCAGTAGCAGGGCGGCCGCCGCTACGCTGCGCTTCAGCTCGGCGATGGCAAGGACATGGGACAACCGTCGCTCGATCAGCTCGAGAAGCTGGTCGTCGATTTTGTCGATCTCGGTGCGGATTGCCTGCAAATCGGTGCCCGAAGCGGGCATGTCGTTCTTGGTGTCTGGCATTTTGGTTCTCGTGGCCGCGCCGAGCCCGTCGGGCCCGCAGGCGGATCAGCTCGCGATGTAGGAAAAGGTCGGCTCCGGCACGCCCTCAGGCGTACCGGCCGATAAACGAGCCGATAAAGGCAAAGCGAGCGCCGACCAGCGAAGCGGGGATGCGGATATCCTGCCCTTTGCTCATGGTGATGCTCCTGCCGACGGCAAAGTCGCCGTCGTCCAAAGGGTGGCTGGAGCGAAGGGGCGTGTCAAGCGGGTCGTCGATCATCGCGCGAGATCGACATAAAGAAAGGGTAGATGGTTGCACTGTCTCAGGGCATGCTGTCGAACTCATCCGACCCCCTGCATCGCATCAGGCCATCATCGGTGGGCCGCGCAGGGCAAGTACGAATATCACCGCCATGACGCCGCCGATAACGAGGCTGCGCCGGTCCCTGATCGCGAAGGCGACCGGATCGCCCTCCACCTCGCCGCGCCGCGCCATCAACCAGATGCGGTTCAGCCAGTAAATGAGCGGCAGGCAGAGCAGCAGCAGCAGATCGGGGGCTGCATAATGGGCCGCCGCCTCGGGCTCGTGCGCGAAGAGCGCGAGAATGAGAACGGCGACCATGCCCGACGAGATGCCGGACGCCATCACCACGTCCAGATCGCCGCCGACATAGCCGCGCCCATGCAGCAACCGATCGGGACGGGTGGTGTCGCGCATCTCGATATAGCGCTTCAGATAAGCGAGGCTGAGGAACAGGAAGACGGAGAAGAGCAGCAGCCAGAAGCTCAACGTGACGCCGATCGCGATACCGCCGATCCAGATCCGAATCGTGTAGAGCGAGGCGAGGACGAGCGCATCGCCGGCCATGACCGATTTGAATCGCAGCGAATAAGCCAGCGTGATCGCGACATAGACGCTCAGCCAGAAAGCGAGCTGCGGCCCGCCGAGCAGCCAGCCGCCGATCAATCCCGTGGCGCCCAGCAATGCGGCAATACCCAGCGCCGTGGGAATGGAGATGTCGCCGCACGCCAGCGGGCGATCGCGCTTGGTGCGGTGGGCGCGGTCGGCATCGATGTCGAGCAGATCGTTGAGCAGATAGATGGCCGAGGCGATCAGCGACATGAGCAGGGCGGCGGCCAGCGCGGTGAGCTTCACTTCGGGCTGCACGAACAGGCCGGAGGTGAAGGCCGGGACGAGCACGAGAGCGTTCTTCGCCCATTGATGGGGACGCAAGGCGCGGATCAGGCTGCGCGTCCGGTTTGCCGGCTTTGCGAGAAGCTGGACGGCGGACCCTGCCGGCACATGGCCGACCGACCACCCCTGCCGCGCCGCGCGCCACAGGCAGGCATCGGCGCGGCTGTCGCCGACATAGTCGAAGGCGGCGTCCGGGCCGATCCGATCGCGGATGGCGGCGAGTTTCGCTGCACCCTTCAGATTGGTGTGGGCGCGGGTGGCGAGGACCGGATCGGTGAGGCCGAGATGAGACGCGATCTGGCGGATGTTGCGCCAGTGGCTGGCGCTGGCAAGGATCACCGGTTGTCCGTCGGATTTCGCATGCGCGATAAGATCGAGCACTTCCTGCCGATAGGGCAAGGCGGCGGCGTCGACCGGATCGCGTCGCGCCGCCATCGTCTTGGCGAAGGCGCGACCGCGCAGCAGCCAGACGATCACCGAGAAGAAGGCGAGCAGGCCAGAGCGGGCGATGCGCACCAGGCTTTCCAGCGAAATATCGGCGCGAGTCAGCGTGCCGTCCACGTCGATAAAGAGAGGGACGGCTTCACGGGCGGCGACGGGTTTCTCATGCCGCATGGAGGATGTCCGCCGATCGGGGCATGGCTCGGGTCTAGCGGCCATTCGTCCCGAAACCCTTAACCCGCCGTCCGCGCGACCAGCACGCAGCCCAGAGCGATGAACAGGGTGCCGACGATCCGCATCGCGCTCAACTCCTCGTCGAGGCAGAGCGCCCCGGCGAGCATGGTGAGGATGAAGCCCATCCCGACAAAGGGATAAGCGAGGGAAAGCGGCGCACGGGCGAGCACGAACAGCCACAGCAAGGCACCGAGCCCATACAGGCCGAGGCCGACATAGATCATCGGCGATTGCAGGAAGCCGCCGACCTCGCCACCAACACCCAGCGCCCGGCTCTGGCTCGCCCGGTCCGCGCCGATCTTGAGTGCGAGCTGGGCGATCGCCGACAGGCTGACGCTGGCGAGAATGAGAAGGAAGAGTCGCAGCGTCATGCAGGGGCTCTCCGGTCGCGTCCCAGCCAGAAGCCCGCCGCGATCAGCAGCAGGAAGGGTGTCAGGATCAGCCGGTGCCGTTCCCCGAATTCGAACCAGATATTGATCGTGCCGATCGCGACGAGCAGCGCGAACGCGTAGAGCAGCACCGGATCGACGACGCGGGTGCGGAACGTACGCCATGCACCGGCCAGCGCGGAGAGCAGCAACGCCAGGTAGGCGCCCTGCAGCACCGGAGCGAGCCGGGCATGATCGAGCGGACTGATTTCCGGACTGGTGTGGCGGAAGCGGGCGAGGGGCGCTTCCTCATAAGCGAAACCGTAGGCCATCATCCGCAGCGCCTCGCCGAGGAAGCCCGGCGGATCGTCGCGGATCGCCTGCCGGGCGAGATCGCCCATGATGGCCGAGCGCTCGGGCTCGGGCAGGTCGAACAGGCCGGGCGGGAACGGCACGCCGCGATCGCCCAGCGCCGAATTGACCATCATGCCCGACGCGGTGGTGAAGGGCACGAAGGCGCCGAACAGCAGCCAGTTGCGCACCCACCAGGGGGCGAGGACGAGAAGCAGGGTGGGGAGCGCGGTCAATCCGAGCCGGATCACTGGCCCCAGCCCCTTCTGCCAGGCGACGACCAGCGCCACCGCGCCGGGCGCCAGAGCCAGCGAGGGCTGGGTCAGCGCCAGCATGCCCCACCACAGGCCGAGCCAGAGGCCATGCCGCCAGCGCCGGGCCTGCGTTTCTTCCTCTCCCAGCCACACGATCAGGCCGCGCAGCATCAGCAGGACGAACAGCAGCGTCAGCGATTCCTTCTGCGGAATGCCGGCGGACAGGGCGAAGGCGGGCCAGGCGAAATAGGCGAGCGCGGCGGCCCAGCCGGTCCGGCGGTCCGCCAGCCGCCGTCCGACATCGTAGAGGCACCAGGCGGCCGCCACGTCGATCAGCGTGTTCATGACGAGGGTGGAGACGGCCGACGATCCGAAGACCGCCCAGAAGCCGGCCAGCACGATCGGGTAGAAAGGCGGGAAATAGGCGCGCAGATCCTGTCCGTAGCGCCAGTCGTCGGTGATCAGCCCCCGACCGTCGAGCACGGCCTGGGCGAGATTGTTGTAGTTCATCGGATCGGCGCCGAGCGCGACGCCGACCGTCAGGCTCGCCGACCACCAGCGTAGCATTAGAGAGAAAGCGATGATCGCGGCGATTAGTGGCCAGTCCGGGGCCGATTGGTCCGTGCGCCGCACGACCAGCGCCATCGCCGCCAGCCAGATGGCGGGCAGGGCAATACCGAGCGGATTGAAGCGCTCGATTATCCCGACAGCGAAAACAAGGCCGGCGGCCAGCGCGATCGCGGCGAGCGCAATGCTCAGGCCGAGCGCGGCGAAAGGCGGGAAAGGGGAGGGGCCGGAAGCGCGCAGAGGCGTCGTTATCTGAAGCGAGCCGCTGATCAATCTTCTCCCATCGCCGGCAAATAGGGTGGCGCGGTCCGTCGCGCGCGTCGGCCGGTCATGACAGGCAAGGGTTAATTCTCCGTGGAATCACGGGGAATCGCCGCGCGGTGCGCATTTGCAGGAAAAAGGAGAGTGGAGGCCCGAGCCGATATACCACAACCTAGAAAGGTCAACGGCTTATATCTGCTAACCGCCCATAAGCCCCTTATTAAAATCACAAAAGAAATTTCCGGGCTTGCTAACCGCATTTGGGTCCGTTGGGCATGCCTTATCGCTGCCCGTTTCCAGCGGAAAAACTCGCGCACCCCCTGAAACGAGAAACCCCCGCCTTGCAGGGCGAGGGCCTTCAGGAGCGCCGGGGCGACGCTGACTTGCGACAGTATTCCTACTCCCGACGCTCCTTCCGTTCAACTCGAAAGGAGCCAGAACCATGGCCATCAAATCAGCGCCCCAGACCGAGGCGTCCGTTGCGGCGATCACGGTCGCGGACTTATTATCTGATCTCGACATCCCCGATGAGATCGGCGCAGCCCCTTACACGGGATCGCAGCAGCAGCTTGTGAGCATTACCCGATGGCTGGCTATGCAGTTCGGGAAAGAACTCTTGTATACGCTCAAGCAACCGACACCTTCCGTGCTGGTCAAAGAGTGCAAGAAGATGTTCGCTAAATGGTGGGACTACCTCACCGATCGGGTGGAGGTGGCTGACGACCTCAAGAAGGTCATTTTTCATAACTTCCGCGATGCGTTCGAGCACACGACCCATAAGATGCTCACGGGTCACGATCTGCCCAAGACCAAGGACGGGTTCCAGCACAATGCCCTCAGGGGACTTCGGAAGGCGACCGGGCATGGCGACGCTGCCCTGCTGCTCTACCGCATCCGCTACTGGTGGCCCAAGGCCACCGTGGTCCAGTGCGGCAAGAAGTGGATCGCGAAAACCCATAAACAGTGGGCGGACGAACTCGGCATCTCTCCGCGAACCTACCGCACTGCTCAGGACCGGCTGCTGGAGCGGGGCTTGATCGAGACCATCACCGCCGAGTTCAAGGGTCATTCGATGTTGCATCTGCGTCCGACACCGGAAGCTGTGGCCCTGTTCCAGCATGAAGTTGGGTAGGTATGACGGAAATCGTCAGGGGGGTGTGACGGATTTCGTCATAGTTAGTGACGGGAAACGTCACCACCTCTGACGTGGTTCGGCAATGGATGTGACGAAAATCGGCAACCTTAATAAAGGGACTAATGAAGATACGAACGAAGCTACAGAAAAAGCCTCAGCGTCCAGTCGCTGCGCTCCGAACGCGGGGTTCACCCGAACCTTGTTCGGGAAGGAAGGGATCGGGGATACATGCTAACGCATGTCTCCCTCCCGCCCCCACCCCCTATAGTCCCCCGCCCCCACGCATATGCAATTAATTGCAATCAACGTCCTGTTAGGATCGGCAGGATATGGTCGAGAGCCATTCGTGATAGGAGCACAACATGCCCTCGGTTGAAGGCAGTCCCGATGTCGAGCATCTGAAGCAGGAGGCGCTGACACTCGCCGTAAAGCCTACGAAGAACTTCTACGCCTTCGCCTGCGCCCTTTGGGCCGCTCACAACGAGGACCGCACATTCCTGCACGAGGTCGAGCGGATCGCGGGGATCAAGCGTCGGGCGCTGTTCTACCTCTCGAACGTGGGCAGGCTTCTCTCCGAGTACCGGATCGACGAAGCGCAGGCTGAACGGATCGGCTGGACGAAACTTCAGATCGTCGCCCGCCATGCCGCCAGCCGGCCACAGAAGCTCAACCAGCGCGCCATGAGGGCAAACCTCCAACTGGCTATCCGAACGCCCTCACACGCCCTCCCAGAGGCTCTGGAGCGGCAGGGCGCATCATCGGCGAGGCCGACCCGTTCATTTCTCCTACGCCTGCCTGTCGAGCAGTATGCCGATGTCGAGGCCGCGCTCATTGCATGTGGCGCAAAGAGGCGGGGCAAGGGACTGGTCGGCAAGGAGGAGGCTCTCGTGCGGCTGGCACGTAGCCACCTAGCGTCAGCACCGTAACGGCGACCGTGCGCCTATCCCCGGCTCGGCGGCGCTGACAGGTTCGGCGCTCCTTGTCCCGATGCCTGTATCAATCACGCCGTCTCAGACGACTGCACAAATCACGATGAAAAACGGCTTAAGCTACTGATAATAGTGCCATTTATTTCAAACCTCGGATAAGTTCATTGGAGCTTGAAAGGTTTGATATGAAAGACATTTTGACTATTGGGCACTCCAACGTGAGTTGGGACGAGTTTCATTACGGTCTCGATTATTTCGACGTAAACTGCATCATTGATGTTCGATCGTCGCCAAGATCGCGGTGGCCCCAGTTCCGCAAACGTGATCTGCGGGCAGCGTTGAACCGGGTCGGCATCTCTTACATTCACTTAGGCGACAGTCTGGGCGGGCACCCCAAGCGCGGCCCTACCGCATATGACGATCGACGCGGCACTCCCGAGTTTGCAACAGGGATCGAAACAGTCCTATCCATCGCAAGCCGATGCAGACCCGCCCTGATGTGCTCGGAGGGCGACCCGCTGCACTGTCACCGCTTCCTGCTGATCTCGCGCCACCTCAATGATCTCCTCGATGTCGGGGTCTGGCATATTCGCCATGACGGCACTCTGGAAGGACATACCCAGGCCGAGAACCGCCTGCTGGCGCTTCACCGCATGTCTGACGACCTGCTTACTAGCCGCGAGGATCAGGTGGCCGAAGCCTACGCCCGGCAAGAGCGGAAACTGGGCTGATCCGGTCCCGCCTGCGCAGTTCGTGCCCCCTGATTTTCGGCACAACGACTTTAAGCGGAAAGCCCCAGAACTGTTGGGCCGACGCCGAATGGAGAAATACAAAAAATGTTGGAAACAGTTCCTTCAAATAGGATTGCAATTAATTGCACAAGAAGCTCTGCCATCCCTCTCGGCGACACAACGGCATCTTTGCCTCCACAGGCGATTTCAGAGCCGGTCCGCCGCCTCCTCTCCCATTCCCTATCGGCTGGAACCCAGCGCGCCTACGCGGCTGATCTCGCCCATTTCCGGGCGTCCGGCAGGGACATTCCCTGTCCACCGCAGAGCATTGCGGAGTATCTTGCCGATCTCGCCGAGACCCATGCCGTCGCCACGATCCAGCGTCGGGTGGCAGCCATCGCGAAGGCGCACCGGGCGTCAGGCTTCGATGATCCATGCCGATCCGAGATCATCAGGGCGACCATGCGGGGCATACGACGGACCAAGGGCATGGCCCAACGCGAAGCGCAGGCGTTACAGCGCGATGATCTGTTTGCGGTTCTTGAGCGCATGGGCGACCGCCCCATTGACGTGCGGGATAAGGCGCTGCTGCTGATTGGGTTCGCCGGGGCATTTCGTCGATCCGAACTGGTCGGGTTCGACTGCGGCGATGTTGAGCCTGTTGCGCGGGGCATCGTCCTGCATCTACGCCGGTCCAAGACTGATCAGATCGGGAATGGCCGTAAGATCGCGATCCCATATGGGCGCACTCGTTGGTGTCCTGTCCGCCATCTCACCGACTGGCTTGCCTATGCCGGGATCGAGCAAGGGCCGATCTTCCGCAGCATCGACCGGCACGGGCATATCGCCCCCAGTCGTTTGTCTGGGGATGCGGTCGCGACGATTATGAAAAAGCGCGTGGGGACTGCGGGCTTCGATCCGACGACCTTCTCCGGCCACTCCCTGCGCGCCGGGCTTGCCACCAGTGCCGCAATGGCCGGGGCCTCGTCGTGGAAAATCCGCCAACAGACCGGTCACAAGAGCGACGCCATGCTCGCCCGCTACATTCGGGACGGTGACATGTTTACCGACAACGCGGCGGGCGCGGTCCTCTAACGAACCGTGCCGATCAACCTTTCGGACGCAACGCAGCTTCGATGACGCCGTTTAACCAGCGCAGATCGCCGTCGCTGAGGCTTCCTAACCGAGTGACAATATCAGTCAGCGCGGCGCGTTGAAGCTGCCCCGCAGGCAAGTTTGGCGTGAATAATTCGGCTGGATCGACCTCAAGCGCATTTGCGATCTGCGAGATTACGGCGAAGCGGGCACCGCTGCTCCCGCCTTCGATTTTGGAAATCATGTCCGTGCTGATGTTGGCGCGCTCGGCCAGCGCCTCTTGGGTCAGGCCAGCACGCACCCTGTGCGATTTCACCAGTCTGCCGAACCTCGTGCGCAAATCGACCATGCTACCTCCCGGTGGAGGTCTAGCCGGGAGCGTCGATGCTAATGAGGGAAGGTACTTCCAATATTCCCTACATCAGTAAGTAACAGGCAACTTTCTCGAATTAGCTTACGGATTGTAGCCAGCTCTGAGAGAACGATTGATGACCAACCCGATACGAGATGCCATTCCAACGATCCGTGACAAAACATCGCCGACCAGCGACAAGCCGACATGGCTCAAGGTCTTGCAGGGAATAGCACTCGCGCCGGTTATGCTCGGTGGCTTCCTCCTGCTTGGCTACCTGACGGGTGGCGAGACCAAGCCCGAGAACCCTCAAGCCGCCTGTCTCGACAGCCGCTACATGTTCGACATTCTATGGGAAATAAAGCAGTCCCTCCGCGAACCGAACAGTTTCGAGCATATTCGATCGAAGGCGACGACTGTTGATGAAAATGGCGTCCAGCAGATTCTCATTGAGTTTCGCGCCCGCAATGGTTTCGGCGGGATGAACTTCGGCAAGGCAGTCGCCGAGGTGCAGTTCCAAGGTTGCAAGCTGCTTAACTGGCAGCTTGTCACCGAGTAAGAACGGCACTCCAACCTCCGATAACTCTTACTTATCAGAGCCTACAAGCAGGCCCAGACGGGCGCTCCAGCGCTGTGCAATTAATTGCAATCTCATTTTCCGGCTCCTTTGTGTCGCCAAAAATCCCCGGCGCTGCTATCGGATCATCTGGTGAACAAAGTTCGTGGCTCAGGGAGGAGCCGCGCTTCCGGGGGATCAATGCCAATACTGACGCAAGCTGAACTCGAACGGCATCTGTGGGGCGCAGCGGACATATTGCGCGGCACCGTCGATGCCGGGGATTACAAGCAATATATCTTCGGCCTGCTGTTCTATAAGCGCCTGTGCGACGTGTGGGACGAGGAGTTCGAGGCCCTGCTCGCCGAAACTGGCGACCGTGAGGAGGCCGCCGACCCCGACGAGCATCGCTTTCATATCCCCAAGGAGCACCGCTGGGAGGCCGTGCGCCAGCACGCCACGCAGATCGGCCAGCGGCTGAACAATGCGCTGGCGTCCATCGAAGACGCCAACCTGCGGCTGCGCGGTGTGTTCGGCGATGTGGACTTCGCCAATCAGGATCGCTTCTCTGACGCGCTGCTGGAAAAGCTGCTGTCGCACTTCGAGAAGCATCGGCTGCGCAATGCCGATGTGCCCGCCGACATGCTGGGCGATGCCTATCTCTACCTCATCAAGATGTTCGCAGAAGGCGCGGGCAAGAAGGGCGGCGAGTTCTACACGCCCCGGCAGATCGTGCGCCTGATGGTCGAGATCGTCGAGCCGCGCCCCGGCATGTCGGTCTATGATCCCACCTGCGGCTCGGGTGGCATGTTGCTGGAGGCGGTGCAGTATCTGAAGGACCGGGGCGAGGATGCCCGCACCCTGTCGCTCTATGGGCAGGAGAAGAACTTCGCCACGTGGGGCATCGCCGAGATCAACCTGTTCCTGCACAATGTCGATGACGCCTTCATCGCCAAGGGCGACACGATCCTGTCCCCCAAACGATACGACCCCAAGGCCCGCGAGTTCGTGGAGGGTATCGGGGCCTATGACCGGGTGCTAGCCAACCCTCCGTTTAGCGAAAAGGTGTGGGGCCACGATGTCTGGCAGAACGGCGACCCGTTCGGGCGCGACACCTATGGTTGCCCGCCCAAGGGCTATGGCGACCTCGCCTTCGTCCAGCACATGCTCGCCAGCCTGAAGGACAACGGGATGCTGGCGGTGGTGGTGCCGCACGGCGTCCTGTTCCGTGGCGGGGCCGAGGGGCGGATCAGGCAGGCCATGCTGGACGCCGATGTGATCGAGGCGGTTGTGGGGCTGGCCCCCAATCTGTTCTACGGCGCGGGCATCCCGGCTGCGATCCTCGTATGCCGCAAGGCCAAGCCTGCCGAGCGGCGCGGCAAGGTGCTGATCGTCAACGGCGACACCACCTTCCAGCCGGGCAAGGCGCAGAACTTCCTGACCGACGATCATGTCCGCACGCTGGCCGAGGCGGTCCATGCCTTCGCCGATGTCGAAAAGCTGGCCCGCGTTGTGCCGGTCGAGGAGATCGCCGCCAACGGTCACAACCTCAACATCAGCCGCTATGTGCAGACCGGGGCGGATGCCGAGGCGGTCGATGTCGCGGCGGAGGTCGCCAAGCTGCAAGACCTGATCGCCAAGCGCAACGAGGCGGAAGCCGTGATGTTCGGGCACCTCAAGAGGCTTGGCTATGTCGGGTGAGATGATCCTCTACAACACCGAGGACGGCGTCACCGTCGTCCAATTGAAGGCCGTGGACGGATCGGCATGGCTGAGCCAGGCCCAGATCGCCGAACTGTTCGAGGTGACGCCGCAGGCCGTGACCCAGCATGTGCGAGCCATCTACGACGAGGGTGAACTGGACGAAGAGGCAACTTGTAAGGATTTCTTACAAGTTCGCACCGAGGGAAATCGTGAGGTTTCCCGCCGCATTGCGCACTACAGCCTGCCCATGATCCTCGCCATCGGCTTTCGTGTGCGGTCTCCACGCGGTGCACAGTTCCGGCGTTGGGCGTCCACCACCCTGTCCGAATATCTGGTTAAGGGCTTCACGATAGACGATGCCCGGCTGAAAGAGCCGGACGCCGACTATTTCGAGGAACTGCTCGCCCGCATCCGGGACATCCGGTCCTCGGAAAAGTTGTTCTACAAGAAGGTGCTGGAGATTTACGCGACCAGCGTGGATTACGAGCCCAACGCGGAAGCCAGCCAGCTTTTCTTCCAGACCGTGCAGAACAAGATGCACTGGGCGGCCCATGGTCACACCGCTGCCGAGATCGTGGCAGCGCGGGCCGATGCCGCCAAGGATCACATGGGCCTGACCTCATGGTCCAATCAGCCGAAGGGCGGCCCGCCGCGCAAGGCCGATGTCCATATCGCCAAGAACTATCTGCAAGGCGAGGAGATTGAAGCGCTCAACCGCATCGTCACCGCATATCTGGAGTTTGCCGAAATGCAGGCCATGGCGCGCAAGCCCATGACCATGCACGACTGGATCGCCAAGCTGGACGATTTCCTGAAACTGGGCGACCGCGACATCCTGACCCACGCGGGCAAGGTGTCCGCCGATGTCGCCAAGGCCAAGGCGCTGGCCCAGTATGACAAGTGGCATGTCCGCCAGTTGGAAGCCCCCAGTGCGGTGGAACAGCATTTCATCGAAGCGACTGCGAAGGCGAAGCAGATCGGCGTGGCGCGGCTAAAGGGGAAGCCGAAGGGTAACGGCGAATGAACGCGGTCGTTGAACTGGTCCGCGACAGTGCAGCATTGCCTGATGGATGGCGTTCTCTCCGGCTCTGCGATGTCGCCACATTGGGTGGCGGCACAACTCCTTCACGCGCAAAGTCAACTTATTGGGACGACGCCACGGTGCCGTGGGCAACGCCTTCGGACATCACGTCACTGCCAACCGGCGTCAGCACCATCGCCAGCACTGAAAATATGGTATCAGAGCGGGCGTTGGCAGAGTGCTCGTTGTCGTTGAACGCTCCCGGCACCGTGTTGATGACTTCGCGGGCAACGATTGGCTTTGCGGCAATCAACACCGCCCCCATGACGACAAATCAGGGGTTCATCACCTTCGCTACCGGGCGAGACCTAGACCCTGCCTTCCTGCTGCATTGGCTGATTGCGCAGCGCCCCAACCTTGTCGCGGCGGCAGGTGGCAGCACCTTTAAGGAACTTAGCCGAGGCACTGCCAAGCTGTTGCCCATCCTCCTCCCGCCCCTCGACGAGCAGCGGCGGATCGCCGAGGTGCTGCGGTCGGTGGATGAGGCGATTGCGGCGGCGGACGGCGTCATTTGTCAACTGCGCGAGACGCGAAGTCATCGACTAGAAGCACTGATGGCTCTGCCGGGCGCGTATCGTCGCATCGACGAGGTTTGCCGATTGAGTGGCGGCTTCGGTTTTCCAGTCAAACATCAAGGTAAGGGTTCTGGGCGTTATCCCTTCGCCAAGGTCTCCGACATGAACCGGCCCGGCAATGAGGTGCAGATCCGTCATGCAGAGAACTATGTCGATGATGCTGACCTTCGGACCCTGAGGGCAAAGACATTTCCTGTTGGCACGACCTTCTTCCCAAAGGTCGGGGCAACGCTGCTAACAAACAAGCGTCGCATTGCCGCTGTCGAGATGCTGGTCGACAACAACGTCATGGGCGCGGTCGCAACCGATGTTGACCCTTGGTTTCTCTACTACGCCTTCTGCACCATCGACATGGCGGATTATGTCCAGCCGGGCGCTGTGCCCTCTGTAAACCAGCGCACAATCGGTCAGATTATGATCCCGGTGCCAGATAGGGCGGCGCAGGAGGAGTTTGTTGAGACTATGCGCGATTTGGACGCTGCGATTGAAACGCAGTCCGACGGACTGGTGCAACTGACGGCAGCGAAGCAGGCCCTCATGTCCGATCTCCTCTCCGGTCGCGTGCGGGTGCCAGCATGAGACTAGGACAGGGAGCTATCGCCAGCTTGGGCGACATTGCTTTTGCCACTGGCATGAACAGCAGTAGCTTGATCGGCTTCTTCAACTCGTTCGGTCTGAACGAAGAAGTCGTGCATATGCTCGGCAGCAAGCGTCAATTCGCTGTTGAGGCGTGGAGAAAGCTGAGCGGATCGGATCAGTTGCCGGAGGCCATCAACCAGATACTTAGCCCCCACTATTTTCCCAATCCCGAAGAGCGCGGTCGGCAGGTCCAGCAGCTCCAACGATGTTTGAAACTCGACGGATATGACATCACAGACGACGGCTACCGAGTGTACATCGCAGCACGTTCAGGCTCCGCCGCCACCTCCGTCCTTGAACATTTGAAAGCACATGGGCAGCGGCTGAACCACGAAAACGTCTTGTCGCGTATCCGCATTATCGACCGGGAGGCAGAGGCAAGCCCCACGGACGCGATCGGTTCAGCAAAGGAACTGATCGAAGCCGTCTGCAAGGACATCATCGAACGGTCAGGGCAAACCTTCGATCGCAAGGCCAGTCCCGCTGCACTTGTGAAGGAAGCCCTGAAGGTGCTGAAACTCGCACCTGAGGATATTCCAGAACGGTCTCGTGGCGTAGATGCCGTCAGAGCGACCTTGAACTCGCTCGCCAATATCGCGCATCAGATGGATGAACTGCGGGGCCTGT
>CAYTMM010000019.1:0-44193 GCA_964438875.1 uncultured Sphingosinicella sp. | reverse complement strand
CGCGATCGTCCGTCCCGGCCCGATCCAGGGCGACATGTTCCACCCCTATCTCCGCCGCCGCGAGGGCAAGGAAATTCCGGAATATCCCAAGCCCGAATTGCGCGCCGTGCTGGAGAAGACGCTCGGCGTGCCGCTGTTCCAGGAACAGGCGATGAAGGTCGCCATCGTCGGCGCCGGCTTTACCCCGGTAGAGGCCGACCAGCTTCGCCGCGCGATGGCGACGTTCAAGCTCACCGGGGGCGTCAGCCATTTCTACGACAAGCTGGTCGGCGGCATGGTCGCACGCGGCTATCCCCGCGACTTTGCCGAGCGCACCTTTAAGCAGATCGAGGGATTCGGAAGCTACGGGTTCCCGGAAAGCCATGCCGCCAGCTTCGCCAAGATCGCCTATGCGAGCTGCTGGATGAAGCATCATCACCCGGACGTATTCTGCGCGGCCTTGCTCAACGCCCAGCCGATGGGGTTTTACGCGCCGGCGCAGATCGTGGCCGATGCGCGCAAGCACGGCGTCGAGGTTCGGCCCGTGTCGATCAACGACAGCCATTGGGACTGCACGCTTGAACCGATAGGAGGGCGCTATCTGGCGGTGCGCCTGGGGTTCCGGCAGGTGCGCGGGCTCGCCAATGTCCACGGCGCCGCGATCGTCGCGGCGCGCGGGCCGGCGCCATATGAGAGCGTCGAGGAGGTCTGGCGCCGCGCTGGCGTGCCCCGCGCGGCGATCGAGCGGCTGGCGGAGGCCGATGCGTTCCATTGCATCGCGGAGGATCGGCGCCAGGGTCTTTGGAAGGTGAAGGGCTTGGGCGAAGCGCCTTTACCGCTATTCGCGGCGGCCGACGCGCGCGAGGCGAAGTTCTCGCCGGAAGGTCTGGAGCCGTCGGTGGCGCTCCGGCCGATGACCGATGGCCGCGAGGTCGTGGAGGATTATCGCGCTACTCAGCTTTCGCTCCGCGCGCATCCCGTCAGCTTCCTGCGCGACCAGCTCGATGCGATGGGCATCGTGCGCTGCGCCGATCTCCCGAACATCCGCGACGGGCGCAACATCGAGGTGGCTGGCGTTATCCTCGTGCGCCAGCGCCCCGGCTCCGCCAAGGGTGTGTTGTTCGTCACCATCGAGGACGAAACCGGGATCGCCAACGGCATCCTGTGGCCCGACAGGTTCGAGCTCTATCGGCGGCAGGTCATGTCCGCCTCGATGATCGCCATGCGCGGCCGGCTCCAGAAAGAGGGGGAGATCATCCACATCATCTGCGATCGGATCACAGACCATGACGACATGCTGCGTTCGATCGGGCGGATGGAGTTCGAGGTCACACCAGGTCGCGGCGACGGCGCGAAAAGCGGTGGCGGCCCAGATCCGCGCGACCCGGGGTGGCCGCCAAGCGGCCGAACGCTCTCGTCGCGCCCGCACGGAACTGCGAGTGAACAGGAAGAGATCCTGCGCATCCGCAGCCACGACTTCCATTGAATGTGATCTGGAGCGAATGGCGCAGCGCTCAGCTCAACGGCCAATTCAGTATGTCAGCCAAGGGGCCGGCCCCGCGGCAACGGCGGCACGCGCACCCGCCGCAAGCCGCTGGACGCGCGATCGCGCGTCCCCAGCCCCTGTCCGCCAACGCACGCCGCTCACGTCGACGCCCAATAGCATCGGCACGATATCGCGGTGCGATTGCCCCGCCGCGATCGCGTCATGCACGCGCAGCATCGCGGCCCAGTGCCGGGCGCGGCGTTCCGGACGGTGGAGCGACCGGGCGAAGCGGCCATGCTGGACCAAGGCGGAAAGCTGGCGCAGCGCGAGCAATTGCGGCCCGGCATAGGCAATCCCGTTGACTCGCCATTTGACGATGGCCGGCCCGCCACGAAGACTGCCGCCGATCACATCAAGCCGGATTGACCGCAATCCGTCCGATAACAGAACGTGCTCGCGCGCTTCATCGCCGCTCATGATCGATAAGAGCCCGGCGAACTGACCGAGGTCCAGGCAATCGTCTCCCACTGGTGGGCCGGCCTCCACATGTAGTACGGCGCGATCGAACGATGAGCGCCAGAGCGGGCGCGCGCTGAGCGCATCCGCGCCGGGATCCTCGAGCCCAATCAGGCCGCACGGCCCCGGCGCGGCCCCGCTCTTTTTCCATGCCTCGACATAGGCAGGCGCACGTCGCAGCCATTCCCACGCGAAACAGCGCCGGTCTCCGGCCAGCAATCGCTCATAGGCGTGGGCATCGCGCCAGTTCGCGCCGGCGATCGCCACGGCGGGTCATTCCGCCCCGGCCATCCCTGGCATATCGCCTTGTGCGTGAGGGCTGGCCCGCGATGAATTCTCCAAGGCGACCGGACCTGGCCCGCGCGCTTGGAGGGCAAGCCGGCCAAGTGCCGCAGACGCAACGAACCTCAGCGTATGGCCCGGTGATCGCTCGCTCCGGCATGGACTGTCCGGCTCCTCAATATCGTCGATGTCGGCGGCGACGAGCACGTTCCGGCGCACGACGCAGCCCAATCGCCGGCAGCGACCCGCAGCCAATGCGAAGACAGCCGGATCGGCGATCGCGGCACCGTTGGCGACACAAGTCATGAGGCGGCTCCAGTGAATGACAAGGAGCCGGACAAAGATCACCGGATGGGCGGCAAGTCAGGTCAAGCAAATGGGGGACAGGAGGGCATTGGGTCGATCACGCCGCGCCGTAGCGCTTCATGCACGAGTTGAGCTCGCGCATGCACGCCGAGCTTACGGAATGCCCTCACCACATAGGTGCCGACGGTTTCGACGCCGATCTCCAGGATGCAGGCAATCTCCCGGTCGCTCTTGCCATGTGCGATCCAGTAGATGCACTCGCGTTCCCGATCGGTGATATTCGGCACCGGGTCCGGCAGTGAAGCGAGCCCGGCGACCCGGCGCATCGCCTCGAACAGGAGCGAGCCCATTGCCTCTGCCATGAGTTGGCGTTCGCGCCCGAATCTCCTCGTCGAGCGTGTGGCGAAGCTGACGGAGGCTTCCGGCTCGCCTGGAACATTGACGGGCACGGTGTAGCCCTGCCGGATCCCGTGGCGCCATGCCTTCTCCACGATCTGGCGCTCGGGGTCGCTGAGCGATCTGGTCAGCCCGCCCGGCCAAAGCAGCCCGCAAGCGCGTCGCCTCGCCCGCACGATCATCGGATCGATGACCTTCGGGCCGCGGATCACCAGAGCCTTGTCCCAATTGGCCGGATAGTTGTCGATCCGCAGCAGCTTGGCGCCGGTGCGGAACAGGCTGCGTGTATGAAGCGCCGCAAAACGGTCGCAGCCCAGTTCTCCGGCACCGCCAATCGCGAGCCCTTCGAGGCCCTCGCGACACCGAATGCCCTCAGCAAGATCGCGAAATTCGAGAATGAAACGAGAGAGCCGCACCACAGGCTGCCTCTCGGTCAGCGGCAGCTCATCTCCGGTTCCATTGGTATGACGGCATGACTGACGCGCGCGAGACGAACAATGACCTCGTTGCCAATGATGTCGGTATGAACAATGAATCTCGAAATATTGGTCATCGTCAAACACGCCCCTTCCGCCTTCCCACCAAGACGCAAGATGCACGTTCCATGACATGCCTGCAAACAACATGGCGACGATATCGAAATCACACACCGATCAGCATTTGACATTGCTTTCATGAGTGTCTCAACAAAGCGGCCGATCCAATACCAAAGAACGTCAGCCCCCCGACTGCGCCAGCTGAATTTCGGGCCAGCGCCGCACTCCACCTGCGAACCGCCCAACGCGCGGACTGCCGGGGCTGTCCGCCCTCAGCCGCGGATGCGGCGCGCAGGAACATGGGAGCCTCAAGGCCGTTCGCTGATCGCCCCTCCCTGTTGACGCGACAATATCGCCAATCCTGCGCGGCTCGGGCCCGGCGTCAGTGCTCGCACGCGCCACCTATCAGCGCGCAGCAGACCGATCCGCTGACTCCAGGTTACTTTCGTGACGATTGAACCGATGCGTGCGCGGGTGGCCTACGACACAATGCTGCCATATCCATCGGTGGGGCTCGGCCGCCGATGGCCGCTGGACAGTGGAACCTCTAATTGTGCTCGTGTGTCAGCGGCCCGGTCGACATGCTTCAGCGCGAACGAAATGCGGAACGGAGATCAGAATGTAACCAGCAGGACGAGCCCAAAGAGCGTGCTAACTTGATAATCTCTAATGGAGCTGCCTCGCACACCGCTGCGACGATATCCGCGCTCGCTGAGCGGGATCTGTCGAATTTCGTAGTCTCACCAGATATGACCTGCACAGTTCCCGCCAACGATCATATTGCGCCGGATCGACCGGATCGGGTGCTACGACCCCCTGTAGCCAGAACTGGAACCACTGAAGGTTTCGGCGCTGCGTGGCGTTCCGGTGAACCGGCTGATGTCTGATGTGATGTTCGTCCGGGAAGACGTACATTTCGACCGGATGGCCTTCGTCTTCGAGCAATGCGTAGTCGAAGAGTGCGTGAGATAGCTCATCATCCGATACTTGCCATAAAACTGGCGGGAAGATCGCCTCGCGAGCGTGAAAGCCCAGATTTTCTCCCGCCAGCCATTGCTCAAAGGGCGGTTCGAAAGCCAGACCGTCTCCAAGCACTGCGTTAGAACGCATCCATTCGCGAACGTGAAGAGGCGCGAACCAATATTGTTGCGGTCCGCTATAGCCTGTGCTGAGCGACGCCAATGCGAATAGGTCACTATGGATCAACGCGTACCGGGCATTCGCTGACCCCGAACTTAGCCCAGTGATCGCGATCCTGTCTCGATCGACGAGCCCACGCGACACGACATCTTCCACGACATCCCGGAATGCATCCAAAGCCCGCCTGCGACGGTCGAAAGTTCTGAATTCGGCTTGTGAAAGTTCGTTGAGTGGCAAGGAAGCGCGCAGGTCAAAATTCTCGTAGGGAGTTGTGTTCAGGACGAAGAAGCCCTGTTGGGCAAGAGGGTGGACGGGATATTCCATCCCCGTGCCACCATCGAGAAATCCTCGGACTGCGCCCTGTACAATGATGAGGGGGTAGCGAATCCCGGGTTGATAACCTGCCGGATAGACGAGCTCGGCCGTCATGGAGTTCATCTGGGCATCCCGACGCTCGATATGCTCCACCATTGTAAACCGTGCCGGTGAGAGGTCCGGATTGGGATCCATGAGCACTGCATGAGTTCCCGAAAAGGGATCGAGCGATACCAGCTGTCTTGGCTGCACCGCAGTTTCGCGAAAGCAAATGAGTCGGACGCCTGCCGGGCTGCATTCGGAGAAATGGGCAATGGCCGAGAACAGGCGTTCTACGGTGTTCGAAGCGGGGGACCACTGATAAAATGCTTCGCGGCCGATCGCATCCTCACCCGCTGCATTCTCGCGGCGTTGAATGACGACATCGTCACCAAGCAGCCACGCATTCTCTATCAATGGACTAATGCACGCCTGCACTGGGCAGCTTTGCCTTGTCCCGTCGGAGGCGGTAAGTTCAATTTGCAGTGGAGGCTGGAATCCTCGGTATCGGGACGAATCCACATTGCGTACCGCCACCGCGCCATCCGCACCTCGCCTAAGCCGCTCATACTCCGATCGCTCGGCTTCGGAAGCCAGCCGATCTGTTTTCGTTGCTATCTCATGCACCCAGAGAACCGGTTCACAGGCCTGCGAAGCCACTGGGGCTGTGTTGACCACGCGCGCCACGCCGCATCTCATCCAGAATGGTTGATAGCTAGCGCTTGCGTCGAAACGATCATCGTAAAGGAAACCGCGTCGACCCTCCTCCTGCATGGCTTGCGCCATCAAAGCCCGTGGGCGGGCCACCTCATAGAACACCGTTCGTCCATCGGCGCTCCACTCGAACAAGGCTTCACTCGCGTTCGATCCGAAAATGTCGGCCGCGTTATGCGTGAGTTGTTCATTCACGCGTCCGTCTCTGCTCATGCGCCAGAGCTGAATCTCTCCGTTCTGTTGGGCGGCATATGCGATCCATTGGCCGTCGGGTGACCATTTCGGCTCGGTCGCGACGAACGAGCCGTTAGCGACCATTCGCTGACGAATGTTGAGGATGGCCTCGCCGCCATCGTGTAATCGCCGTGAGACCGGCCTTTCGGAATCAAGGCCGTCGACAATATGCCAGTCGATGCGGCGATCGTTCGTCTCCACGCTTGCAGCAATGGTGGCAACCACCACCGCGTCGCCGTCCGGACTCACTGCCAGGTGCGGCGAGATTTCGCCGCCGCCGATATGCACGCGTTCGATCAGTTCCGTTATCGCGGGCGCTCGTCGACCGTCATCTGCGAAAGCGGTCGAACTCAAAAGGACGGCAATCATCCCAGAGCCGGCTTTGATGATCGTACCCATCTCACCAGGCCTTCGTCAGGCGAAACGAGACGAACCGACCCATTGGATCCGCATTCGCAGCATCAAAATAGCTGACCGAGAATCCCGATCCGGTAGCGGTCAGCCCGTCGCTTGCGACAAAGGGAGGGCTCTGATCGAGCAGGTTGATTACCGACACCGCGAATCTGGTATTGTTCAGGACCGATCGTCCTTGAGCCGCAAACTGATAGGAAAGATTGAGATCAACCGTAGTCCAGGAATCGACTTTTCCTTCAAAACCAACCCTGTCATCCCGATAGCTATCTGTAAAATTAATCGTAGCCCCGGCACCGAATCCCCCGTTTCTCCAAGAAATCCCGCCTCTTATTCTAAGGTCTACCGGAAGGAAAATTCTGTTGAACGAAGGTATTTCTGGAGAAAGTTCGCTCGCTCTCGCTGTATAGTCGATAATATGACTGGCATTGGCAAACGCGGATATCGTTCCATGAACGATGTGAAAATCCGCATTTGCGTTTAGGTCAATTCCTTCGATGTTTACGCGAGCGAGATTTCTCGTTCTGAGATCGATAATAAAATCAATGTTGCTCAGATCTGCGGGCGTTCCCGTGAAAAGCCCAATGACGTCCGTATAACGCCCCCCTCTATCGACCACGTCCTGAATGACACCCCTGACCGCAGTCTCCGACGGACGTTCGGTGAAAATCTCCGACGGATAGAGTGACCTGAAGGCCGGGACATCCAGAAGGCTCGCCAATCCCGATGGGGTGGGCACGGAGCCAATCCGGTCCCGATATCTGATATTGTAATAGCCGACGCTGAACGACAGTCGGTGGGGACCAAGGGCTGCCTCATATTCGGCGCCGAACGTGTACGATCGCGACCTTTCCGGCCCCAGATTGGGTATAGCTGTGTTGGCAAGCACCAAAAAGGGAATGGTCGGGCCGCCTGCCGCAGGGTTGGCGCCCGGCAAGGCGTTTACGCCGCCGCCCGGTTCACCAATGATACCGAGATCCGGTGGGTTGAAGGACGTGCCGTAGCTTCCGCGGATGCGCAAACCGGTGAATGGCGACCAGAGCGCTGCGAACTTGGGATTGATGGACGATCCGAAGTCACTGTAGTCGTCCAGTCGCGCTGAAATGTTGAATTCCAGACGCCTCAATCCTGGAGCACTGTTTGCAGCGCCGAAGACGGGAATGAAAAGCTCGCCGAAGACAGCGCTGACCGTGCGCTGAGCTTGTGAGGTCAGAGCACCGGTGAGATCGAACCTTTCCCATCGGCGGGAAGCGCCCAGCGCTGTTCTCAGCCAACCGCCCGGGAGTCTTACGAGCCGTCCAGAAGCAACAGCGTCTGCCGAGTATTGGTATGAATCAGTCCTAAATTCGAAACGCTCGGCCTGGCCCAAATTGTCCTGAAAATAATTCTCTTGGACGGTGTTTTCGTTGACCGAGCTATAGTCTCCAGAGACCGTGATGTTCCAGCCCGGGGATATATCCCATTGGAAGCTTGGTGAGATGAAGAAGCTTTCCGGATTGGACGTATATATCTGCTGACCCCGATCCAATCGAAAGCGGTTGAAAACACGAAAGCTATCACGCGCTGCGTAGTAGCCAGTGATCGAAACGCGGAGATCGGGATCCAACCGGTTGGTGATGTAACCGAACAGGCTATGCCGGCTTTCCCTCGGAAGAAGGGTCAGCGGGTCGGGGGCTGCGGCCGAAAATTCGCGCTCACGTCCATAGAGCGCGTCCCTTTGGAAATACTCATAGCTGAGCAGTGCGTTGCCTGTGCTCCAACGGGTTCCTGCCGTCTGGCTGAGGCGCACCTGATCGAGTCCGCCTTGCGTGACGGTGCCATATTCGACCGAGCTTTCGAAACCCTCGTAATCGGTGCGCAACAGGAAGTTCACGACGCCGGCGACCGCGTCAGCACCATAAACCGACGATGCGCCGTCAGTGAGTATCTCGATGCGATCGATCGCACTGACCGGGATGCTGGAGATATCGACGAAACTGCCATCCGACCCGGCCGGCGCGAGACGGCGGCCGTTGAGTAAGGTGAGTGTCGAGCTCGCGCCGAGGCCTCTGAGATTGACGCCCGCACCGCCCGAAAAGTTCGAGCTCGACTCGATATCGTTGGGAATGCTGCGAGGGGAAAGGCTGTTGGCACCGCCGCCAAATACCTGCGGCACGGTCCGCAGGAGAAATTCGGTGCTCTGCTGTCCGCTGCGCTCGATATAATCGCGATCGATGACGATAGCCGGCGAGCTTTCAGGCGCGATGCCGCGGATGTTCGTCCCCGTGATCACAATCTCCGAGTTCTCGCCTTCGGACAGGTCAGCCGGGCCGCCCATCTCACCGCGCAGATCCGTAGCAGCAACGTCCCCGGCGCCGGCTCTGACGATCATGATCGCGCCGGCGGGCGTACGCTCGGCACGAAGCCCGCTCCCGTCGAGGAGCCGGCTGAGAGCTTCCTCGGGCGCGAACGTTCCGACCAAGGCAGGCGCGCGGCGATTCCGTACGAGGTCTTCGGTGAAGATGATCTGGCTACCCGTCACACGGCCATATTCCCGCAGCGCACGCGAAAGGGACATGTCAACGATCGAGTAAGCCCTTTGCTGCGCGAAAGCGGGCAACGGGTCGACCGTCATGGACAGAGCCAGCAAACCACAGGAAATCGTACAGCGCAGAAGCGTTTTCTTACCGATCATATCGTCTGTCCCCCTCGCGCCCCATTGCAAGGGCGGTTCCGATGAGAGACGTGCCTCCTCCGGATATCCTCCAAAGTTTTTTGGGAATTAGAGGCTCACCCGCTTAGGAAGCGGACTTCAACAGGATGGAGCCATCATCCGTTTGAGTGGCGCGAACGGGCAGATACTGCGTGATGACGTCGAGGAACGCCGGGGCATCGCCGGCACGAAAGACTCCGCTCACGCGCAAGTTGGATGCGTCGGCATCCACGATGATCTGTTGCCTTGAATATCGGTTCATCCGGTGCGCGATGGCCGACAGAGTCTCATCTTCAAAAGCCAGTTGCCCGCGCTCCCAGGCGGTCGCTTGATCGAGGCTGGCCTCTTGCACGATGGGAGGGGCGCGAGGTGCGGCAATAAGCTGTTGCCCCTCCCGCAGCGCAACGCTTGTGGTTGGGTTGAGAGACGAATTGGTTGGCTCCGCATCTTCACGGCGCGTCACCAGAACACTGCCTTCGATCAGGGTGACCAGAACCCCATCACCCATCATGTCGACATTGAACGCTGTACCGGTTGCGATGACGATCTGGTCGCGCGCCCTCACCAGAAAGCGACGAGCAGCTTCGTGCGCGACATCGAACCTCGCTTGTCCTCGCAAGAGGTCAAGCGTCCGCGCTTCGTCAGTATAGGTCACGCGCACCTCGGTTCCAGCGTCCAGGGAAACGCGTGAGCCGTCGCTCAACGTCACGACGCGTCGCTCACCAAGGTCTGTTGCAAATGTCAGCGTTCCATCCGGCCGCCATAGGGAAGACGTAAGAAAAAGACCAATGCCGACAAACATGATCACGCAGGCCGCAGCGGCTATCCGCCAACCAGGTGACCCTACCTTCCCCCATTGCCGGCGGCCTTCTCGGTGAGCGCGAGCCAGCGCATCGCGACGCCACGCGAGCAGTTCAGGCACCTCCGCATGTTCGTCGAAAATATTCCAGCCCGATTGCACCTGGTCCCACGCGGCCTCGTTCTGCGGGTCGGCAATCCATGTTTCAAACTCGGGGGAAGTAAACTCACCCGCTTCACTGAGCGTCACCCGCCAAGCGGTCGCTTCGGCGAGCCGCCGTGTCCTGTCCCCGCTGCTCCGATCGGTTCTACTCATCGCTTGCTCCGTCCGAAGCGCAGAGAAAGATGCAAAGTCGCCCGCATCACTTCCTTCTCAACGGTACTGCGACTGATACCGAACAATTCCGCGATCTTGGCCTGTTTCATGTTCTCAAGACGAAAAAGAAGATAGATATCTCGCGTCCGTTCGCTGAGCTCACCTAACGCTTTGACCACGCGTTCGACATCGTCTCTACCTTCTAAGACGCGCTCCGGTGTGCGATCCTCAACGAATTCCATTGTCAACTCGCTGACCCTATGCGGGTCGACCAGCGCGAGCTGAGCTTTGCCCCTTCGTTGTGTGCGTCGGCTGCGATCAGTGAGGAGATTGAGTGCGATTTGGAAAACGAAGGCCTGTGGATCTTCAACCCTATCGCGTTTGGCGGTCCCTAGAAGACGTGCGAAAACCTCTTGCGTTAGGTCTTCGGCCTCAACCCTGTCGCGCACTCGGCGCAGAAAGAAACGCATGAGAGGTGTACGTAGCGATTCAATTTTCGCTTCAAGATCGTCACCAAGATGCTGATCACGGATACCGTTCACGTTTGCCCCCTCGCGCGCGAGAATGAGACTCGGAAAAACGGCAATCAAGAGCGATCCTTGTCACGAATGAACCTCGAGTTCGCCTCTCCATATCGGGTTGAGGAGGCTCTGTGCGTCGCTTGGGAGCCGAACTCATCCCCGACCTCTTCCGCGAGCCGCTGTCCTCGAGACATGTCGCGTCGAGTCTTTCCGAAATCGAGACGTTAGCCGTCTAACAGTAGCGGAAGCATGTTTGGCGAAGGAGGTTGTTGGATCGCGTGGGACATGGGGCTGGCCTGGATGAAGATGACGACGATATCGCCGGCAGCAGTCGATCTGAAGCTGTCACCAGGCTGTTCGCTGAGCATAATGCAACATTGCTTCGTTTTCTCAAGCTACGCGTCCGATCCGATCCGGAGGCCCGCGAGATCGCGCAGGAAGCTTATGTCCGATTGCTGCAACTCGACGAGCCAGGCGCCATTAGCTTTCTCAGAGCCTATCTCTTTCGTACCGCCAACAACCTTGCAACTGATCGTCTGAGGCGGATCGCGGTCCGGCGCGAAGCCCATGCCGATCCTCTCTTTGAACCAATCAATGACGAAATCGGCCCCGATCGGTCGCTCATTGCGAGAGAGCAGCTTCATATAGTGCAGGAAGCGCTCGATGAACTGCCCAATCATGTCCGGACCGCCTTTCTCCTCCATCGCCTTGACGGCCTTTCGCTCCGCGACGTCGGCGCACGCCTTAACGTCTCTGAACGTAGTGCTTACAATTATGTGGTGAGGGCGATGATCCATTGCCGATCGCGGCTTGATAAACGACTGGGCGAAGAAGGGGCGGCGTAATGAACTCCATTCCTTCCGAAGAGCTGGAACGCAGCGAAGCAGCAGCCAATTGGGTGTTGCTTCTTCGTGCGCCGGATCTTGCCCAGGATACCGCTACTCAATGGTTGGAGTGGTGCGAGGCCGATCCGCGCAATCGCGCAGCGTTCGAGGCGATGGCTGAGCTTTGGGAGATTTCCGGAGACCTCGACAGCCGAGCCTTCTCGTCCGATCTTGCCATCGCCGCGAACGACGACATGCCGGAAAAGCGTTACCGGGTGTTGACTGCCGTCGCGGCGCTGTTCCTGGCAATACTCGTCGGCGTATCCGTTTGGCCATTGGCCCTGCCCAACGACAGCAAGCAGCAAAGCCAGATTGCGACGCTACAGACGCCACTGGGTCAGTCGCAGGCTACGACCCTTGAGGATGGTTCGAGGATCGAAATTGGTGGGCGCTCTACGTTGTCGGTCCGCTATTCGCGCGAGCGGCGCGGGGTTGTCGCAGAGAGTGGCGAAGCTTTCTTCACCGTCGCGCACGAAAGTGATCGCCCATTCGTGGTCGAGGCAGGCCCGGTCACAGTGACGGCAATCGGAACAGCTTTTTCAGTACAGCGCGAAGGTAATTGGGTGATGGTCGGCGTCACCCAAGGTACGGTCGAGGTCCGAGTTAGCTCGGGTGATCAGCCTGGCACCGTGCTGCGAGCCTCGGCGGGCCACAGGATTAGCTATGATGGGAACACTCTCACCCAAATCTCGGAGCCCGCTCTCGTCGGTGGTGGTGCCCCGTGGAGTGAGGGAAGGCTCGAATTCCGGGATGAGCCGCTTCGGCTCATCGTCTCCCGAATAAACCGCTATTCTCGGGTCCAGATCGAAATCAGCGATACTGCGATCGCTGAACTCAGGATCACAACTACCGTTTACGACGACCGAGTTGATGCTTGGTTGGACAGTCTATCCCAGGTTCTTCCGATCAGGGTGTCGCGCCCGCGAGAGGATCGCGCGGTAATCGCTCCAGCAGCGTAAGTGGCTTTCGGAGATTTTAAACCTCCCTTTTCCGACTTTCCCGCGTCGCGCGTCAAAGCTTTGAAGGGTGCAGGGCTGCGCCCGGATGGGGGAAAAGATATGCGTGATCTTCGCATTGCGATACTGTTAGGCACCGCTGCTGTCTGTACGCTAGCGTCCGCGGCACCGGCGATGGCGCAATCGATGGATGAGCGGCGGGCTTACAATATTCCGGCGCAGCCTGTCGCTGATGCGCTCATCGCTTTTTCGCGGCAAAGCGGCATACAGGTTGTAAGCGCCAGTGGCGAAATCGGAGCACGTCAAAGCCAGGCCGTCCGTGGCCGTTTCCCCGCCGGCGAGGCCCTCGACCGTATGCTGGGGGGCACTGGTCTTGGTTGGAGCCAGGCCGGTCGAGGGTCGATAGTGGTGCGAACCGAGGGGCGCGCCGTCGCCGGGGATGCTGCGGCGGAATACCAAGGCGCTGAAATCGTGGTCACCGGTACTAGTATTCGTGGCATCGCGCCGCGTAGCTCCCCCTCGCTGACATATAGCCGCCGCGACATCGACAATTCCGGATATCAGACGACCGAAGATTTCTTCCGTTCGATTCCACAATCATTTGGCGGCGGCGCAACACCTCTTTCCACCCGATCCCCCAGCGACATCGAAACCGGGGAGAATACGACGGCCGGCGCCGGCGCCAATCTTCGTGGCCTTGGTGCAGGAGCGACGCTTGTCTTGATCAATGGGCGACGCTTGGCGCCGTCGGGCTCCACCGGTTCCTTCGTAGACATCTCATCCATTTCGCTAAGCGCCGTGAATCGCATCGATATCCTGACCGACGGCGCTTCAGCCATTTATGGCGCTGACGCAGTCGCTGGCGTCGTCAACTTCATTCTACGCGATGACTATGACGGCGCAGAAACCGGTGTCGAATATGGTTTAGTTACCGAAGGTGGCCTTCAGCAGGTCCGTCTGTCGCAGCTCTTCGGTCGCACCTGGGAGGGCGGTAATGCCCTTATAAACTTCGAATATTTCGACCGGGCACAGCTTCTGGCATCCGAGAAGGATTTTGCGGCTGCTGCGCCGGATCCGCTTACTCTCATTCCTTCGCTCGAGCGGTTTAGCGTGATGGGATCGTTGGCTCAGGAGCTTTCTCCTAGCCTCTCATTCGACATCCTCGGACTTTACGCGAAGAACGACACGCGCAACATTTCCAACAGTGGCCGGCCGAACAATCCTTTCAATATCCGGACGGCTTCGAGCGAGAGTTTCCTGATCGCGCCGAGCTTGGGTTATTCGATCGGTTCCGGTTGGCGCGCCAGGCTCTCGGGGAGTTGGAGCCAGTCCGAGTCCTCTGGCGAGAACACTCTCGAAGGCGGATTGCCGCGCCCGTTCGAGAGCGAAGCCTCGTTAGTCTCGGCAGACGCGTTGTTCGATGGTCCGCTCGTCCAACTCCCAGGCGGCCGAGTCCGCGCCGCGATCGGCGGTGCCTTTAGATATGAAGATTTTTCTGCACGCACCAACCAACTCATTTCTGCCAACAGAACCGCATCCGCTTTGTTCGGTGAGCTCTATGTCCCAATCGTGGGCCCCGCCAACAGCATACCCGGCATCGAGCGTGTCGAGATCAATGCCGCCGTGCGCTACGATAGATATTCCGATTTCGGGGGCTCGGTGAATCCAAAGGTAGGCGTGCTCTGGGAGGTTTCACCCGGGATATCACTGCGCGGATCCTACGGCACCTCGTACAATCCGCCGAATCTCGGTTTGCTCGCCAATTTGGATCTGCAGGCTATCACGTCATTCTTGCCAGATCCCAGTTCTCCGACGGGCACAACGGCTACATTGAGGCTTCTTGGCGGGGTCAAGTCCAACTTGGTGCCAGAAGAAGCGCAGACTTACACAATAGGCGCTGATGTCCGGCGTCCCCTAGGCAGGGGAACCTTCTCCGCCTCTGCTACTTACTACAACATTCGTTTCGAGAACCGCATCGGCCAACCTCCGCAGGTGCCTGGTGGCGGGTCTCAGACGATCATCAACCGAAGCTTCCTTCCCGAGAGCCTGTTCCTCGAAAATCCCCCTCTCGAGCTCGTGCAAGGGCTGCTGGATCGCGCGCGCGCATCTATCGGCATTCTCGATCAGACAGGTGGCGTGCTGCCGAACAATCCTGCGGCTATCCAACTCATTGTCGATTTCAATTTGCAGAACCTCGCCTCTGTCGAGACCGATGGCATCGACTTGAACCTCAATTATGCCGTACCCGTCGGCTCAGGCGCGCTCACGATGTCCCTCAACGGAAATTACATACTTCACTTCAAACGGCAGGCCGCCGACTCCACTCCAGTTCTCGACGTCGTAAACACCGTGTTCAATCCTGCCGGGTTCAGATTGCGGGGAGGCGCATCCTACCGGAATGCCGCTTTCTCCACGTCAATCTTCGTGAACCAAGTTGGCGGCTATCTCGACAACCGTAGCACCACGACCCGGCCTGTGAGCAGCTTCACTACAGTCGACGCGACGCTTTCTCTCGATCTTGGGCAGATCGCCAGCCAATCGTTCTTCTCTAACCTGCAGGCGCGTTTCTCGGTGACCAATTTGTTCGACCAGAGCCCGCCCGCCGTCTTCAATGATAGCGGGGCGGGCGGTGCCTTCTACACCAACGCCTCCTATGATCCGACAAATGCAAATCCGCTCGGTCGCTTTGTCTCCTTCCAAATCACCAAGCGCTGGTGAGCGAGGTCATGGGACGAGCAGATGAGACTCCTTGGCGCCTGACAAGCGCGCGGTCTGCATTGGTGGCATGCGCGATCGCGTTCGCCGCACCTGTATCGGCCGACGTCTTGATCGCGCCAAACGACGAACAGCTTACACGCAATTTGCTCGAACTGCCTGTGATCGGTGGTGGCGACTTCAGGCCGCAAATGGCGGTTTCTCCGGACGGGCGCGCCGTCGCCTTCTCTGTGCTGACGACCAATGTCGAGGAAAACACCGCGCACATTTCTTGGTATGTCCAGGAACTGGACGGCAGCCGGCGCACAATCCCTGCCGGCCCCGGAGGAGATCCGCTTTTCAACATTCGTCAACGCACACCGACCAGCGGTGCCACCTTCGGCATCGATGTGCGCTGGTCGCCCGACAGCCAGTGGTTCGCTTATCCCAAGCAAGTGGGTGACGAGATCCAACTCTGGCGCAGCCGGCGTGACGGGAGCTTCCAAGAGCAGCTAACCCACAACGCAGCGAACATCTTCGGCTCCAACCGATATGAAGCACTCTTCCAATGGAGCGCAGACGGAACGCGGATATACTTTGAGGTTGCTCGCCCCCGCGCCGACATGGTCCGCAGCATGGCGGAGGAAGGCCGCACAGGCTATCTTTTCGATGACCGCTTCCTGCCGTCGGACTCATTTCAGCCGCTCTGGGGCCGGTGCCAACAGTCGCGGCAAAGTGTTGCCCCGGTGCGATCGCAAGCATGCGAACCGACGCTCTGGACCATCGACTTGCGCGAACGATCGGAGCGTTTGGCGACGTTACAAGAATTGGAAGAATATCAACGCCTCCGCGGGGAGGTCGACGAAGGTAACGCAGACGGGAACCAGCTTGAGCGCCGTCTCACCGAACCGGCGGACGCGCGACAACTGTTGCTGCGAAATGCGGATCCGGCGACGTTCAGGGGCTACGATCCTCCACTGCGCTTGATCGCACGTTTACACGACGGAACAGAAACGCCCTGCACGTCGTCACAATGCGTCTCCCAGAATATCGTCAATGCATGGTGGGTTGGTGACGACGTCGTCTTCCAGCGTCGGGGAGAAACCGGCCCCCGCATTCCAATGCGCTTTTTCCGCTGGAGTCCGGCGACAGGGCTGGTCCAGCAAATTGTCGAAACCAACAATGTCTTCGATCCCTGTCAAGCAAGCGGAACCGAACTTGTCTGTTTTGAGGAGGGTATTACCCAGCCACGACGCCTCGTCACGCTCAACGCCGCCACGAGTGATGTTTTGCCTCTGTACGATCCTGCCGCACTGCAAGCGCCGAACTTGCTGCAATATATTCAGTCGATTCGCGCAGAATATCTCTCCTGGACCGGGGAAGACGGGCTGCAAGCAGTTGGCGTACTTCTCTATCCAAAAGATTATCGTCCAGGTCGATCCTACCCCTTGGTCATGATACAAGGGGGCGTAGGTTCATTTCCGGTCACGGGCGCGGAAGATGCACCCGTCTTCGCGTTGTTGAATTCCGGCTTCCTCGTGCTAAACGCAAGTCAGTTTGAAAACCGTGATGCTTATGCGCGGTATCGCGGCGCTGAATTGGCGACGGTTGAATTCACGAACTATCAGCGCCGCAGGCGCGCATTGGCGTCCTACGAGCACATTGTCTCGCAGCTTGTCGAGCGAGGTTTGGTGGATCGTGATCGAGTTGGCGTGACTGGTCTGAGCAGTAATTCTGCCAACGCGAAGTACGCGATGGTCAACTCGCGGATCTTCGCAACCGCATCCCTCGCAACCGGCTATAGCGGCCCACAATCTTATTGGTTCTCGCCATCTGCACTGCGGCGGCAAGTCCGCGGCGCACATCCCGCGTACCGACGTCCCTATACAAGCGAAGCGGAATCCATTCAGGACCAGGAGCAGCTTGGCTACCATGCCGTCGATCGATTGTTCCCGCCAGTGCTCCACCAAGTCGCCGATAGCGAATTATCACATGCACTATTCGACCATGTGTTGCTCGCCGACGAAGGTCATCCGGTCGAGATGTACGTTTATCCGGATGAGCTACATGTGAAGTGGCAGCCCATCCACCGGTATAATATCTACCGGCGCAACCTCGACTGGTTCCGTTTCTGGCTTCAGGGTGCGCTGTCTATCAATCCCGTGGATCCGCTCCAATATGAGCGCTGGCGGAGTCTTTGCAGACGCTATATCGACAATCTACGTGGCTCGCACGAAAGCTCTGATCGTGCCCGTGCGGAGACTCAGCGCTGCGGAATGCAATTGGATTGATGCTTGGTCATTGGATTTCACGAGAAATGACGACCGCTGAAGCCGCGATGATTCCAGGATTTTTTCAGTACCCTTGTGGACGTTCGCCGATTAGTTCGATCGAGCAGAAATGAAGAAATGGCCGCTTCCGGTCGGGCAGCTTTTTGGTTGCCAGGTGGCGAAGCAGACGCCCCAGGAGCGCGAGCGAAGGTGATCAGCGAGTTGCGCTAATGATCGTTTCAGGCTGCGGCTTCTTGGCTTTCGCGACAAGATCGAAAGTTACGAAATTCTCCTGACGCATGGCGTTCAGCAGGTCTTTCGTGTGCGTGAGCCGCATAGCCTGCGCTTCCATCACTTGAGCCGCCAGATCGTCGAAGCGCGCAGGCCCAGAGTTAAGTGCTTCCATGATGAGACAGCGGGACGCGTACCTTTGGACCGGTGATCCCACCCCCATTGCGCGCTGTTGAGATTCACTCTCCTCAATGTTCGACCAGAATCCCGGCTGATTGCTTTCTTCTTTGCTGATCGTGTTGCGGGTCTGGAGCTCCGTCAGTTCAACCTTTTCGTGAACATCGCGAAACACCTCTAGCCCTTTGCGAGAGTGGGTGCCGAGAACGAGCCGCATCTTGATGCGGTTTTCGCGCGGTTTCAGAATCGGGATGTCAGGCAGGTAAGCGGCTGCACCGCAGTTCTTCATCTGACGCTTTAACAGCAGGAGAACGCGCTCTTCGTTGCTGAGGTGCTGTGGCAGGGCAGCGAACTCGTCCTGCCAATCAGGGTCGGCAAGAAAGCGACCGAAGGACGTCGACACCTGATCCCATCCAGCGTGCCGATTCACGTGTTCCGACATAAAGTTGAGCAGAAACTCGCCTCGGGAGGCTTTCAGGAACTCAAACACTGGCCCCGATCGGATATCCCAGCCAGTTGGGTCAATGAACGTGAAAGTGAACCCTTCGCGGCAGGCTTTGGCGATTCCATTTAAGTTGTCCTCGAACAAACCTGGAAAAACGTGAATCTGAAAGCGACTGTTCTTCCCTGCATAGTCTCTAAGCCGTGCAACGGCCTCAGGACGTCGCTCGCAAAAGCAGAAACGGATTTTCAGTCCCGCTACGCCGCGTCTGCCCAGGTCGGCCCGCACTGCCTCCAACGTCCGCAAGGCCTGATCGAACGAGGCGTCTGAACAATCGTCAGCGGTAACGCTCCAAGGACCGGCGAAGGCGTCTACGAAATTGAAGATTGGAGATCGACCTTGCAGGGTCTTGTAAGCAGCTGCTTGAAGGTAGCGCGTTAGGAAGTCGTGCTTGATGAAGGACTGCTCGCGACCTCGATACTGGTCAACATTTGCCCCCAACGGTCGTCTCTTACTGTCGTAACGAAGCAAGGATTGGCTCAGGCACGATCTGCCACGGGAAGCCGTTCCATTCTTCGCCGTCCAAAAGTCGCCCGCCGGACTTAGGCCGCGCGCCTCCCCACTGCTTGAAGAAGAACGCTACGCCGTCACGGTCGCATCGTTCTCGGATCTCGGTTGCCCAGTTCCCGTCCATACGTCTGGCACCCGGGCCACTCTCACCTCCGACGATCGCCCATGCTATGCCGGAAAGGTCCACTTGACCGATGCGCCCAAGCAGCGGCTCAAAGGAGATGAACCGCGCCTCCGAATTGATCTCTCTCAGGTGATTGATGCGGTTGGCCCGAGCCGCATCCTCTACGGATACACCGAGCCAAATGTGCCGAGGAACAGACTGACTGCTATATCGGCGTCGGACATAATCGCGCATCAGTGAGCTGCGCTTCGTCAGCACTTGGAACACGTGCCAGTCGGCATTTTCCATGGCATCGAAAATCCGGTCGATATGCGACCGGTCCACGTCCTTGTGGAATAGGTCGCTCATCGAGTTTACGAAAATCATTCGTGGCCGCTTCCACGCGGCTGGTTGGCCCAACCGGGACGGCCAAAGCCGCAGGTCGAAGCCCTGTTCATAGGCGTGGCCTGGTATTCCTCGCCAGCGTTCAGCGAACCGCTCAGCGTAACAATTGTCGCAACCGGGCCCGACCTTTGTGCAACCTGTAACAGGGTTCCACGTCGCGTCCGTCCACTCGATTTCCGAATTCTGCGCCACGTTCGCTCCCAACCCGCGTCCTAAATACAGTAAATGGCGGTCAGCACAAAAAAAGAACGGATAGGAATGAACGAGCGACCGCTTTCGGGCGGTCTGAAGCTGGTCGGCAACGACGTGGGTGGGCGCTAATTCGCCGCCGTCTCCAGCTCCGCGATCCGTTCCGAACAGACCGCGTGCACGACCCGGCCCAGTTCCTCGACCTGCGCGCCGAGCCAAGCGAGTTCCTCCTCGCTGATCCGGTAATGCTTCGAGTAACGCGCCTTCACATAGGCGTCCTTGAGCTTCTCGAACATCGCCCGTTCCTTGCGGCTGTCACGCGGCCAGACATAGACCAGCCGCCGGTCGATCCGCTCGGCCTGCGTGCGCAGGAAAGCGAGATTGTGCACATGCGGGGTGTAGAAGGTGCAGACTAGAAGGACGCAGTGGTAGAGGCGCTCGGCTGCCTGATGCAGTTGGAACGCGGCGTTGTTTCGTCGGCCGCGCTCGATGTTGAACTTGAAATTATCGTGGAACTCGGCGCCGCTCGGAAACCACTCCTCAAAATACTCCCTCGCCATGGCCAGCGCCTGCCGGGGCGTCTTGGGCTTGGGCGTATGCAGCTCGCTGTCATCCGCCTGATAGAGCGCAATCCCCTCGGCCTTGATGTCCATGAAGAAGTAGCGGCCATGGGCCAGCCCGTCATTCACCTCCTGCAGGGTGTGGACGATGAAGTTCACCGGGGTGCGCAGGGTCTTCGTGATACCGAGCTCGCGGATCAGCCGCTCCTCGGCCTTCGCCCAATATTCGACGCGGTCGACGAGGCGCTTGTCGTTGACGATGATGAGCAGGTCATAATCCGACTGATAGCCCTTGGCGGTGTGCGGCTCGTCGACCCAGCCGCCGCGGGCGTAGGAACCGTAGAGGATCACCTTGAGGATACGCCCCTGCTTCTTCCATTCCGACGTTGAGACAGCGGTCGCCTCGCCGAACTCCTCGAACAATATCTGCACCACGCGCTCAAGCTCGCGCTGCTTGTTCGCCGGCAGATGATCGAGGTCGGTGCGCATCGGCAATGACCCTAGCCGCCAGCATTCGCGATGCCAAATGCCGCAACGTCCGGTTTCGAGTGTTCGGGAACAAATGAGAGAAAATGGCTCACTCCCCTGCCCCGCCGGCCAGATACCGATCCATCCCGACGATCGCGCCGGCAAGCAGCGCCTCCACCTCCTCGATCCCGATACAGAGCCGTTCGGAAATGGCAGAATTGCCCAACCCCTCCACCGCGCTCAACACAAAGACCTCACGCTCCAGCACCGGCAGCATCGCCAGCGCCCCACGCATCCGCTCTCGCTCCAGCCTCGACATCGCCACGGCTCCCTTCCTATCGCCGCAGCCCGGCCGGAAAGGCGGGGTGGGCGACAGGAGCGGACCGACAGGCGCGCCGTCCGAGGCGGGCGGCACCCGTAAGGGCCGGAGCGAAGCGGAGGACCCCGAAGGGGTTGCGGCACGCCGCGGCGCGCCTATCGGGGAGCGACGCCCACCCCGCCTTGCCGGACGGCGTGCCCGCCCCTTACATCAGGCAATCCGATACCGAATGGCTCGTACCGAGCACAAAGTGCCATCGATTGAACCGGTGCCGCCCGGATCGCACACGGGCGATCGGATCGATGCAGTGCCTGCACGCGAATCGATTTCGGGAAAGGCGCGATGTCCGGAGATCCGTCCCGCCGACCGAATAGGTGTCGGAAGCCGGGCTGAAACCCGGGGCCGCCTCTAGCGAGGCCCGAGCAGAGCCAAACCACGTGCGCCGCGATTGTTGCCAGGGCACGAAGGAACTTGCGCATTTTGGCAAATTGCTTGCCCGCACCTGCGGGCAGCGCCGTTCCGACGATTCGAACCTTTAGCTGCGAGCATTCATGCAGGAAATTTTCGGCCAAGCGCGGAGTGTTGCCGTATTCGGCCGGCCGGCCAAATCTTCTCTGGAGGTGAACCCTTCAGGCGGCCGCGCCGGCCTCTCGCAGCCGGATGGCGAACTGACGAAGCACAAGACGCTCGCCCTCGGGCGTCGTAACGACAACGTCGCTGCGGCCTTCGCTGGCAAGATCCTCGCCGATGATCAGGGCGTCGCTCGCAACGCGCGCATGGCGTAATACGAAAGCGGGCCGGTCGCTGGAGATGACGAAACTCATTGGACAAGCGATAACATGGTTCGGTCGCCGCAAACACGCAAAGTGACAGCGCCCGGCCAAATCATCGCGGCGCGGGCCAATCCCGCTTCGGAGCAACCCTGCTTGGCACCTCGCAAGATACAAACAATGTTATATACGATAAAAGGAGCACATTCGGAAGCAGGTCCGAATATAATTGAACAAATTATAGCTCTGTTATAAGGTCGTAAAATCACCGTCGTCATCATTTTCGGTGCTGGGAACCGTTATGATCGGGCGATTTGGAATGACGCGAGCGTCGGGCGGCTTGGGGCATGCCTCGCAACGATGCGGCATGAGCGATGGGGCTGGCGGGACTCGCCGAAGAATTTGCACTTAGCGTTAAGGATGCTTCCACGAACGATGAGCTTGCCAAGCTGATCGACGCCTTCGCGCGGGACGTCGGCTTTCGTTACTTCGCGCTCACCCATCATGTCGATATTCCCCGCGCGCCGCGCCCCGCGATCCGGCTGCATAATTATCCGACCGGCTGGGAGGAATGGTTCGACGCGCAGCGACTCGGCCCATCCGATCCAATTCATCGGGCCAGCCATCTCACGAGTAACGGCTTTGCATGGTCGCAGGTGCCGCGCATGATCAAGCTGACCTCGCGCGATCGCATGATCCTCGAACGCGCCAGGCGCGAGGGTCTCGGCGATGGCTTCACCGTCCCGGCCCATGTTCCGGGCGAATCTGCTGGTTCATGCTCGTTCGCGACCACGCGCGGCGTTGCGGCGCGGCGCGATTTGCGTGCCCTCGCCCAGCTTGCCGGCGCGATCGCATTCGAGGGCGCGCGGCGCACCAGCGGCGTGCGAGAATTGCAGGCATTGCCACGCCCAAAGCTGTCAGGCCGCCAGCGCGATTGCATTTTCTGGGCGAGCCGCGGAAAGTCGGATTGGGAGATTTCCCGTATTCTCGGCATCGGGCACGACACCGTCACCCAGCATCTCAAGGAAGCGCGGCGGCGCTACGGGGTAGCCAAGCGCACACAGCTCACTGTCCACGCCCTGTTCGACGGCACATTGACCTTCGTCGACCTGCTCGAGCGCTAAGCTTTTCATCCCGCTCCCAGGGTCGTCCCTGAAGCCCGGCCAGGATCTTTACAAACCCACTATGCGCTCGCATGCGCCGCGCCGTGCCAATCGGTCGAGCGCCAAGCCTCCCCATTTTGGGGGAATGGCCGCGATGATATGGACACTGCGACACTCCAGGCTCCTGCAAGCAATGGAGCCGCGAGATGATGACGATCCTGCCCAACGACAATGCGTGCGCCGCGCCAACGCTTGCCGCCATGTTCGAGGCCAGGAAAAAGGTCTTCATCGACCTGCTCGGCTGGGACCTGCCGGTGCTCGCCGGGCGCTACGAGATCGACCAGTATGACGACGAACATGCCCGCTATCTCGTCGTCGCCGACAAGGATCATCGCCACCTGGGCTCGGCCCGGCTGCTGCCGACGATGCGCGCTCATATTCTGGGCGACCTGTTCCCGCAATTGTGCGAGGGCGCGCCGCCGCGCGCGCCGAGCATCTACGAGATCACCCGCTTCTGCCTCGACCGCGGGCTTGGCGCCGCGCGCCGACGCGCGGTACGCGACGCCCTGGTTATGGCCCTTGCCCGCCATGCGCTGGACCGTGGCATCACCGCCTATACCGGCGTCGCGGAGGTCGGCTGGCTCCAGCAGATCCTTGCCTTCGGCTGGCGCTGCCGCCCGCTCGGTCTGCCCCGGAAGGTCGCGGGGCGCATGCTGGGCGCGCTGCGGATCGACATCACCCCCGAGACGCCGGCGCTACTCACCCAGGCAGGGGTCGGCCCGGCTTGCGGTGCGCGGGAGGCGGCATGATGCCCGACCCCTCCCCCATGCCCGTCCTTACGCCCGCTCCCGAGGCCGTCGCCCGCTGGGCGGACGTGCTACGCGCCGAGGGCTATTGCATCATCCCGGATGCGATCGCGCCTGCGCGCGTCGCCGCGCTCGACGCCGACCTTGCCGAGGATTTCGCGGCGACGCCCTTTTGCGAGGGCGGCTTTTACGGCGCGCGCACCAAAAGGTTCGGCCGGCTACTCACCCGTTCCGAGGAGGCCGCGCATTTCATCGGCCATCCGCTGATCGGCGCGATTGCGGAGCGCGTGCTGGCGCGCTGGTGCGACTGTATCCAACTCAACCTCGCTCAGGCCATCGCGCTGCATCCCGGCGCGCTGCCCCAATTGCCGCACCGCGACCAGGATATGTGGCGCGGTGAGGTCGGCGAGGTCGAATATCTGGTCAATGTGATGTGGCCGTTCACGCCCTATCGCCGCGCCAACGGCGCCACCCTTATCTGGCACGGCAGTCATGGCCGCCATGCCCTGGAGGGCGAACCCGGATGCGGGCCGATCGTCGCCGAGCTCGAGCCGGGATCGGCACTGCTGTTCCTCGGTTCCACCTTGCATGGCGCCGGCGGCAACCATAGCCAGAATGTGCGGCGCGGGATGATCGTCAGCTATTGCCTGGGCTGGCTCAAGCCATATGAAAATCAATGGCTCGCCTACCCGCCCAAGATCGCGCGCCACTTCCCGCCCGAGCTCGCCGCCTTGGTCGGCTATCGCCAGCACCGCCCCAATCTCGGCAACTACGAAGGCCAATGCCCGTCCGTGCTGCTCGGCGACATGCCCGAACGCCTCCATGCGATCGATGCGCTGCGCCCCGACCAGGCGGCGCTCGTCGCCGCGCATGTGGACAATCAGCGCGCGGCGCAGCCGCCCGGCACGCCGCGATGAGCCCGGGCATCACCGCGCACAGGGTCTATGAGGAGATCCGGCGCCGCCTCGCCGACGGACGCCTCCAGGCCGGCGCGCGGATCGAGCCCTCCCGCCTCGCCGAGGACTTGTTCGCAAGCGTCACGCCGATCCGCGACGCGCTCCACCGGCTGGCCGGCCAGCGCCTGATCGACACGCCTTATCATGACGGGTTCCGGGTGCCGGCGCCCACCGAGGCCGCGTTGCGCGACCTCTACCGCTGGCGCGGCCGCCTGCTCGCGCTCGCAGCGGGCGAAAGTGCCAAGCAGGCCGACGCCTGCCTCGCACAAGTCCCACCCGACCCCGAAACGCTGTTCCTCGCGCTCGCTCAAGCGACCGGCAGCGCCGAGCATGGCGCTGCGATCGACCTGCTCAACGCACGTCTTGCCCCCTATCGCGCGGCCGAACGCGCCCAGCTCGACCCCGCCGGCGAGGACGCCAGGGACCTTCACGCCTCCCTCTTGGACCCACCCACGCTGCGCATGCATTTACGCCGCTATCATCGCCGACGGATCAAGGCCGCGCCCGACATCCTGAGCGCAAGCGCGAACCTGCAAGCCCAGGACTGAAGACCACCGGTGCGCATCAGACCCCGACCCTAGACGCACCGGCAAGGGATGCCAAACCCAGCACAGCCGGATTCCGCACCGCTTGGGGCAAGGCGGCTCGGCGCCCTGCCTCGCCCGACAGTTGCCGGTCGATCGCGACGATCGCGGTCGCCAGCGCCCGCTCGGCCTCGCCGGATGAGATGCCCAGCCGCTGCGCAACATCGGCAAGGGCCAGCCCATCGCGCGCGCTCAGCAGATAGACCTCGCGCTCAATCAGCGGCAGCGCGGCCAGCGCTTCGGACAAAGCTTCGCGCAACGGTGCAGTGGAACGATCTTCCATAATCCTGTCTCCTGCGCCACCTACGCCACCGGACTGGCGGGGCGGGCGGCAGGAGCGGGCCAGGCGCGCCGGCACGAGGCGTGCCGCACCCGCAGGGCCGCAGCGAAGCGAAGGACCCCAAGCGCAGCGCCAGGGTTGCGGCGCGCCTAATGGCCGGCGACAGCCCACACCGACAGGAGGCTGGGTTCAGGACCAGGAGCTCGTGGACAATCGCGCACGTAAACTCTGTTGTGCCAACGCGCCGCCCCGTCGCGCGCGGCACCGCCGTCAGGCCAGCATGTCGAACCAGGCCCGAAACAGCTCTCCGTCCAACGGCTCGGCGAAGGCGATGCGCGCGTCAGGGCCGCTGGTCCAGGAGACCCGCCCGGCGAGGGGCGCAAGTCCGTCACCGTGAAGGGTGACGACCTGGTCCCGCACGAGCAGGCGCGCGGCGCGCACCTTCAGCCCGAAGGGCGATGCGCCGACCACGACGATCCGCTCCACCGCGCCGCCCGCTACACAGATCGTGATCATGCCGCCCCCTTTTCCTGCGCGCCGTGGCGCCGCGGGCTCCGCGCCTTGCACATCCCCCCTGTCTCAAGACGCACGAGCGCGCGAAAACCGTAGCTGCGCCCGCCTCGCGCAGGATGGATCGAACGGCGAGCGGGCCGGCGCCGTCGCTTCCCGCGGAACCATGATCCCGCGACGGCGAGCGCCTTTCCGGCGCGCCGAGGGTTTCCCCGCGCCAGCCCATCGGGGCCCACTTGCGCGCCGCCGCGATCTCGCGCACAATCGCGCGCGCAGCCGCAACATTGCCGGCGACCGGCTGCGCATCGACCACCGCCAGGCATCATGCGCGCCCGCACCGGACCGGCCGGGCGACCAGACCTTCAAGGCATGCCCGGCACGGGAGTCTCACTCGCGTGCGACCCTGCCCTTTTCCGCGTTCGTCTCCACCTGGCCGCGCGGCCTGACCAGCCGTGACCATTGCCGATGACGAACCGTTTACCGGCGCGCTGTCGTCCAGCGCGTTCTACTCCGATCTGTCGCCCGCGGGTGCCAGGGCGCCCGACGCATCGTGCCCGGACTCGCTTCATCCCGGTACATCGCCATCCGAGGCAGGCCTCCGGGGCGGGGCTTGGGCCGCTGCGGCGACCGCTCGCCCGGCGGGCGATGCCGATGCGGACGCGCAGAGCCTCATCGAGCGATTGTATCGCACGCAAGCGCCGCGCCTGCGCCGGCGGCTGGACATCCGCCTGGCCTGCCCTGACGAGGCGCACGACCTCGTCCAGGACGCCTTCGCCCGCCTTGCCGGAGCAAACGGCCTCAATAACCTGCGCACGCCCGAGGCCTTCCTCAACCGGATCGTGCGCAACCTGCTCATCGACCGGGGGCGCCGCCTGGTGCACCGCGCCATCCATCTCCCGATCGACGAGGAGATCGAACTTGCCGTACCGCCCCTTCAGCATGCCGAGCTGGAGCTCGCCCAGATGAAGCAGCGTTACCGCGAGGCGGTCGCCCAGCTCCCGCCACGCATGCGCGAGGTCTTCCAGCTGCACCGCGTGGACGGCCTCGCCTACAAGGAGATCGCCGCCCGGCTTGCCATCTCCACCCGCACCGTGGAATGGCATATGGCCGAGGCGATCGTGCGGATCGCCAAGCTCCTGGAGGACGAGTGAGCGCTCCCGCCAGCCCACCCAACGACGGCCAGCTCATGCGCGAGGCGGCGCATTGGTTCGCGCGCATGCGCGGTCCCGAGGCCGAGGCGTCGCGACCTGCATTCGAGGCGTGGCTCGCCCGCGGCGCGCTCCACCGCGGCGCTTACAACCGCGCCGCGGAGATCTTCGCGATGGGCAAGCTGCTGGCCGAGGATGAAGCGGAGGGCGAAAGGGCGTCGGCGGACGGGACCCGGAGCGCGAGCGCGGCGAGGCCGCGCGGCGGCCGCCGGCTCCTCGCCTTGCTCGCGACGCTGCTCGGCATCGCCGCGCTGGTGATATTGGGGTTGGCCGTCCGGGCGACTTTGCCCGGCACTGTGCCGCCGTCCGACATGATCGCGCAGCGCGACGCGCGGCTCGATGCCGGTCCTGGCGAGGCGCGCCGGGTCCACCTGGCCGACGGCTCGACCGTCGAGCTTGCGCCCGGTACCCGGCTCGACGTCCGGCTCGACGACGCCGTCCGCCGCCTGGACCTGCGCGCCGGGCGGGCGCGGTTCGAGGTCGCGCGCGAGCGCCGGCCGTTCGTCGTCCATGCCGGCGGCGGCAGCGTCACCGCGCGCGGCACGATCTTCGAAGTCATGCTGTCTCCGGCCAGGCAGGTCGAGGTCAGACTGATGGAAGGCGCCGTCGACGTCCGGTTGCCGGAGCCCGGCGGCGCGCCGCCGGCCCGCCGGCTGCGCCCCGGCGAGGCGATCGCGTTCGCGGCCTTGCCGTCTGCCGACCCGCTGCCCCGCCCGGCCGCCGAGCGCCCGCCCGGGCCGCAGCCTGCACGCACCGAAGAGCTGGACGCGGTACCGCTCGGAGAATTGCTCGCACGCCTCAATCGCGATGCCCGGCGACCGATCCGTCTCGCCGACCCGGCGCTTGCGAGCCGGCGGGTGTCGGGGCGGCTGACCCTCGAGGATGCCGCCGCGCTCGCGCCGCGGCTCGCCCGGCTGCTCGACCTCGAACTGGTCGAGAGCGAAAACGAGATCGTGCTGCGCCAGCCCCAGCCGCGCTAGGAAAATGTTCGAGCCCGCCCCGTAGTCCCGCCCCCCTCCGCGTCATCCTTGCCAGACCGGCGGTTCCAGCCGGCTTGGGAGGGGTGCATCGATGATCAGCAAGAAGAACTGCCTGCGCGCGACGTGCTTGGGTCTCGCCATGCTGGGGGCGAGCCTGGCCGGGGCGCCGGCCGCGGCGCAGACGGCGGCGCGCACCGACTATCGGCTTCCGGGCCAGGAGCTCGAGACGATGCTGCGCGCGATCGCGCGCGGCGCGGGCCGGCAGATCCTGTTCGCCCCCGAGGATGTCGCGGGCCGGCGCGCCGCGCCGCTCGCCGGCCGCCACAGCTTCGAGGAGGCGCTGGCCGCCGCACTCGCCGGCACCGGCCTCGTCGCCGAGCATGCGGGTGCGGTGACGACGATCCGGCGGGCGACCGCGGACGCGCCGCCGGAGCGCGCAGACGACCTGGCCGGGCCGCGCGGTAGGCGCGGCGATGAAGACGCGGCGATCACCGTGACGGGTACGCGCATCCGCGGCACTGCGAGCGCCTCGCCAGTCATCGTAACGACCCGCGAGACGCTGGAGGAGGCCGGCATCGCCGACCTCGCCGGCTTCTCCAGGGTGCTCCAGCAAAACTATACCGGAGGCCAGAATCCAGGCGTCGCCGGTGGCGGCGGTCAGGGCGGCCAGAACAATATCAACAATTCGACGACGCTGAACCTGCGCGGGCTGGGCCCCGACGCGACCCTCACTCTGCTCAACGGCCACCGCCTCGCTTATGACGCGCTCAACCAGGGCGTCGACATCTCGGCGATCCCGCTCGCCGCGATCGAGCGCATCGAGGTGATCGCCGACGGCGCCTCGGCGCTCTACGGCTCGGACGCGGTCGCGGGCGTCGCCAACATCATCTTGCGCCGCGACTATGAGGGCGCGCGGGCAAGCGCCCGTTTCGGCGCCGCGACCGAAAGCGGCTATGTCCAGCAGCAATATAATCTGGTCACTGGCGCGCGCTGGTCGTCGGGCGGGTTCATGGTCGCGGCCGACCGTGCCGCCAATAGCGAGGTTCTCGCCCGCCAGCGCGCTTATGCGCTCAACGTCAATGGCGGCCAGACCCTGATCAACGAGGCCGAGCGGTTCAGCCTGGTGGCGGCGGGCCACCAGCGGCTCGGCGCGCGGCTCACGCTCGAGCTCGATGCCCAGTTCGCCGACCAGCGCTCGCGCAAGACCAATGCCTTTTCGGCGACGATCGACCCCTTGGTCAGCGGCCTCGTCAACCGGCCGATCGTGCGCTCCTGGGCGGTAAGCCCGCGCCTGCGGCTGGCGCTGGGCGCCGACTGGGAGGCGCACCTGTCGGGCACGCGCGCGGTGAGCGAGACCCGGATCCGCTCGCGCCGCTTCGCCAATGCGGTCGAGACGCCGCAATTGCTGATCTACGAGAACCGACTCGGCAGTTCCGAACTGGGCGCGGAAGGCCCGCTCTTCGCATTGCCCGGCGGCGCGGCCCGCCTCGCAGTCGGCGCGGGCTATCGCCAGGCGCGGCTCGACGTCAACACCTCGCAGATCGCGGGCGGCGCGAGAGTGGTTACCCGCGACGACAGCGAGGCGCGCGAGAGCCTTTTCGCTTATGGCGAGCTCTCCTTGCCGATCGTCGGGGCGGCCAATGCGCGACCAATGCTCGAGCGCCTGCGGCTAAGCGGGGCGCTGCGCTACGAGCGCTATGTCGGGATCGACGAGGTGGTTACGCCCAAGCTCGGCCTGGTTTATCAGCCGCACCGCGACATCAGCCTGAGCGCAAGCTGGGGCCGCTCGTTCAAGGTGCCCACCCTGAACCAGAGCGCCCAGGTCCTGGTCGGCAACCTGTTCGCCGCCAGCTTGTTCAACCCGCAGCCCAGCCCTCCGCTGCCAGCGGGCAGTACGGTCCTTTTCCTGAGCGGCGGCAATCCCGACTTGGTCGCCGAGCGGGCCAGCGCCTGGAGCGCGACGCTGGAAATCCGTCCGCGTCTCATCGACGGACTGACCTTGCGGCTCAGCCATTTCGACGTCGACTATCGGGACCGGATCGACACGCCGATCAGCGGCGTCACCTCGGCGCTCCCCAATCCGGCCTATCGCGACTTCATCACCTTCGCGCCGTCCGCCGCGCTGATCGCCGAGGTCGTCGCCCAGCTCCCGCTTGGCCTCGTCAACCAGGCCGGCCAGGCCTTCGATCCGGCGCGGGTCGGCGCCCTGGTCGATGCCCGTCTGCGCAACAGCGCGCGCGAGCGAATCCGCGGGCTCGACCTCGCCGCCGACTACCGGATCGCCGCCGGCGCCGACCGGCTGACGCTCAGCGCCTCGGCCAGCTATCTCAGGAGCGAGCGCCAGATCAGCGAAGGCCAGGCGGTCCTGCGCCGGGCCGGGCTCATCTTCAACCCGCCCAATTGGCGGGCGCGCGGCGGCGGCACCTGGGAGCGGGGCAATGCCGGGGTGACCGCCTTCGTCAGCTATGTCGGCGGCACGGACGACAACCGCTTCCCGGACGATCTCGGCCGGATCGACCCTTTCGTCACCCTCGATGTCAGCGCGCGAGTGCGCACCAGCGCGCGGGCCGGCCCGTTTCGCGACATGGAATTCCGGCTGAGCGCCCAAAATCTTCTCAATGCCGAACCGGCGCTGATCCGCGAGCCGGGCGCCAATGCCATTCCCTATGATTCGACCAACCAGTCACCGCTGGGCCGGATGATCAGCTTCACCCTGGTGAAGTCATGGTGAGGCGGCGGCTCTCTCTGCTCGCCGGCCTTGGCGTGCTCCTCGTCCCGGCCCAGGCAGCCGCGACACCGGACTGCGCCGATCTCCTGCCGCCGCGCGAGACGGCACCGGGTCTCAGGGCGCTCGTCCCGGAGGATCTGGTACGGCTGCGCGACATGGGCCCGGTGGCTTATCTGGGCGAGGAGACGCGGATTCCGGGCCGGCCCGCCGGGACGCGCGCCGCCTTCCAGCTGCGGCGCGCAGATCCCCGGACCAACCGCCATTGCCAGGCGATGGTGGTGATCGATCTCGACCGCGGCGCGCCGCCGCTTGTCGTCGATGCCGGCGGCGAGCTCATCCGGCCGGGCTTCGATTTCAGGGGCAAGGCGGCCTTCCCGAGCGGTCTTCCGGCGCGGATCGTGCCGCGCTGGTCGCCAGACGGCCGCTGGATCGCTTTCCTCAAGCGCACCGATGGCGTCACCCAAGTGTGGCGCGCCTTCGCCGACGGCAGCGGCAGCGCGCCGCTGACCGCGAGCCGCGACGATGTCGGCGACTTCCGGATTTCGCCGGACGGGGGCGCGATCCTGTTCACCACCCGTCCCGGCCTCGCCCGCGCGCGCAGGCAGATCGAGGCCGAAGGGCTGCGCGGCTTTCATTATGACGATCGCTATGCGCCGATGTCGGGTACCCGACCTTTCCCGCCCATGCCGATCGCGGCCGAGGTCTTCGTGCTCGATCTCGCGGGCGGAACGGTCCGGCCGGGCAATGTCGAGGAAGCGGCCGCCTTCGCCTCGCCCGGCGAGGCGGTGAGTACGCCCGAGGCCCTGCTAAGCCGGTGGCTGGCACCAGGCGCGGCGCGCCCGCGCATCGCCGCGATCGAGCTACCCCAGCGCCTGTTCGCGCGCGAGGGCCAGGTGGTCGCGACGCTCGAGGACGGCTCCCGCCTCGCCTGCGCGGAGCCCGCCTGCGCCGATGCGGGCCAGATCTGGTGGCGGAACGACGGCGCGGCCATCCACTATCTGCGCCGTGAGGGCTGGGCGAAGGCTTCGCTCGCCCTCTACGAGTGGATTCCGGGCGGCGGGCCGCCGCGCCGCCTGCTGCTGATCGACGACATCCTCGCCGGCTGCCGGGCGTCGGGACTGGCGATCCTGTGCGTACGCGAAGGCTCCAGCCAGCCGCGCCGGATCGAGCGCCTCGATCCTGCAAGCGGACGGCGCGAGACCGTCTTCGATCCCAATCCGGAATGGGCGCGGCTGCGCCTGGGACGGGTCGAGCGGCTACATGTCACCAATCCGGCAGGCGCGCCCTCGATCGCCGATCTGGTGTGGCCGGTCGGCCATCGGAGCGGCACCCGCGTGCCGCTGCTCATCGTCCAATATGACACGCGCGGCTTCCTGCGCGGCGGCACCGGCGATGAATATCCGATCCAGGCCTTCGCCAATCGCGGCTATGCGGTGCTGAGCTTCAGCCGCCCCGCGAGCCTCGGCCTTGCCGGCAATCCCGCCGATGCGACCGAAGTGGGCCGGATCAACCTCGCCGGCTTCGCCGACCGGCGCAGCATCCATTCGAGCCTCGAGGCAGCGATCGCGATGGCGGTGGCCCGCGGCGTCGCCGACCCGCAGCGTATCGGCATTACCGGCATGAGCGACGGGGCGAGCACCGCCACGTTCGGGCTGATCAACAGCAACCTGTTCGCCGCCGCGGCAATGAGCAATTGCTGCATCGACACCAGCCTGCCGACCCGGGTCGGACCGCTGGCGGCACGGCATTTTCATGGCCAGGGCTATCCGCGGCTGACCGACCGCGATGCGCGAAGCGACGAATTCTGGCGCACCATCTCGCTCTCGCGCAATGCCAGGCGGATCCGCACGCCGATCCTGCTTCAGGTCTCGGATGACGAGCTGATGAGCGCGCTGGAGAGCTATACGGCGCTGCGCGAGGTGAACGCGCCGATCGATATGTTCGTCTTTCCCGACGAACATCACAACAAATGGCAGCCGACCCACCGCCTGTCCATCTATCGCCGGGCGCTGGACTGGTTCGATTACTGGCTGCTGGGCAGGCGCAGCGCCGCGCCCGACCGGCAGACCGAGCTCGACCACTGGGATCGGCTGCGCCGGGAGGTACAGGCGGCGCCCCGCTGAACGCGCCTCTCGATGCCGAGGCGGGCGGTTTCATCTCGGCGAAGCGCGCGCCTCGCCAGTGCCGGCCAAGCGGGACGACCAATGGTCGAGCCAGGCTTCGGTATCGAGCAGGTCGAACAATCGCACCCGTTCCTCGCCGGTCGTCTGGCGATCCTCGTGGAGGGCCGCCCCAATCGCGCCGCGATCGACCAGCCGGTGGCGGGCGAGATGGCCGTCGAGCAGACGGGCGCGGATCTCGGCGCGCCGGACGCGCATCAAGGCGGCGCCAAACGCGTCGGGACTGCCCTTCAGGCGGCGCGTGCGGATCTCGGGCGGCAGCTGCGCCGCGAAAGCCTCGCGGGCGAGGGCCCGGTCGGCGCCCCCGGCGCGCCACTGCCAGCTCGGCACCTTGAGGCACGCCTCCATGACCGGCTGGGAAACCAGGGGGTGGAGGACCGGCGCGAAGCGGCTGCGTCCCGGCTCAAGATGGAGCTGAAGCCGCAGCAGGCCGGCGATGTGGGCGGCCTTGCCCGGCAGCGCGCCGGGCGGGCCTTCCAGCCAGGGATGGGAAAACGGCCGGCCCGCGAGCGCAGCGGCGAGACCGCGATCGAGGAACAGGGGATTGGCGCGCCAAGCGGGACCCGGCCGCCGGGCGGTCCGGATCGCCGCCGCCAGCGCGGCACGCGGGCCGCAGCCGGTCTGCGCCACGATATCGCGCAGCGTATGCCAGGCGGGCAGAAACCCCTCGATGCGCAGCCGGTCGACCAGGGCGGCGGCGGATTGCGAATAGCAAAAGACATTGTCGCCGCCATTGCCGGTCATGAAGGCGTCGATCCCGGCCTCGGCCGCGGCGCGCAGATGGGCCTGCTCATAGGCCTGGGCGAGCGTCCGTCCCATCGGGCGCGGCAGATGGGCGCCGAGCGGCCGGGCGATATCGACATCGTCCAGCCGGAATGGATGCTCGATGAGCGGAAGGCCGAGATGGGCGCACAAGGCGCGCGCATAAACGCGCTCGTCGCCGATCGCCTCGTCGCCGAAGAGGGTAAGGCAGGTGACCGCCTGGACGGCGGCGCCCCCCGCCAGGCAGGCCGCGACGATCGAGGAATCAAGGCCGCCCGACAGGCTGAGGAGAAGATGTCGGAAAGGCACGCCCCAGGCCTGCACGCAATGGCGGACCAGGCGGCGCAGCCGCTCGGCCGCCACGCCGTCGCCGTTGTTCTCATCGGGCTCGACATGGTCCCAGGGCGACCAGCATGAAGATGAGGCGATGCCACCCTTCCCGTCCGCCTGGAGCGCGAAGCCCGGCAGCAATTCGTGGATCGCTGAAAGCCCGGTTCGCGGCTCCGGGAGATCGGCATCGTGGAAGCGCCGCACGATCGCGTCCCAATCCAGGGCGGGGCGAACCCGGCCAGTGGCGAGCAGCAGGTCGATCTCGCTCGCCAGCAGCAGTGTCCTGCCGACCATGACATGATAGCACGGCAAGGCGCCCGAGGGGTCGCGCGCGATGCGCGTCCCGCTCTCCCGTGAAACCGCCAGATAGCCGCCCCAGTAGCGCGCCGGTGCGTTGTTCCCGTCGAGCAGTCCGCCGATCTCGCCCGCTTCGTCGTCCCGGACCGGTCGCGGCGGGCCGTGCCGGGCGAACAAGGTGCCAAGCGCGCCCGTATCGGGTCCGGTGGCGAGCCAGAGGCACGCTGGGGCCGCGAAGATCGCCAGGTCCGGCCAGGACGCGGCGAGCGGAAGGCCGCACATGCGAGGCAGGCAACCGACGAGATCCGGATCGAGCGCACCGCCGCGGGACACAGCGATGAGGTAGCGCGGCCTCATCGCAATGCCAGGATCGGGGTGAAGCGGCGGACCTGCTCGATATCGCCGACCAGCACCGCGTCGCCCGATTGCACCCAGCAATGTGCGGCGAAGGGATCGACCCGAACCCCGAACGTGATACAGGCGTCGAGCCGTCGGGCTCGGCAGGCCCGGAGCACCGCGATCGATCGCGCCAGGCAACGATCGGCCGAACGCTGCCAGCGGCCGGCGCCGGCATGAGCCGCGGCGATGGCGATGGCCGGAGCCTCTACCGCGCACGCTGAGGACTGGCCTTCCGTCACCGGCTCGAAGGCGACCAGGATATCGGCGAGGTGGCGCCGGCGCAGCTCCATGATGGCGCGGCGCTGGGCCCAGGCGGCGGCCAGCACCGCCATGGTTCCCGCAGCATTATCAGCAAGCCCGAGATCGCGCAGCGGGGACGCGAGAACGGGAGGCCCTGCCAGCGGCCGAGGCCCCGCCCAGACGGTGAGCGCCATGGGCGGCCGGGTAGCAGCTTGCGCGTCGCCGGGCGGGGGCTCGTCGCAGCGCAGGCACAGATAGCGATCCGCGGCGAGGTCGAGAATGACGATCCGCCCGGCGCAGTGGCACCAGGCCAGCAGGTCGCGCAGCGGCGGTATCGGGCGGGACATCGGGGCTTTTTCGCGGGCGGTCGGGCAGTTGCGCGGGAGCGCGTGCCTCCGTTGGAAGACACGCGCCCGTGCGGCTCAGTCGGCGCCAAGGCCCGGCGGCATGTCGAGACCGCCTTCCTGGTCGTCGATGCCCCAGCCCAAGCCCCGCGTCTCGAGGCTGATCCGGCCGAGCTCGATCACTGGTTCGTCGCGATGGTCGTTTTGCATGGCACTTCTCCCTTGCGGTCCAAGCGTCATGGCCATGACCGGACGAATCTAGGGCGGCGGGCTGCAGATCCGAAACCTATTCGGCAAAAATATCCCGATTGTTTTCAGATGGTCGCGGCGTCGCGGCCGCCGCCCGGGGACGCGCAAGCGCTTTGTGGCGCGCAAGCGACGGGCGAGCCGGGCTCTGGGACATGCTTGGACATGTGCCGCCGCCTTTAGCTGTGAGGCCTGGACATGAACGGCGGCCACCCGGCCCATGAAGGAAGACAGGTCTGGACACGAAAACCGCATCATCTCGCGGCCCAAATGAACCGACAATCTGCTCCATTATGGAGGTTTGGCGATGCGCAAGGCCTCGATCTGCAACGCGGTCCCTCGCCGCTCGCCGCATCGTTCGGCCTCGCTCTCGTCCATCTCCACCCTCCCGGCACAGGGTGAGCGCATTGGCAATGCGCGCCGGCGCGCATACGCGGCAGGGTTTGTTAGGCCGATCCCACATGGCAAGACGTTCGGAGCGCGAAGATCCGCATAATGCCGGCTTGAGAATTTTGCGCGCAGATAGGCAGCGGCGGGCATGTGGCCAGAACGTCGGGGCACAAAGGGGACGTCCATGGCAGCGCATCCGGCATGCTCCGCGCCGGGGGCAAAAGGCGCGTGCCCGTTATCCGGGCACGCGCAAGGCGGGTTCAGTCGTCGCTGAGCCCAGGCACCAGCTCGAGACCGCCCTCCTGGTCGTCGAACCCGACTTCGCACCCCTTGGTGGCAATGCTGACCCGACCGAGTTCGATCAGGATCTGGTCGCGATTTTCGTACTGCATGGCACTTCTCCTGTTGGTTGAAAAGTCATGGCCATGACGGGCCGGAGGATAGGCTGATGGGGTGATCGCGCCAAAGCTATTCGCGCGATATATTCCGATTGTACGGGCCGATTGCGTGCGCGCGCCCGACACGGGCCGCGCGCCGCCGCACGGCATGACTCATTCGCCGAGTGAGGCGCCGCCGGCCCAGGACTCTCCGGTTCGCTCGCGATACATGGCCGAGGCGGGATAGGCACATAGGAGGCCTTCGCATTTGAGGCCGACCAGTCGAAGGGCGCCGGCATGTCGGCGCAGAACAAATGCGCGATTTCGGTCAGGGGGCAGCGGCAGCGATAGATGCCCGGTATCAGCCCCTGTGGGCGTGATGACAGCGCCTTCCATCTGGCAATAACATCTCCTTCATAGCCGGGGCTCCGGCCGACACCGCATGGCGTCCCGGCCCCCTCGCCGCACGTCTCATCCCCAGATCGCGAGCCATTGTTCCATCGCTGCATAGGCGGCGTCGCTGAGCACCACATCGACGCGTCGACGGTCACAAGGATCGCCGCGCCGTTCGACCAAACCCCGTTTCTCGAGAACAGCGAGCCAGCGCAACGCGGTGGTGGCCGGCACTTCGGCCGCGATGCATGCGCTGCTCACCGAGACTCGTCGGCCGGCTTCGCGGGCGACGAACAGGTCGAGCAACAGATCCCAGGCCGGCTCACCGAAAAGGTCGTCATTGCCGCCAAACAATGTCGCGCGGGCGCGGCGGCTCTTGTAACGCGCCAGCGCGCGCGCCGACAGGCTGGGCGGCCTGCTCTCGGTGGCGGTGGCGTTGCCGGTGCCGACGCGAAAACGTGCATGAACCTGGTAGATGAGCTCTTCCAGTTCGCGCAGCATCAGTCCGGTGCGCGCGCGCAGCGCAGCTTCGCCTTCACCACCCATCACATGGACTCAAGCTGGAAGTGATGTCCAGGCGGGATCGTCGCCGTAACGCCGCATCCTCTGGCGGTGCCGCCAGGTGCCTATGGCCAGCAGGATCGGCTGCGGATAACTCCACATGGCCTGCATGGCCCAGTACGACCAGGACCCCGTCTCGGGCGAGAACATAACGAGGTGCATTGCGATCAGGTCGAGCTGCACCATCGAGACCCACATCGGCCAGTAGCGTTGCGCCCGCAGCGCCAGCGTCAGGAAGGCGACGGTCATCGCGACATCGACCCACATCGTGGCGACTTCGATCTCGCGATAGCGATCCTCGCTGGTCGCCAGGGTGATGGCCGAGGCGAGCGTGGCGAGGATCAGGATCGCCGCACCGATGCGCTCCGGAGCGCCCCCGCGCACAATGGCGTAGAGGCAGGCGCCCAGGAGCAGCATCAGGAACAGGATCGGCATCATGCCGGTCGAGACGAGCATTGACCGGGCAAACGGTCAAGCTGGCCATCCTACGCGACCACGCGCAGGCGATCGGAAGCGTCCGGCATCGCCGGCTCCAGGAAAGAGGGCGGCGGACACAGGTCGCCATAGCTCAGGATCTGATGGTCAGCCGCGACCTGGCGCAGTTCGCCATGCGCGCCGACAACCTCGGAAAGCGCGCCGAAGATCATGCCGGTGGCCCGGCCGATCCTGTCCACAGCCTCCTGCCCCTCGGTAAGGCCGAATGCACCGGATGTACGGGCCCGCAGGACTTCGGTTCCGACAGTGAGAACCTCGATGGCCGCCTCGTTGATCGCCTGTTCGGCAGGCTTGAGCGAACGCGCAATGCGTACGGCAGCGGTGACTTTGATCGAAGGCATGACAATACTCCCCCTCTTGCGCGACATCTCGTCGCGCAATCTCTTCGGTTGTTGTTGTGGTGGTGAACGGCGCTAGCGGCCGCGGAACATGCTCTCTAACACCTGCATGCCGCTCGCCAGCTGCGAGAAGAGGACGATGATCGCGACCGCGCCAGCGACGATCCACAAGAGCCGTTCGCGCCAGCCGAGATCATTGTACCGCCTCCCCTGCCGGAGAAACGCAATGCGCCACCTTGGCGATCGCTCCTCTCCGGCTGGGTCTATTGCTGCTGGCGGATGGCCCGGTTCGGCAAGGCGCGACGGCTCGTCCCCGAGTTTCTCGGGGGGCGATTTCGAGCGCTCCTCGATATCGAGCAGTCGCGCAGCCTCACGGCGATTGCGCGCGCCGATCTTGACGACAGCGCTGCGGACATATTCGTCTACAGTGAACGGCGAGAGCCCAAGCTCGATTGCGATCTCCTTTGACGAAAGCGCGCGACCGACGAGGCGTAGACAGTCCCGCTCACGCGGTGTCAGTTGTATCAGTCGATCCGAACCCATCAAAAGATGGTTAACCGAATTGCACACGAGTTCTCAACGGTCAGTGGATCGGATGAGCATAGTAGATCCCTCGCGAAGCGGCCTACGCGGCGAACAATCAATACCGGCCTTCGGAAGCGAAACTCGACCGCGTTGCTTAACCCAGTTCAGAGATCTCCATGGCTCCGGCGATCCGCTGAATGTCGTCGTCAAGGCTATCTATGGCTTGCGACAGGTAGATGCCCGGCATCGACAGATTGATGAGATCGAGGCGGCGCAAACAATCGGCGAGCTCCTCCCGGATCTCGCTCGCGGCAGTCACCGACGCATTGGTGACGAGAGTGAACGCATCTTCTTCCACCATCGCATCTTGGACAGCCGTGCTCGCGCCCTCCATCGCGACCTGATCCGAAATGGAGGCATGGGTGGATTCAGGAAAGCGACCCGGCCGCCGCGCCTTGCATAGCATCGAGGCAGGCGGCGATCCTCTTCCAGCGTGCAACGCCCGCAAGATCGCCCGCGAGGACAAGCGCTCCGATGCGTTCAGCGACATGGGTTGCGGCGCGATCCGTATATTGGCGTTCGATCGCAAGCGCACAGGCCCAGACTTCCTGATCTGCTGTCAAACCAACTGGACTCCGAGGGCCAGGAGAAAAGCGGCTGCCCCCACGATCAGGAATATCCATTCACCGATCGTGATAGGCGGAGCATCTTCGTCGGGGCGGGGAAAAGGCATCGCGCCATTAAGCGACTGTCCGGCCGCCAATGCAACGCTGAACGAATCTCATCCATCGTCATAAACGTCATCATCGGAATAGGCCGGCCGATACAGTTCTTCAGGCGTCTTCTACGATCGGAAGAATCCAGCGGATCCTGCGTGCCCAGAAACTCCCGCGCCATCCCGAGACGCTCCATGACCGCCTCCTGATCATCGCCAGAAAGACCGGCGGCACGCTCCTCCACGCCGGCGAAAAAGCGCTCGACACTCGTGGCCCTCGACCATCGCTCGATCACCTGCCCGAGCTTGGCGCGGCTCTCCTCGATCGATTTCTCAACACGTTGTCGATCTTCCTCCCGCCGCCGGCGCTCCTGCTGGACAAGCCATTCCTGCCGCCGGATTTCGGCTTGTCGTTCGGCTTCCTCGAGCTTGCCGACGAGGGCGACGGCCTCCGTCTCCACCGTTCTGACGATCGACTTGATGCGGCTGCGCAGGCCGTCCTTCTTCGTCTCGTCCCCCGCTGTGCTCATCTATAGATGATCGGCGGCCTCCGGTCCGCCCGATTTGCGACGGGGTCATGGCAGGGTTGCGAAACGTGGGGTGGGGTCGAGAATCAGGTGGAGTTACATCGCGACGAGTCGATGACATTGGCTAGTCTCATTGCCCGTTCCATCTCTCGAATGATCCCGTTCGGGATCACGGCGATGGTTCTGAATTGAGACTGTCAAATTGTTCCCGAATGGGAGCATATTGATTCATTAAGAGATCACGACTATATAGCGTTCCCGTTCGGGAACAGAATATGGCACATATTCCAAAGACTCCGCTGGACTATCTCAAGCGCGCGCGGACCGCCACGGATCCGCTTGCGCCGGTGAGAGACGCGCTCGATCCGCCGCACCTGAAAATGCTCCGGGAGCATATGGAACGAGATTCGCGGCTTCGGCAGGGATTGGAGGCCCGTTCTAGGCCGCTTATGGGGATTGCCGAACTGGCCGAGAAATATCGCTCGCCAAACCGCGACATGCTTGATGCACTCGGCGCGCCGCGTGCTGTCCAACGGGTGATGGCGAGCGCCGTGACCACGCCATCCTCCCCCGCCCGAACGCACGCGCTCGACGACGCCGCGATCGTCGGCTCGGTTGCCGATATAGGCAAACGGGTCCGTGCGGCGCGCAAGGCGATGGGTATGACCCAGCAACGCTTCGCCGATCTCGCCGGGGTCGGGCGCCGCTTTCTGGTGGAACTGGAACAGGGAAAGCGGAGCCTCGAGATTGGCCGGGTCCTCGCCGTGTGCAAGGCGGCTGGGCTCAAGCTGGTCTTTGCGCCATGAATGTGCGGCTGGCGCTCGACGTCCGGCTCGACGGCTTTCCCGCGCCGGTGGGCCGGCTGGAGGCGTTCGACAATGGCGGCATCGGCTTTCGCTATCATGAGGATCATCTCGCCACCGGGCGGGCGATCTCGCTGTCCCTGCCGCTTGACGACGCACCGATCGGCGATGCGGCCACCCGCGCCTTTTTCGACAATCTCCTGCCCGAGAACGACCAGATGCAGCAGGTCATCGACCGCGAAGGCCTGGACCGCAGCGATCTGGTCGGCATTCTCGCGCATGTCGGGGCCGATTGCGCGGGCGCGATTTCCTGCCTCCCCGTAGGTGCCCCGCCGGTCAAGGTGCCCGGGGATCTGGCGCGCGACTATCGGCCGCTCGAGGACGACGAGATCGCACTCATCGCGACCCGCCTGGCGGACCGCGAACCCTTGCCTGACGAGGTCGACGACCCGTCGCCGGTTGCGGGCGTACAGCGCAAGATCGCGCTCACGCTGCTCCCCGACGGGCGCTTCGCCTTGCCCGCCGCGCAGCTCAAGGTGCCGACCACGCATATCCTGAAGGTGCCGCGCCGGGTGCGGGCCGCCGAAGCATTGCAGGAAGCTGCGGCCGGCCGGCTCGCCCAGGCCTGCGGTTTCGAGGTGGCCAATGCCGAGCATAGCGTCATCGGCGGCGTCGACACGCTTCTCCTGGAGCGGTTCGATCGCGTCGTGGTCGACGGCAGGGTGTACCGCCTCCACCAGGAGGATTTCGCCCAGGCGCTCGGCCTGCCAGCCCGCCTCAAATATCAGCGCTACGGACGCGAGGGCCGCCGCTTCGACGCCGCGGCGATCCGCGCCCTGCTCGATCGGCTGTCCCGGCCCGCCCAGGCGATCGAGACCTTCCTGCTCGCGACGATCTTCAACCTGGCGATCGGCAATAACGACAATCATGCCAAGAACCACGCCATCCTATATACACCGGACGGCGAGGCTATCCTCGCTCCGCTCTACGACCTGCTGCCGGTCGGACTGCACGAGGGCTATACGAGCGCGCTCGCCTTCGACATCGGCACGGCGGCCGAGTTCGATCAGATGACGCGCGAGGATCTGGCCACCTTCTTCGCTTCGTTCGGACTGGAAGGTGCGCGGCTCGGCCGCTTCATCGCCGGGGCGATGCGCGATCTGCTTGAGACATTGGAAAAGCGCGCGGTGCAACTGCGCGCGCTCAACATGCGTAACTTCGATGATCTGATCGGCCGCGAGCTTGGACGGCTGGCCGAATTGCTGGGTCTCGATATGGACATTCGCGAACGCGACTATGTGGGCCGCGGCGGTGGCTGGCTCGGGGTCAGCTGACATGGCGGTTTCACCAAAAGAAACGGCTTCCGGTTCGGGATGAGCTCATGACGATGATCTTCGTAATGGCGCTTCAGGTCGTCGCCGCCGGCCAGAGCTTCACCTGCACGCCGGTCCGGGTCTGGGATGGCGACGGGCCGATCTGGTGCGCGCAAGGGCCGCGCATCCGGCTGGCCGGCATCGCAGCCCGGGAGATGGACGGCAGCTGCCGGCCAGGTCAGCCCTGCCCGTCGGCGTCGGCCGAACGCGCCCGCGATCACTTGGTCCGCCTCATCGGCCGCGATGTTGGGCGTTCGCGCGAAGGTCACGTGCTGGTGCGCGGCGCACCGCTCGCCTGCCGGTCGGCCGGCAGCGGCGGCGGGAGCCGGACTGCCGCCTGGTGCATCACCGCATCGGGCATCGATCTGTCCTGCGCTATGGTTGCCTCGGGTCTGGCACTGCGCTGGTCCCGCTACTGGAACCGGCACCAATGCCGCTAGCCGATGCTGTTCGGTTTCGCGCGAGCGCCGATACTCCGCAGCCGCTGCCAATAAGGCTCCCGACCCGCAGGGCGTTCCTGGCCTTGTATCGACCTCAGTCGGCAGCGCGCAATTGGACGAACGATCGCGACGTCCTCGCGAACGATTTCAGCAGCCTTCTCTATCATGTCCGCCCAATTCTGGATCATCCGCCGGCGGGGAGTTAGGTAGAGCGCGCTGTTATAAGCGCCGCGCACCTCATTCTCGTCCTCATGCGCCAGTGCCATTTCGACCCAGTCCGGCTTGTAATGCTCGGCCTCATTCGCCCAAGTCGAGGCGAGCCCGCGGAACCCATGCACGGTCTGCCGGCCGAGATATCCCATGCGGTAGCAGGCATAGATCATGGTGTTCCCGGAGATAGGCTTGTCCGGTTTCAAGCCGGGGAATACGAAATCGCCGTTGGTTTCGCGGCGGCGGCGGCGCAACAGTTCGACCGCCTGACGCGGCAGCGGCACAAGATGCTCGCGCTCCATCTTCATGCGCTTCGGCGACAACCGCCAGAGCGGCTCCGGGCCTTCCAGATTCTCGAACTCGTCCCAGGCCGCAAACCGCGTCTCGCCGGTCCTCGCCCAGGTCATCAGGGTGAACAAGAGAGCATCGCGGGTGATCTCGCGTCGGCGCGGCGTGTCCTCCCCGTCATAGACCATGATCGAGCGGACTAAGTCCGGGAACTCGGTCATCGGAACGCGTGCCATATGTTTGACGGGCGGCTTGGGCTTGAGCGCATCATTTAGGCTGAGAGTGGGATCGGCCTTGGCCCAGCCACTCGCGATTGCAAAGCGGAAGACCTGGCTGACACCTTGCTTGAGGCGGCGGCTGACGTCCAGCGCGCCGCGCGCTTCGACCAGCCGGATCATATCGAGAATCTCGGGCGCGGTGATGTCGACGATCCGGCGGTTGCCGATGATCGGAAAGACATCGCGTTCCATCCGATTGATGATGCGTAGGGCGTGGGCGGGGTCGAGACCTGCGAGACGATTCGCGTGCCAGGCGCGCGCGATCGGTTCGAACAGCTTGAGCGACGCCTTCTCCCTTTTATTCTGCTTCTTGATCTCGGCGGGATCCTGGCCCTGATCGAGCAGACGCTTGGCCTTGAGCCGCTTCTCACGGGCCATGGCCAGCGTGACGACCGGATATTTGCCGAAGCTGAGCAGCTTTTCCTTGCCTTCGAAGCGATACTTCAGGCGCCAAAGTTTCGATCCGCTGGGCTGAACGAACAGGTGCAAGCCGTCTCCATCCGACAGCTTGTAGGGGCGCTGCCGCTTGGTGGCATATTTAACTTCGAGTTCCTTAAGAGGCATCTGGGGGTATCGCTTTTGGGGGTGCACGGGCAAAATTACCCAGAATCCACCCCCATTCCAAATCGACGTAGGTGGCCGCAGCGGGTCACAGCCGGACGGACCCGTTCTCAATAGGACGCCAAAAATAGTTGATTTTATTGTGAAAAAATCCACCGGTGGCCGAAATGGGTCGTCGGTGGAAAATCCGGGGATGGTAGCGGAGGAGGGACTTGAACCCCCGACACGCGGATTATGATTCCGCTGC